>PYGV01000358.1 GCA_003022385.1 filamentous cyanobacterium CCP3 | reverse complement strand
CCCATCCACCCATCCACCCAAAGAACATCGCCATGAAACTTAAATACTTCATCCTCAGCAGCCTTGCTAGCTTAGGCCTGCTGCTCGTCCTCGCCAGCAGCGGGGTGACTCAAATGCAAATGAATAACGGCACGATGGGCGATCGCACTGCCCCGTCCACCGGCCAGTTCCAGCGCATCGAGCAACCGCTGTGGACAAAGGTGGCCATCACGGGAGCGGGGCTGGGCCTGATCGGCCTGGAACTGTGGTGGTTTTTGCTCAGCAAGCCCCAGTCGCGCCAGGCTACCAGCAAGGGTGGTGTGCAGGAAGTTACCGTTACTGTCGATGGTGGCTATGACCCCAGCGAGATTGTGGTACGGCTGGGGCAGCCAGTGCGGCTGAACTTTTACCGCAAAGACCCCAGCAGCTGCCTGGAGGCGGTGCGGTTCCCTGAATTTCGCATTGCCAAAGACCTGCCCGTAAACCAGACCACGGCGATCGAGTTTACGCCCACCCAGCCGGGGCGCTACGAGTTTACCTGCGGCATGAATATGTTTCGCGGCACGGTAGAGGTGCAGCCTGAGGCAGGTAGCTTCAAGAGCAATGGGGCGACGACCCAGGCGGCGGCGTAGGGTTGCTTACCCTGGTATCCCGGCCAGGGCTGAGGCGATCGCGATCTTGGCGCAGGCCTCGGCATCCGACAGGGCGTCGTGGTGGTTAAGAGGAATGCCCAGGTAGTCGCACACGTTGGGCAGCTTGGTGGGGCGAATATTCCACGCCTGGCGGGCCAGCTTAACGGTGCAGACAAAATCGGGGGCCGGGGGCGCAATGTGGTGGGCCTGGCAGCAGGCATGGAGCACGCTGCGATCGAAGGAGGCATTGTGGGCCGCGAAGAACTCGGCCCCGGCTAACACCGTCGCTATCTCGGGCCACAGCTCGGCAAAGTTGGGCTGGTTGGCCACCTGTCGCCAGGTGATGCCGTGGATATGGGTGAACTCAAACTGCCGTCGCGGGGGGCGAATCAGGTAGTGAACTTTCTCGACCACCTGGCCCTGCTCGACCCGCACCAGGCCAATGGCGCAGGCGCTGTCTCGGTAGCGATCGGCGGTTTCAAAATCGAGGGCAACAAAGGTAGTCATAGGTGTTCCTAATCGGTGCAGCCTCCGCCAGGATACCCGCTCTGCTCAAGCCTGCCGCTGGCTTTGTTGCAATGCTTATCGGCTGACGCGCAAGCAGCCTTGAAAACCCCCTGTTCACCATAGGGACTCCGTAGGGGGCCTTGCAGCGCAATGATCCTGCCAACCGGGCGATTATTCAGGGCTGGGAAGATCGTGCTCCAGGGAATTATTGCCCTCGATATAGCGCTCGTACCACCGCATTAGTGGGGTTGACGAAATGCCGTGGAAGGTGACTGAAACCGCTACGGTTGTTAGGGTGAGCCAGGCGATGAGTTCGCCGACTTCGCCCTCCAGGCCCTGCCCCAAAGCGTAGGTTAAATAGTACAGAGAGCCCACGCCGCGAATGCCAAACCAGCCAAACAGCCAGCGAGTCGCAGGGTGAATAGGCGAGCCCAGGGTGCTGACCCAGGCCCCCAGGGGACGAATGACAAACAGCAGCGCCCCTGCAATGATGAGCGATGGGATAGCAAAGCGCAGCATGGGTTCGTGGCGCAGTAGCGACCCCAGCAGCAAGATAATGCCCACTTCAGATAATTTTTCGAGCCGCTCCATAAACCGCAGCCGCGAGGCCGATCGCTCGGTACTCCTGCAGCCCTGGTACATCGTCACCCCGGCGACAAAAACGGCCAAAAAGCCGTAGCCATGGGCCAGCTCAGCCACAGAATAGCTCAGGAAGATGGTGCTCAGCCCAACAAAATCCTCCATCAAATCATCGATGGCGCGACTTTTTTCGAGCCGGTGCTCTAGCCAGCAAATTCCTTTTGCGACGAGCACCCCGACGGCCAGCCCCGCCGCGATCGCCCACACCAGATCGACCACTACCCACTGAGTAAACCAGTTCTGCCAGTTGCTATCTTCTAGCCAGTGCAGCCCAAAGTAGACGAAGGGAAAGGCCAGGGCATCGTTGAGGCCGCCCTCGGAGGTGAGGCCAAAGCGGAGTTCGTCGCGGTCTTTGGGGTCGTAGAGCTGCACCTCGGAGGCGAGCACTGGGTCGGTGGGAGCCAAAATTGCCCCCAACAAAATGCCTTCGCCCCACTCCAGCTTGAGGATGAAGTGCGCGATCGCCGCGATCGCAAAAATAGAAAGCGGCATCAAAAAGCCAATCAGGCGAATGGTTGAATTCCAGGCCCAGGCTGTGATGGGCCGGTTCATCTTGAGGCCGCAGCTGAACAGCGAAATTAGCACGACCATCTCGGTCAGCCGCTCCAGCAGCTCGGCATCAGGGCGCACCCGAATCAAGTTAAACCCGTAGGGGCTGAGCAGTAGCCCTACGACTAAATAGATCAGCGCGTAGGACAGGGGCAATCTCCCAATCCATCCCGATCCCAGCGTTACCGCCAGCAGCAGCAGGCCAATCACTAGCAGATCGAGAATGTAGATATTCACAAATAGTTCAATAGGGAGGCAATCGAAAAAGTAACCGTCCTTACACTGTAGGGGCTTGATTCAGCCCCTCAGTGCAACCTCGGGTAGATCTTTGCCTGTCCTGATTGAGGATAAGCCCTAGTCGGTGCCGCCCCAGGTCCAGCGTGGATTGCCCTCGCGCAGGCCCCTGAAGGTGGTTACGGTGGTAAACCCGTTGGCATCCCTCATGCCGGTCATATCGAGAATAGCTCTGACCTGACCGTTGATCAGCTGTACTCGAATGTAGGAGTGCCCCACAAAGTCTTCGCCATCGATGCTGGTCATGCCGCCGGAGGCTTGACAGTTGCGGTATTCGGGCTTGAGGGTGCCCACCCAGGTGGTGCTGAAGCGATCGGACTGGAGAACTCGAATATTGGTAGCTACGTCTCGTAGTTTGATCATGCCATCGGTGGAAAATCCGCCTTCAAAATAGGGGCGTGCGGTTTCGTGGGCGATCAGATTCTCCGGGCAGTTCGCCACTGGTCCGTCCAGGAGGGGTAACACGCTCAGTTCAATGGTGTTGGCGAAGGCCGCTGCCCCCAGACTGCTCAACAGACTCAGGGGCAAGCCGCCCAGTAAAGCCCAGCCCAACTTCAGTTTCATCGTGACCTATCCTTTGTGAGCGCTGCTCAAAATGGTGTTTTCTACCAGGCTCAGGTCAGAATGGGACGTTTTCCTCCCGGTAAAACTTGACGTCTGAGCTTGATTTTGGTTGATACTCACCTCTACAGCGTTTAGGCCCGCTATTCCTGACGGGCGATCGCTCTCCAAGCCGGTCGTTAACCATCGCGGCTGTGCAGAACTCCGAGCCCGTGTGGCATGATCGGTTTCTGCGCCGCCCTGGGACTCGCGACTCCGTATGCTACGCCTCAGCCAAATCAAACTGCCCCTCGACCATCCCGACGCCGCTCTTGAAGAGGCCATTCTCAAGAAGCTGCACCTAGCGGCAGCAGACCTGAGGGGGTTCACCATCGCCAAGCGCAGCTACGACGCCCGCAAGAAGGGCAACATCACCCTGGTCTACATCGTCGATGTGGATACGCCGAAGGAAAAAGCGATCCTGAAGCGGTTTAAGAAAGACCCCCACGTGGTGCCCACGCCGGACACCACCTATCGCCCGGTCGCCCAAGCACCCGAAGGCTTTGCAAACCGTCCGATTGTAGTCGGCATGGGGCCCTGCGGCATGTTTGCCGGGCTGATGCTGGCGCAGATGGGGTTGCGCCCGATTATTCTGGAGCGGGGCAAGGCGGTGCGCGATCGCAGCGTTGATACCTTTGGCTTTTGGCTGAAGAAAAACCTCAACCCTGAGTCCAACGCGCAGTTTGGCGAAGGTGGCGCGGGCACCTTTTCCGACGGCAAGCTCTACAGCCAGGTCAGCGACCCCCACCACTACGGTCGCAAGGTACTCACCGAGCTGGTCAACGCCGGGGCCAACCCCGAAATTCTCTACATCAACAAGCCCCACATCGGCACCTATCGCCTGGTCAAAATTGTGCAGAACATGCGGGCCAATATCGAGGCGCTGGGCGGCGAGATTCACTTTCAAACCCGCGTGGCTGATCTCGATATTGACCAGGGTCGGGTGCGCGGCGTGCGGCTCGACAATGGCGACTACCTGGCCAGCAACCACGTGGTGCTGGCCGTGGGCCACAGCGCCCGCGACACCTTTGAGATGCTGCACGAACGGGGCGTGTACATCGAGGCCAAGCCCTTCTCAATTGGCTTTCGGGTTGAGCATCCCCAGTCGCTGATCGATCGCTGTCGTCTGGGCACCCAGGCCGGGCACCCCCGCCTGGGTTCGGCCGACTACAAGCTGGTGCACCACTGCGAAAACGGGCGCACGGTCTACAGCTTTTGCATGTGCCCCGGCGGCAAGGTGGTGGCGGCCGCCTCAGAACCGGGCCGCCTGGTCACCAACGGCATGAGCGAGTACGCCCGCGACGAGTCGAACGCCAATAGCGCGATCGTCGTTGGCATTACCCCAGAGCAAGATTATCCCGAGGGGCCGCTGGCGGGTATTGCGCTGCAGCGGCGGCTGGAGGAAGGGGCTTTTGCCCTGGGCGGCGGCACCTACGAGGCTCCGGGGCAGCTGGTGGGCGATTTTCTGACCGGGCGACCGTCAACGGCCTTTGGGGAGGTGACCCCCTCCTACAAGCCAGGGGTGAAGCTGGGCGATCTGAGCGAAAGCTTGCCGGACTATGCGATCGCCGCCATCCGCGAGGCCATTCCCGCCTTCGATCGCCAGATCCACGGGTTTGCCATGGATGACGCCGTGCTCACCGGGGTTGAGACCCGCACCTCCTCGCCCATTCGGATCAAGCGCGATGAACACTTCCAGAGTCTCAACAC
>PYGV01000072.1 GCA_003022385.1 filamentous cyanobacterium CCP3 | reverse complement strand
CGGAGCCAGCGGCGCAATCCCATCAAAGCGCGGCTGCCAGCCAGGGGGCAACGGCAGCTGAGTATAAAACAAGATGGATCCGCCCAGGCGGGCAAACCAGCCGGGTCGGGGCGATATCTCGCCAGGTTGCGCCGGGGGCAACGGCGTCATGGATCCACCTCTGCGCTAGGTAAAAACTTTCGGCAATATTACGGAGATTTCAGCATTCTGGCGGAATGCTTAGCCTCTGGGCCTTTGGCAGAATTAGCCCAGCGTTTTCCACCCGGCTGAGCGATCGCGGGGCAGATCATTCCCAGCGATATCGAGTATCGTGGATGTAGACCCAAAGGAGCGATCGCTATAAGCTTTGCTCCCACCGTCAACGTAGCGTGGTTAAAACCCCATGAATCGCGAGCGTGCCAGCAATTTGAGCATCCCCGCTCCCTGTTTAATCGATAGCGGGGTCGTTGTCAACAAAACCGACATGCTCAGGCTACTGCAAGACCTGGGGCAAGTGCGATATCGGCACCTGCAAGATAGCACGCCACTTTCTGAAGGCCAGGGCCTGGTCATGGAAGTGTTTGCCGATAGCCAGCAGGCCACGCTCGTGGCTAATCATACACTCTATATCAACGTTTACAGCTTCGATTACCTAGAAATTGGTCAAACCGATGCCGATGGCAACCACTTCGACCTCGTGCAAGATAACCGACGGCTGCGCCTGATTCCGCTGTCTGACCCAATGCACGATCACATTACGCGATCGGTCAATACCGCAGCTTTAGAGGCGATGGTAGCTGATGCCCTCTCCGCCAGCTGGGATGCCTGCCTCGACGACGACCACAATTTCTTAGAGTGATTCAATTCCAACAAACCCAAGCCATAAGAAAAGGGCTTCAGCTAGCTGAAGCCCTTTTCTTATGAATCTATAACAACGTAGGCATGGTATCGTCGTGAGCCGAGTTGGGTTTATTGGTAATCCACACCGACTGATAGGGCTTCAGCATATAAACCATATCCAGGTCGGGGAATCTGTCGTCGCTGATCAGGTCGTACCAATCGTCAGTGCTGACCAGGTTAAGATCGCCCAGACGCAGCTCCTGAGGCTGGTCGCTCAGGTTATGCACCGAGAAAATGCTCTGATCACGGGTCAGGCTCTGCCGCCAAAAGGCAAATAGCGCCTGGTTTAGCGGGTGCAGCGTGTACTGCGTAGCATTGGGGTGAAATGCCGTCTGCTGGCGACGAATTTTGATCAACCGCTTGAGTTCCTTGAGCACCCTGGCGTGGGGAGTGGTTGGGTCGGCCAGGGCCGTTTCCAGCGTTTTTAGATCCCACTTATAGCGGTTAATGGTGCGGTTGTGGCCGGTCTCCTCTACCCCTTCGGTGTAGTTGTGGGTGGCCAGCAGGCTGTGAATGTAAAAGGCTGGAATCCCCTCCAGGGCCAGCATAATCGTTTGTGAGCAGAGAAAGCGCTCTACCTGCCACTTGTCTTCGCCTTTCACCGTGCCCTTAAGGGCATCAAAGAGCGAGATGTTGATCTCGTAGGGCGACTCGGTGCCGTCGGGGCGGCTGCGCATGCTAATTTTGCCGCCAAAATTGCGCATAGCGGTAATCAGCTGCTCGTACTCATCGACCGCCAGCAGGCCCTCGGCGGGGCGCATGCCAATGCCGTCGTGGGAGGCGGTGAAGTTGAAGTAGGCGCAGCCAATGGGGGCGGGCGGCATACTCATCATCCAGGTTTTGAGGTGGTCTGAGCGACCCTGCATGAGCGCATTCAGCAGCAGCGGCGGCAGGCTGAAGTTGTAGATCATGTGGGCTTCGTTGCGGTTGCCAAAGTAGCTCAGGTTCTCGCGGTTAGGCACATTGGTTTCGGTAATCAGCGAAATACCGGGGTCAACCAGCTGCAAAATTTCGCGAAACAGGCGCACGATGGTGTGGGTTTCGGGCAGGTGCATGCAGTTGGTGCCGTGCTTCTTCCACAAAAAGCCCACGGCATCGAGGCGAATGTAGCGCGCTCCAGCCTCCACGTAGGCCAAAATAATTTTGACATACTCAATCAGTACGTCGGGGTTCTCAAAGTTGACGTCGACCTGATCGGCGCTGAAGGTTGTCCAAACATGCTTTTCGCCCTCGGTCGTTTCGACTGGAGTGAGCAGCGGCGAGCTGCGGGGTCGCACCACCTGAGAGAGATCTTCGCTGGGGTCGGCGGTGATAAAGTAATTACAGCCGGGCAGTTCGTTTTGCTTAAACTGCTCAAACCACTCGTGCTGGCTGGAGATGTGGTTAATCACCAAATCGGCCATCAGGTTGAAGTTAGTGGCAATGCGATTGATATCGGCCCAGCTGCCCAGCTCGGGGTTGACCTTAAGGTAGTCGATAATGGCAAAGCCATCGTCAGAGCTGTAGGGAAAGAACGGCAGAATGTGAACGCCTGTGATGGTGTCGTACAGGTGCGTTTCAAGGAACTCGGCCAGCACCGACAGCGGGGGGCGATCGCCGTCACAGACGGTGTCGCCGTAGGTAATCAGCAGAACGTTGTTGTGGTTCCACTTCTTAAGATCTTCGCGGCCAGAGGGGCACAGCGTATCTTTGATCAGGGCAAAGATTTCTGTGGTCAACCACTCGGCGGTTTCTGGAGGGTAAACCCTCTCTAGCAGAGGCTTGATGTTATTGGTCACGCGACAAAAAGGGGGGCTATCAACGGAAATATCTAGTTTACCTATAGAGTAATTCTGAGCTGTCGGTTGGCCCGAGAACTCCGAGTTCTGCCCAAATGCAGATTGCTTAGTGCGGTTTTTGGCTACGGTCATATCAACCTACAATTTTCGATAGTGGTTTACGGTAGTCTGGGCATCAAAAAGCAGCCGCCGATAGAAACCTCTATCGAACGGTGACGTTTGATTCCTTTGGATTAAAGGGACGATTGTGCCCCGACTGGTGAAGTCGGGTTAAACCAGGATTTTTTTGACCATGGGCTCGGCGCAGCATGGATAACTGTTTTGATCATCCATCCACGCCGCTGACAGGCAAAAGCACAGACGCTGCTCAAAAGGTTCCCGCTAGCGCTAGCCAAAGAGACCCAGGTAGTCAACTAAGGGAGAGCCTTAGAGCGAGCCCTGAAATTCATGGCCTCAGCTCTACGGACACTGAACAGTCCTAAGTCAACCCCTAGCAGTAGGTGTCAGATCGGTGCGCGGGCGAAGGTAGACAAGGGCGACGATCGCGTTTGTGTTCCCTGCAATAGTCCTGATAGTGGCACAGGCCAACGACGAACATCAGGGCTAACCGGCGAAGTTCATCGCTTTTTAGGTATTTCCTCGCTGTCTTCACAAACGCTTAAGCACAGGGTCTCAAGTTCCTCGACGCACAGCAGCGGCTCAAGGCTGGCGATCGCATCTCCCTCGGCACAGACCAGATGAAGACTCCCCAAAGGCAATCCCTGCGAAGCCAAACCCGACAGACTTCACCTCACTGCAGCCAGTTTGGCCAGGAGCGACCTCAGCCCACAGCAATCTGACCAGAGTAACTTTGGTAAACAAGGAGGCCAAGATTCAGGATGCGATCGCCTCTAGTCTCAAAATTAGGCACTTGCCTCAGAGCTAACGCCACAGCAATTGAGAATCAAGCAAAGTCATTCCATCTCATCGGCAGCCTCGCAGGAATGCCCCCAAGAACTTGATGCCATCGCAATCCTCCTTTAGGAGATCACCTATGGTATACAGCCATTCAGGCCAACTAACTATGCTTTTACCCGCTCCCCAAATCAATACTTGTTGTCGTTGCGAAAGTTTAGCAGTACACTGTGAGCAACCAGGCCAGGCCTTAAGCCGAGGTTCTAAGCCTAGTATAAAGCGTGTATGAAGTTGATGTATGTTTGTTTTAAGCTTCAATAAATCATACTTCTACGCCAACATCTATCAGCCACCGCTGAAAGGTTTGCGGCTGGCTCGTCTAAGCCGGGTATGGCTACCTGTTACAACGGTCAGATTTGCAGGCGGCTTGACTCCCCCCTAACCTAGCCACGCCCGTATCCAAGTGGCAGCAAGAATTGATGATACAAAATTGACGATATGGAAGCCTCTCAGCAGGTCGAGCCTACAAACTAACCGTTGTAGCGGTTCTTGATAGAGTGAGGTACACAATAGCTGAAATCTAGACCCTCCTACTCCATAGCTGTTGGGTAGTTGTTTAGGTTTCATGCTACTCCCCCTTACTAAAGGGCAGGGGGATCACCGCGCTGTACTTCACCCAAGTAAACCCCGCTACATTCAGCGATTAGATCAGCTAGGCCACTTGTATCGGTCCTTTCTGTCGCCCTTACCGGTTGACTACTAGCTCTAAGGTGCTGACCGTCTAGAGCTGAGATCTACAGCTCTGCACGCGTTTTCTTATCGCTAACGATAGAAAATCTGTGCACCTCTTTCCAACAGCAGTGGCAGCGTCTAGAGGCCCATGCTGCTTATGGTTAGACGTCAGCAGCAGTCTTACAGCACAGTTACTGTCGGCTTTGTTTGAGTCGTATTTGACTGAGAACTAAATGCTATCTGAGGCAAGATAGCGCGTTTAACCCCCAAGGCAGAACGCTCAATGGCTGAGGTTTTATCCATGCGACTCTTATCGTTGGACTCGTCCTAGATTGTTTTTAGAAACGACTTTTTTTGAAGCAGTACTGCTGACAACCGAGCTTGGTCAGGGTCTATTAAATTTTAGGAGTTGCTGAAATGAATGTTCAAGAGAAATCAAAGATTGAAAGCCCTAAACAACAGACAATTCAAACCTCCTCAAACCGTTCGACAATAAATTCTTTGGGAAGGTTGGCGTTCTTATTGCTTGAGCCTATTCCCCGCCCATTGGGAACAGCTCTACGAAAACTTGCCTATCCTCTTCTATCTAAAGAATGGGGTAAAAATCCTTACATTCAGGCCTGGGTTGAGATTCTAGGTGCTGATAACATTGTCATCGGCGACAACGTGAGAATTCTCCGGAATTCTATCTTGAACTGCACTTTTGAAAATAGCCTGCTTAAGCTCGGCAATAATGTGTCCCTCGATCGCGGAGTTAGCATTCGGCTAGGCGACAACTGCACCATCGACATTGGTGACGATACCTATATTGGCCCTTACTCCTGCCTGTCTGGCCCCGGTGATGTCAAAGTTGGCCGTGACTGCATGATTGCATCTATGGTCGGCATATACGCTAACCAGCACCACCACGTTGGCTCTAGTGAAAAGGGCATTACCATCGAAGACAAATGCTGGATTGGTAGCGGAGCCAAAATCTTAGACGGTGTCACGATTGGCTATGGTAGTGCCATTGGTGCCGGGGCTGTAGTCACTAAAGATATTCCTCCCTACTCGGTGGCTGTCGGTGTACCGGCTAAAGTTTTAGAGAATCGCAAAACTCGCCCTGACGATTAGCGTGGATGAATTATTGTGTTGCCCGGTCGCACAAGCCTGCCTTGAGTAGCGCGGGCTTGTTCACCGTAATTTGGGTTGCCAGAATGGAACCCGCTGTAAGAAGCGGGGTGAGTATCTCGGCAAGGTGCCTACAGAAAAGCTGTCTGTTGAGCCGCCAATAGCTGCTTCACGCCCAGTTCTCCCACCTCTAAAATCTGGTTCATCTGCTGACGGCTAAAGCTGCCCTCTTCGGCGGTGCCCTGCACCTCAATGATGTTGAGGCTTTCGTTGAGCACCACGTTAAAATCTACGGTGGCGGCCACATCTTCGTCATACTGCAAATCGAGAAAGACATCGTCCTCAATTAGCCCTACCGATACGGCGGCAACGCTGTGCACCAGGGGCGATCGCGCCAGCATTCCCTGGGCAATCAGGCTCTGCACCGCGTCGATGAGAGCCACATAGCTCCCTGTAATTGAGGCCGTGCGAGTGCCCGCATCGGCCTGAATCACGTCGGCGTCTACCAGCAGCGTGCGCTCACCCAGCAGCTCAAAATCTAGGGTCGATCGCAGGCTGCGCCCGATTAGGCGCTGAATTTCCTGGGTGCGGCCAGACAGCTTCATCACCTCGCGAGCCTGTCGCTGGGGAGTAGCCCCAGGCAGCATACGGTACTCTGCCGTTAGCCAACCTCGGCCTGAGCCCTGCAAAAATCGGGGTACGCCCTCTTCTACCGAAACGGTACAAAGCACCTGAGTGTTGCCGCACCGCGTCAGCACAGACCCTGCCGAGAAGGTCGTGAACTGTCGCTCAAAGCTGACAGGACGCAGCTGATGGGGTTGTCGCCCGTCTGGACGTTGCCAAACCATACAAGATGCCTCGGGTGGTACCTAATCGCCCTACCTAGAATACAGCACGCGATCGTGGTCGGCCCGGTTTTTCAGCTTCCTTCCCGATCGAGACAGGCTACGGCGGTGCTCACCCTGACGCCGCTTTAGTACACTTGCACTTTGGAACGTATATAGGGTAATTTATCGATTCATCTGGGGGAAATCACGCTATATTTAGCCCAGCCATCAGGCCTACCCAATGTTGGCAGCGTACTCAAGCCTGCTGTACCTTTGGAGTAGGTGATGGGCGCCACCTTCCGTTGCCCCTGCTGTAATTGCCCATGGTTTCTCAGCTTCAGCCTCTTTCCCTCAGCCCATCACCTACCTCTATCGTCCGTCATCCGCTGCTGCAAACGGTGGAGGGTACCGTGCAGGTCTTCACCGCCGTGCACCGCAATTTTTTCACCAACGTTATGGTGCAGGCGCTGCGCATCGCCGACCAGGGAAAATCCGTGCTGATTGTGCAGTTTCTCAAGGGTGGCATTCACCAGGGGCCGACTCAGCCCATGCAGTTTGGCCAGAACCTGGACTGGGTTCGGGCCAACATGCCCCGCTGCATCCACGGCCCCGAGGTCAGCCCTAGCGAGCGGGAGGCGATCAGAGATCTGTGGGCTCAGACTAAGGCCGCGATCGCTAGGGGTCGCTACGGCCTGGTCGTGCTAGACGAACTCAGTCTAGCCGTCAACTATGGCCTGATCCCCACCCAAGATGTGGTGGATTTTTTGCAGCAGCGCCCGCCCCAGGTCGATGTCATTCTGACCGGCCCCGATATGCCAGCTCCGCTGCTCAACGTCGCCGACCAGGTAACCGAGTTTCGTCGTAATATTTTGCCCTAGCTCCTCAAGACACTACTACCATGATTAAAAACGACGCCTGGATTGCCAAAATGGCCAATGAGGGCATGATTGACCCCTTTCAGCCCTCGCTGGTGCGGCAGCTAGATCAAACTAACCAAAGCTTGGGGCAGCCGGTCATTAGCTATGGGCTATCGTCCTACGGCTATGACATTCGCCTTTCCCCGGCTGAGTTTAGAATCTTTCGCCACATTCCAGGTACCGTAGTTGACCCCAAAAACTTCAGCCCCGCTAACCTAGAGCCCACCGAGCTAAGACGTGACGCCAGCGGTAGTTACTTTATTTTGCCGGCCCACTCCTACGGGCTTGGGGTAGCCCTCGAAAAAATCTCTGTTCCCAATAACATCAGCGTCATTTGCATTGGCAAGTCGACCTACGCCCGCTGCGGCATTATTGCTAACCTCACGCCTGCCGAGGCCGGTTGGCGAGGGCACCTTACCCTCGAATTTTCGAATTCTTCTAGCGCTGACTGCCGCATCTACGCCAACGAAGGAGTCGTACAGCTGATTTTCTTTGAGGGTGAACCCTGCCAAGTCAGCTACGAGACCCGCCGTGGTAAATACCAGGACCAGGCCGAACAGGTTACCCTAGCGCGAGTCTAGGCACCTTGACCAGCCCTGTTGTGCCAGCACCATCAGGGCTTTAAGACGTGACGTCGCGATCGCTCAGGCTGAGGTAGAGCAGCACAAACCCAACGCAGCCAATGAAGCGAAAGGCGGGCTGCTGCCCGTTCCAGTCGGCAGACTGCCACATCGTGAACCACTCCCCCGCCACCACCATAAAACCCACAAACCAAAATAAAAAGGCCAGGGTGAGCCCGTAAATCGCTGTAGTCTTGGCCTGGTCAAAAGCTATGCCGCTGCCCGGTACGGCCTGGGCCAGCCTTACGGCCCCTGCCAGACAAAGCACCGCAATAGTGGTTTCTGTAGCAATAATGACTCCGTAGAAAGCCTTTTGCAGCCCTGGAGATGCGATCGCCCGCCAGGTCAACTGGCTATCCAAGAAGACCGTATCCATGCTCAGCACGTGCTGAATGTATTTAAAGTTGGCGTTGTAGTCGGTCAGGTTATTGATCACAATGACCAAAGCGAGCAGGCCAATAGCAGCAACCAGCAGGGTTTTCGAGATCCGTACCGCCATAAAATTAGACAACCTAGTTTAACGCTCAGCTCAGCCCTACCGTAGGAGCACTCTTTCCATTGAAAACTATTTTGAAAGCTTTGCAGGGCGGTTTAGTGGTCTCGTGCCAGGCCCCGGCCGACTCACCGCTGCACAATGCCTCAGTCATTGCCGCCATGGCCAAAGCTGCCCTCAACCGTGGAGCCGTTGGGGTTCGTATTGACACCCCCGCTCATATTCAGGCCGTGCGATCGCGCTGCGACAGCCCCATCATCGGCCTGTGGAAGCAGGTCATTCCCCCCTCGGCAGTCTACATCACGCCACAGTTTCACCATGCCGAGGCCGTCGCCCAGGCCGGCAGCGACATCATTGCCATCGACGCGACCCAGCGCCCTCGCCCCGGTGGCGAAACCCTGGCTCAGCTCATTCAACGCATTCACGATCACCTGGGTAAGGCCGTCATGGCTGATGTCGATACTCTTGATCACGCAATCAGGGCGGTAGAGGCGGGGGCAGACTGCGTCGGTACAACCCTCTACGGGTACACCGAAGACACCCAGCACCAAACGCCGCCAGGGTTTGATCTGCTTAAGGCCATGGTTGACCAGTGCTCTGTCCCGGTCATCTGTGAAGGGGGCATTGCTTCTCCAGCCCAGGCCCGCCAGGCCTTGGATCTGGGCGCCTTCGCTGTCGTCGTCGGCACCGCCATTACCGGGGTGGATAACTTGGTAACGAGCTATCTCAACGGTATTCGTCAGAGTTAAAAAACTGGTTTAAAAAAGCTGAGGCGAACAAGACAATACCTGTTCGCCTCAGCCAATGATTCCCTTGCAAGGGATTACATAGCCGAGCCTACGCCAGCATAGGCACCATAGAAAAACAGACCAACCACCACCAGCACGCCCGTGCCGGCAACAGTTGCCACAATCCATAACGGAATCCGTCCACTCTGAAGCATAACCTCGACCTCCTACTCATCTGATAAAAAATCAACACAGCCTAGGCAAACGTCTAACGCCGCTTCAGCAAAAAGCCTAGTCTAGTTAAAGAAGTAGCTAGAAAATAGCAGACCCAGCACAAAAACCATCAGCAGACCCAAAAACAGGGACGTGCGGTTTAGCTCTACCGGTTGCTTATTAGGATTTGGAGTACGGTCCATGGGTTTCTCTTATCGTTGAATAAACTGCATTGCCGCGATCGCCCCTAGGAAAAACACGCTAGGTACACCTAGGGTGTGGACAGCCAGCCAGCGCACGGTAAAAATCGGGTAGGTAATTGGCTCGTTGGGAGAATTGGTTTGCATAGGTTCAATCAAACGTTGGAATAGCTAAAGTATTATCGATTCGAGAACATGTCGATTTGATCTTTCGCCTCAAAGCGATCGGTCACAATCGGCAGCTGCATTTGGTTATCGGGGTAATAGTCGTTCGGACGCGGAGTACCAAAAGCGTCGTAGGCCAAGCCAGTGCTAACAAACAGCCAGCCAGCAATAAACAGCATGGGGATGGTAATGCTGTGGATAATCCAGTAGCGAACACTGGTTACGATATCGCCAAAGGGGCGCTCCCCTGTAGAACCTGCCATATCAACGTCTCCTCTCTGAACACGAAGAATCTAACTTAATCATAGAGAACCCCGGAAACCCTAACAAGCTATTTAGCCAAGATCTCCAAATTTTTCTCAGGCAATTTCAGGACGATACCTGAGAATAGCGCCCTGCTGCCCCAAAATGAAGCCCGTATCAGGACCAACAAACTTCACTCTGTAGAAGTTTGACGGCACATCTTGCACAGACTTGTCCTTATACCAGGTTTGACCCCCGTCAAAGCTGCACAACAGATTGCCGCCGCCGCCAGTCACCCAGACTTCGTCGGCAGTCCGAAACGCCATATCCAGCAGCCCCCAGCTCGTACCAAACTCAGGGCTAATCGCTTCAGTAAAGTCATCGGAGGCCCGGGAATTAGAGAACCGTACCTGCCCCCCTCGAGCAATTACCCAAAGCTTGCCGTCTTTATCAAAGCCCATGTTCTGCAAACGCCTAGAGTTCTGGCGGTTGTGGGGAATCCACTGGTCTTGACCCACAGCCCAGGTCGAGTAAAAGTTGCCCCGTGAAGACACTGCTACGTAGCGTCCGTCCTCGGAACGTACCATATTGCGCACAACCCCAACGGCCCCTTGAACTAGGGCTTTCCAAGTCCGACCACCGTCTTCGGTACGATAGATGGCGCCGATGTCGGTGGCCATCTCGGCCGAGCTAGGCCCAACAGCTGTAATCAAGAAGGGTGACCCCGGCAGCTCTTTACTCAAAGGCACATTTTCCCAGGTCTTGCCACCGTCGCCCGTATGCAAGAGCACCGACGGAATACCCGTGACCCAGCCTTCGTTGCCGACGAAATCAATAGACGTAAAGCTGTAGGGCTGATCTCCCAGTGACAGCTCCCGCACCTGCCAGGTATCGCCACCGTCCTGGCTTTCCAGCAAAGTGTTACGACTGCCCACAATCCATCCGTGGTTCGGATCCTCAGTAAACGCTACATCTGACAAGGTAGAGTCAATCGGCACCTGAATCGCTTCCCAGGGATGCACATCTGCGTCCGCCAAAAAATAACTAGAACAGCCAGTTGCCAAAGCCAAAGCCACTAGCATCACCAGCCCTTGTCTTAACCAGTTAAACGCAGCGTACATAAGTAGCTCGAATCCGTACTTGCTAAACAACACTCAAATCACAATACGTCAGCCGAGGTGCACCGGCAGCTTACCGACCCCACGTCACTGTCCCCAGGTCAACCTGGCTGAAGCGCCAGCCACCTTACTTCAAGCCATAGAGACTAATGAAAAACAAGAAGCCTAGAGCCAAAGCGCTAAAAATTAAAATGTTCTTTTGCCCAGGCGTTAGACGGTTGACCCCCAAGCCGTAGTTCAAGTTTTCCTTAAAGCCAGACGGCGAACCAGCCGGACCAATATTACTGAACTGTTTCTTGGGGGCGCTACACACCGGACAGCGCCAGTTCACCGGCAAATCTTCAAAAGCCACACCCGCAGGAATTTTAGTCTGACTGTCTCCCTTAGCCGGCTCGTAAGAATAGCCACAGGCCCGACACTCATAGCGATCCATATCTTGCGGAGAAAGAGCAGCTTCCTGAGCGGCCTCCTCTTCAGGCATGGCTGTGCCTTCAGACAGTGCTATATCCACTGGTTCCGGTGAGTTAGCTGTAGGCTCAGATTCAGTACTCATAAGACTCAGGCACCTTAAATCCAAAAATCCAACAAGAACAAACTGGGGCGATCGCCGCTCTCCGAGTTCACCGATACACCGCTAGCCTACAGGCAGCAGAACGTCCGTTGTAAACAATTATGACATAGTTGGGCCATCTCTCTCATCTTGCCTAGTTGTCTCCTTGCCGCAATCGTTTTGAGCTGTGTGCTAATCACTCCCCTCGCACGAGGTTTTCCGTTAAAGTGTTCTAAGATGACATCTGAGCCTGCGGGTTGTTGAATCTAAACTCAAGCTGCACGCTTTGAGCAGTAGTCCTTAGCAGCAGTAGTCTTTAGTATTGGTGAACTTGTGTTCGTTTTATCCGGCTACGAATACTTTTTAGTCTTCCTATTAGTGTCCTGTCTGGTGCCCGTGGCGGCCCTAACAGCGTCAAAGCTTCTGCGCCCTGTCAGCCGCGGGCCAGCTCGTAGAACTACCTATGAGTCTGGCATGGAGCCTATTGGCGGCGCCTGGATTCAGTTCAACATTCGCTACTACATGTTTGCCCTGGTTTTTGTCATTTTTGACGTAGAAACAGTATTTTTGTACCCCTGGGCAGTAGCCTTCAACCAGCTGGGCCTGCTAGCCTTCGTAGAGGCGCTCATATTCATCGCTATCTTAGTTGTTGGTCTTGTATACGCCTGGCGTAAAGGAGCCCTGGAATGGTCTTAAACTCCGCTGCAGCTAGTGACAAGGTCTCCCTGGCCCCCGGCGAGACTTTAATCAATCCTTCAAGCCCCCCTGCCGTTACCCATGGGCTGTCTGAAAACGTCATTCTGACGACAGTAGATGACTTATACAACTGGTGTCGGCTTTCTAGCTTGTTTCCTTTGCTGTATGGCACGGCCTGCTGTTTCATTGAGTTTGCAGCTCTAATCGGCTCTCGGTTTGACTTCGACCGTTTTGGGCTGCTGCCCAGAGCCAGCCCCAGGCAGGCAGACCTGATCATCACTGCTGGTACCATCACCATGAAGATGGCTCCAGCCCTGGTCAGGCTCTATGAGCAGATGCCTGATCCAAAGTACGTTATCGCTATGGGCGCCTGTACCATTACTGGCGGCATGTTCAGCAGTGACTCCCCATCTGCAGTACGTGGTGTTGACAAGCTGATTCCTGTGGATGTTTACATTCCCGGCTGTCCACCTCGGCCTGAAGCCATCATTGACGCCATTATCAAGCTGCGTAAGAAGGTGGCTACAGAATCAATGCAAGATAGGGCTTACACCCTGCAGACTCACCGTTTCTATGAGCGCAGCCATGCTCTCAAGCCTGTACCTCCAATTTTGACAGGCCAGTATCTACAAACTGGCACTCATACGGTGCCTCCGAAAGAGCTTATGGAGGCTATGGGTATGCCTGTACCCGAAGCGATTGCTGAGTTTGCTCCTGAAGAGAAGGAAATCTAAATGGCTGAAGCAGAATCTCAAGCACCCTCCCCTGACCAGTCATCTACACCCGATTCTGAAATCGGCGCTCCTCTAGCCGAAGCTGGTGCCGTTTCAAGTTGGTTGACAGAAAATGGATTTGACCACGGGCTAGCGCCTAGAGATCACTCAGGCACAGAAGTAATCACCGTATCTCCTCAGTTTCTTATTCCGATTTGTACAGCGCTGTACGCCTATGGCTTTAACTATCTTCAGTGCCAGGGGGCTTATGACGATGGCCCTGGCAAGGAGTTAGTGAGCTTCTATCATCTGATTAAGCTAGACGATAACGCCGATCGGCCTGAAGAAGTCCGTGTAAAAGTGTTTTTGCCCCGCGATACTCCCCGAGTGCCCTCCGTCTACTGGATCTGGAAGGCAGCTGACTGGCAGGAGCGTGAGAGCTACGACATGTACGGCATTGTTTACGAAGGGCATCCCAACCTCAAACGACTGCTCATGCCTGAAGATTGGGTGGGTTGGCCCCTCCGCAAAGACTACGTTTCCCCTGACTTCTACGAACTTCAAGATGCCTATTGAGGCGTTGCCAATCTCTAAAACCCTATCCCCCTGATAAGTCAACCCAGTGAGTCAGCCATGCGCAATTGACCCATTGGGTTGTTTTTTCCCTTGAGAGTAGAGGCTGGGCCCAGGTTTAATCACTATTTAAGGTCTAGGAAAGCCTTTCCAAGCACTATGATAGCTGCTTGCCTTACCTTGGGTATCCTGATGACTTAAGGAGCACCTGTGTCTGGCATTACAGAATCGTCATCATTGTTAAGACAAGACTAGGTGATTCTACGACCCGCCCCCGCTCCTGCTCTCATAGGATATGCTTGCCTAAAGGGTTATGCATCTATATTAAATTAGATAGGTAGTTATACGAGTCTTTGACTCATATTTGAGCTCTACCAGCCGTTCACCTATTCACAACTGGGAAACCATGGCTACATGCCGCTAGCTCATACTCTTAATCGAGGTTTTGAGCTCTGCTGGGCAGCTTAGACAAGTCACCTCTCCCTAACGCTTCCGTGAGTAGACAGACCGTTTTCAGGCGTATTTCATTTCTATCCGTCTATGACTAATAAGACCTACCAAGACTACGTTGAAGAAATTGACCTGCAACGCTACTGGCTTGTACTCAAGCGGCGGTGGCTTCCAGCGACTCTTGTGCTAGGCACTTGTGTAGCAGGTTCGGCATTGGTTGCGCTGACGCGAGAGGCAACCTATGGCGCGGAAGGGACCATCCTGGTAAGGCCAGATCTGACCCCGACACTAACTGGAGTCGGGAGAGACCTGCGTGAATTACCTATTTCTGTCAATAACCTGCAAAACCAAAGTTCTGTCATACTGTCAACTGCAGTCATGCAGTCTGTCATCGACAATTTAGATCTTACCGATAATGATGGGGTACCTCTAAAGCCAGCAGCCCTGAGTAGCAAAATAGAAGTGGAGTCCGCCGAGCAGGCAGACATTCTAGAAATCTCTTATAGTTCCGATGATCCAGAAGAGGCTGCTGCGGTCGTCAATGCAGTAATGGATGCCTATCTAGCTCGAGATATTCTCAGCAATCGTCTGAAAGCATCTACAGCGCGTGAGTTCATCGAACGACAACTTCCTATTGCTGAAGCTGATCTCGATCGCGCCGCCGCCGCACTGCAACAGTTCAAGGATGCTAACGGAATTGTTGTACTTGAAGATGAGGCTGTCGTTGCAGTTACTGCAATTGCTGAATTAGATACCCAAATTCGTGATGTATCTTCTAATCTTGCTAGCGCTAATACCCAAGCCGGCGAATTGCAGGAACAATTGGCAATCCCTTTGGCTCAAGCCAAGCAAATCGAAGCTTTGAGCCAGTCTACCGCTGTCCAGCAAGCACTGGCAGACTTACAGCTAGCCCAAGCTGAGCTAGCTAGCCAGCGCAGTTTGTATCGAGAGACGCACCCTACCATTATCAATCTGGAGCGTCGAGTTGCATCGCTACAAGATCTTCTAAGCGATCGCGTTGAAGATATTGCAGGCACAGCGTCTTTCTCTGGCCTTGGCAATCTGCAGATGAGCCCTCTCAATCAGCAACTCACGACGGAGCTAGCTACTGCGGAGGTTAACCGCTCTAGTCTCGCTAGTCAGCTTCAAAGTTTAGTCGAATCTCGAAATCGCTACGCCGAGAGGATACAGGCTTTTCCAGCCCTTGAAAAGCGCCAGTTAGAGTTAACTCAGCGTCTTCAAGCAGCCCAGCTGAACTACGAAAATCTCTTAGCGGCCTTTCAGCAGACACAGCTAGCCGAAAACCAAACTGTCGGTAGCGCCGAGATTTTGGAAAGAGCAGAACCTGCTGAAGGAGCGGGCAGCTTACTTATTCCCGCTTTAATAGCTGGCACTTTCCTTGGTAGTCTGCTGGGTGTTGCTTGTGCATTCTTCTTAGATTTGGTCGATAAGTCAGTTAAGACCGCCAAAGATGGAGAGATGCTTCTTGGCTACACGTTGCTAGGGTTAGTCCCTAAGTTTCGCTCCAGAGGTAGCGACAACTCAACGACTTACTTAGCGAACAGATTAGGTACGGCAGGGCTCTCCGCCTATATTCCTGCTTTAGATCGAGACCAACCCATGGTCTCCGCAGCCTTTCAAATGCTGCAGGCAAACCTAAAGTTTACTAGTTCAGACACCTCCCACCGCATTATTGCCATCACCAGCTCTGTTTCAGAAGAAGGCAAGTCTGAGGTTTCAGCAAACTTAGCAGCAACCTTAGCCCATTCAGGCAAGCAAGTTCTGCTCATTGATGCCGATTTGCGATCGCCCTCCCAGCATCACATTTGGGATGTGGTTAATCGAGGTGGCTTGAGCCAAGTGCTTATCAGAGAAGAGACGCAGCAGGATGTCATCCATCAAGTTTTTGAGAATCTTACTCTGATGACAGCAGGCGCTCTTCCTCCAAATCCTCTAGCTATTCTGGATTCCGAGCGGATGGCAGATTTACTCCAACAATTGAAGCGCCAGTACGACTACATCCTGATTGACACCCCTCCCCTGTTGGGAGCAGCAGATGCGGCTGTAATGGGACGTATGTCAGATGGTGTTTTGCTAGTCTTAAGGCCTAGAAAGGTGGATTCTGCTAATGCTCTAGCGGCCAAATCGTTCTTGGAACGCTCTCAAGCCAACGTTTTGGGCGTAGTCGCCAACGGAGTAGATATAAACAACGAGCATGGCGACTATGTATCTCGCATTAGGGCCGGCGAATACGGCAAAATGCCTCTTTCAGAAATACAAACAACAGTTCGTTAGACTTATTTGCTAAGGCTATGAAATTAGATAAACGTTCTATCGCTCTACTCTCGCTTTCGGCTGCGCTAGCTCACAATTGCTTGTGGGGTTTAGGGTTAGCTAAGGCTCAACAGAGCACTGACTTCAACACTCCGGTGACTGGGGTTCCGGCAGTCCCTCAAGCCCCCGGAAATTATATTTTGGGTGCCGGTGACCAAATTGCGGTAGTAGTATTTGGATACGAAGAATTTACGGGTGCCCGAGTAGTCCTGCCTGATGGCACAATGCCATTCCCGTTTTTAGGGTCTATTCAAGCTGCCGGAAAAACAGTGGACGACTTGTCCAATGAAATCACTCAGGGACTCAATGCTTACTTAGTCAATCCCGTTGTCAATGTTAGCCTCACAGCCTTACGTCCTGTGGTGGTAGATGTGGCAGGCGAAGTTTATCGTCCTGGTCCTGTTCAATTAAGTAGTTTGACAACGGCAGAAACACAGCTCAATGTTGATGCCAGAATCACGCAAGCTACCACTACCCCAACCCTCTCCTCAGCCTTAGTAGCCGCTGGAGGCATACGGCGCACGGCAGATATCACGTCGGTCATTGTCAGACGACAGTTACCCAATGGTGAATCGCAGGATATTTCTGTTAACTTATGGGAGGCCATATCCAATGGCGGACAGGGCAACAATTTAGTCCTCCGAGACGGTGACGCTATCTTTGTACCCAGGGCATTGGCAGACGCAGAAATTGATCCTGCTTTAGTAGCAAGCTCTAGCATCGCTCCAGATAATGTCCGAGTGCGCGTTATTGGAGAGGGTGTGGTACGCCCGGGAGAGGTACAGGTTCAGCCAAACAGTTCTGTCTCAGGCGCGATCGCAGCAGCAGGAGGGCCAAACGCCGATGCTGCCCTTGGTGAGGTTAGGCTCGTACGACTTGCAGAGAATGGACAAGTTGAAGACCAAAAAGTTGATCTTTCCAGCTTGGTAGATAGCTACCAAATTCAAGATGGAGATGTAATTTTAGTACCCAAAAAAGGTTATCTGGTTGGCATTGATAACGTCGGGCGTGCTTTAACACCGCTCCTTGGGCCGATTGGGACTGTTCTTAATATTTTTGATATTTTCAACATATTTGACGATGACTAATAAGCTTTTAGTTTCTGTAGTTCCTGGGTTCGGGATAGGCATTTAACCTGCCATGGCCAAATACAACTAGATTCACATCAATAAATTATACCAAGAACAAAGAAGACAAATTATTAATGAGAAGCTTTAAAGACTTCTTAATCCCAAACAACTTTTGCTCACAAGCCCTTAGCTTGTGAGCAAATCGGGCGATTTTGCATTTATCAACTAAACACAATAAGCGCTACAGGAGATGACAGGACAAAGCATTTTATCAGGGTGAATTCATGGAAAACACTAGGGCTGAATATAATCTTCCCTATCCCGTTACTTTTGTGCTTAAGTATCCTGAGAGATGGCCTGAGTTATTTTCTAAATCATCAGATCTCGATCCTGCCTCGCTACACACACGAATCAGAACTAATGAGGATTGCTGGATTGTTACTACTTATTTATATCTCAAGCGTAAAGGAGTCAATGTATTAGTATCTAACAAGTTTACGCCTAGGCAGATTAATGTAGTTAGTTCTCTAGACTATAGTGCGAAAGATCTGGCTTTCGATTCATTTGTTGTCGGAACTCGTAGCGATGGGTTTAAGCCAGTTCTATGTGACTTCGCCATAGTCCAAAACAGGTTCCAGTTAGACTCTGCTACAAATGCATTCATTCCTCACTGGCCTCAACCTGGTATAGTCCCTAGACTTAAAGAAAGGGGTAATACAATTAAGAATCTCACCTTTAAGGGTAACGAGAAAAACCTGTATGAACCATTTCGTTCTCCTGAGTTTCAAAGAGAACTAGAGAAACTTGGCTTAGAGCTTAGGGTTAATGTTGGTTCCGCAGAAGGAAATGTTTCATGGAATGATTACAGTACTGACGATCTAGTTTTAGCCGTTCGAGATCTGACTGAGAGGGACATCTTAGCTAAACCTGCAAGCAAACTAGTCAATGCCTGGATCGCAGGAGTTCCAGCTTTACTTGGCCCCGAGCCAGCTTTTCAAGACTCCAGGAAATCATCTCTTGACTACATAGAGATTAAGTCAACAGAAGAAGCACTTGAAGCAATCCAAAAGCTCAAAGCTAATCCTGAACTGTATAGAAGCATGATAATTAATGGATTTGAACGAGCTGAAGAATTTACAGTAGAAAAAGTGATTAAGAGGTGGGTAGAGGTATTGTCGGGGCCCATAGCTAACCAATATGGTCATTGGAAGAAAAAAACAAAGCTGGAACGTATGACCAATTTTTTGTTAAGATTTCCACAGCATAAGCTTTCCATGAAAGAGGCAGCCTACCACCGCTCCAATGGAAGGTATATTATCTCAGGCCGCTATGTATAGCTTGTAAAGTGAGTAGCAAAACACTAGATTGAGTACTTGGGCTGCCTTTGTTTAGATTCCTTTTCACCAAATCTGTCAGATAATAGTGCTCAATGAAGTACTTAGTTGACCAAGGAAAAAATCTTTAAGCCGTCTTGGGCTTAGACCGGTAGATTCAGATTAATTGCTTCGCGGTTTAAGAGCATGACTACATCGTTAACGTCTAAATGACTCGTCAAAACGGTAGTGGATTAACGTAAAGGATAGAGAGAAATAAGGCATCGCCGTCGCATTCCTAAATTCCGAGGGAGTAGGACTCATGACAATCGAGATGACCTGTCCAACCTGTGGGTCTCACGACATCTCCAAGAACGGCACCACCAGGCGCGGTAAGCAAAACTACAAGTGCCGAGACTGCAACCGCCAATTCGTCGAGGATCCGCAGTGGAAGCCAAACGATAAAGACACTCGGTCTTTGGTCAATCTGCTGCTGTTAGAGAAGATTTCGTTAGCTGGCA
>PYGV01000357.1 GCA_003022385.1 filamentous cyanobacterium CCP3 | reverse complement strand
GGCAGCCGGATGACTCGGGCGGGAGAGGGTGTCCCCCAACTGCTGAGACGCCGATTGGTGGCGGTGTTGGGCACTATCGATGAGTTCATCCCACCGCTACAACTCGAAGCGACCCGCCAGGGCGTGGACACCGCCCCGCTTGTCGTCTGGCTCAGCGATGGTGGACGCGGCTTTTGGCGGGTCTACCGCACCTGTTTTGCCTCGGCGGTGGCCGTCCTCGATTTCTTCCATGCCGCCGGTCATCTGGCTCGGGCCACTCAGGCGCTCTTCGGCACCCTGACTTCCGCTGAAGCCCAAGCCTGGTTCCGCCGCTGGCGACACCTGCTGCGCCATGGCCAAGCCCACCGGGTCCGCCAGACGTTGACCCAGTTGATTCACTGGCCGGGTTGGTCTGCCTCTGCCTTTGCCACCCTGCTACAGGTGCAGGCCTATTTTCAGCGTCACCACCAGCACACTCGCTACCAAACGTTTGACCGTCTAGGCCTCCCCTTGGGCTCAGGAATGGTGGAAAGTGCCTGTAAATGGCTCATTCAGCAGCGCTTCAAGGGCGTCGGAATGCGCTGGAGTGAGGATGGCTTCAACCACCTCCTGCTGCTCAGACTGGCCTGGGCCAATGGCCGCTTTGATGACCTCTTCCCCTCCATCCCAAAGTCGCTGACAGACCCTTCCCCTAACCTTTAGATACGCCCGAACCCTTTGAACGCCCTAAAGCCAGAGTATGATGGCCGCGATTTTCAGCATAGTGAGATAGTTGACCGCTCGCGTCCCATTGCGAGTGGCAATGTATCGATACGGCTTCAATCGATTGAGGGTGCGCGCAACACGATTTACGGGAGATAACATGCGAAAAACGACACCAATCTGCGAATCGCGCCATTTTGCCTGCGAACGTAGTGCAACGGTTTGAATGATTTTGAGAATGGAGAATAGGAGCTTCGTTCGCCTTAGCGTCCCCAGCGGGAAAACTCCTGACCTCTGCGGCACGATGGTATGTATCTAGACTCTAAAGCCTTTGTTATGGAAGGAGTGCAGGCTTTGTAAAAAAGTCTTCGATCCATTTTCGATCTAAAATTGCTCAATGCTGGCCAGAAGCTTACCCCTGAAAGATATACCTCGAGGCAAACACGATACTTCCATAACTCTTAAGCAAACACCTCTCCTCAAGTCATCCTGTCTTCCAGTGGCCGACTCTAGACTAGCAGTGTGTCTCAGTTGCGCAGACTAAGCTGATGCAACAAGCCTCTTAACCTATATAGCCAAGAAATACGAAAGATTACCCGCACGGGTAATGTTGGCTTGCAGAGTTTTTGTTCATAGTAGTGAACATCGAGATTAGAAATCCTCATTAATTCATTTCTCCAGCAAAAATGACCTGTAATTTTTTGCTGGATAGAAGCTTCAGTATCTGGCCAAAGCCGCTGGGTGATTGCCCCTAGCATCGTCTGTGAACGTCTTTACTGGGGGGCCAAGAAAAATTGCAGCCAATAGATCGTGCCAAAAGTTTTGCCCCCGCGCGACGGGGCTAGGTCAACTCTCATTCGTGCTTTAGGAGAAAGCCCATGCCCATTATGCCGACTTATCCGGGCGTCTATATTGAGGAGGTGCCCAGCGGTGTACGCACCATTACGGGGGTCGCCACCTCGATTACGGCCTTTATTGGCCGTGCCCTACGAGGCCCGGTGAACGAGCCTGTAACTATCAACAGCTTTGGCGATTTTGAGCGCACCTTTGGAGGCCTTTGGAAAGACAGCACCCTGGGTTACGCCGTACGCGACTTTTACCTCAATGGCGGCAGCCGCGCCATCATTGTGCGGCTGTTCGAAGCCGCAGAGGCGGTAGAACCAGAGGAAGGGGAAGAGCCAGAGGAGGCTCCGGCGGCTAAGTCGACCCTGGCCCTGGGTGAAACCCTGACTCTAGAGGCCGCCTACGAAGGCAGCTGGGGTCAGTACCTGCGCGGCGAAGCTGAGCCGGTTGCCCCTACCGTAGCGGCGGACATTGCCGATCGCCTGGGGGTAGCGGCGGGCGATATCTTTAACCTCACCGTGTTTGATGCCGCACCGGGCGGCGTGAGCGAAACCTTTCGCAATATTACCCTGGTCGATAGTGCTCGCCGCATTGACAACGTGCTAAAGGCTGAGTCTAAGCTGGTGCGCTGGCCGGAGAATCTGGACGAAGTGGCCGCTGCCGATCGTCCCTCGGCACCGACCGCAAAGGTGACTGATGACGTGACTGCGGCAGCGGTCGCCCTGGCTGCTGCCGAACGTGCTTTGGCTATGGCCAGACGCAGCGGCGGCGATGTCGATGGGGCCCAAGCGACTGTCGATGAGGCTAAAGCCGAACTTCTAGAAGCCAAAACCAATCGGGCCAATGCTGTTTCTGATGGCGTAGAGCTGACCGCCGACAGCTTTATAGGCGAGGGCAAAGAGGCCAGCAAGGAAGGGCTGTTTGCCCTGAAGAAAGCTGACCTCTTCAACATTCTCTGCATTCCTCCCTTTACCTATGAGGAATATCTCTCTGAGGTGCAGCCCCTGGTGGCGACGGCGGCTCAGTTTTGTGAGGCAAATCGGGCTTTTTACCTGGTCAACCCGCCGAAGGAGTGGACCGATAAGGCCAGCGCGATCGCCAACCTGGACAACATCGGCACCAAGAGCAACCACGCCGCCGTGTACTTTCCCATGCTGGAGCAGTCCAACCCGCTGCAAGACAACCAGCTGGAGCTGTTTTCGCCGGTTGGTGCCGTGGCCGGTATTTTTGCCCGCACCGATGCCCAGCGCGGCGTCTGGAAAGCCCCTGCCGGTACCGATGCCACCCTGGTGGCGGTGCCCAAGCTGGCGGTGTCGCTGACCGATGCTGAAAACGGCGAACTCAACCCCCTGGGCATTAACTGCCTGCGCACTCTGCCTGCGGCGGGTCGAGTGGTCTGGGGAGCCCGCACCCTCCATGGCGACGATCGCCTGGCCTCGGAGTGGAAGTACGTACCCGTGCGGCGCACGGCGCTATTTATTGCCGAAAGCCTCTACCGAGGCACCCAGTGGGCCGTGTTTGAGCCCAACGACGAACCCCTCTGGTCACAATTGCGGCTCAACGTCGGCGCGTTTATGCAGAACTTGTTCCGCCAGGGGGCATTTCAGGGCAGCACGCCCCAGGAGGCCTATCTGGTCAAGTGCGACAGCGAAACCACTACCCAGAACGACATCAACCTCGGCATTGTCAACGTGGTGGTGGGGTTTGCGCCGCTCAAGCCCGCTGAGTTCGTCATTCTCAAGATTCAACAACTTGCCGGTCAGATAACCACCTAAGGAGTAGTGTTATGGCCCAGTTTAGTGTCAACGCCACCCGCCTCGACCCCTACAAAAACTTCAAGTTTCGCGTTAAGTGGGATGGTCGGTTTGTGGCTGGAATTAGCAAAGTCGGTGCCCTAAAGCGCACCACCGAAGTCGTTGAGCACCGCGAGGGGGGCGACCCCAGCACCGTGCTGAAGTCGCCCGGTCAGGCCAAGTACGAACCGATTGCCCTAGAGCGGGGCGTTACCCACGACGTCGAGTTTGAGCAGTGGGCCAACAAGGTTTGGAACTTTCAGTCGGGCCTGGGCTCGGAGGTGTCGCTGCGGGACTTCCGCAAGGACATCATTATCGAGATGTACAACGAGGCCGGGCAGCTGGCGATCGCCTACCGGGTCTACCGCTGCTGGGTGTCAGAGTACCAGGCCCTGCCCGAACTCGACGCCAGCGCCAACGCGATCGCCATTCAGATGATGACGCTGCAGCACGAGGGCTGGGAGCGCGACTACGCCGTCACCGAGCCCACCGAGCCCACCTTCACCGAGCCCGCCGCCTAGCCTAAGGCCCCGCCATGGATAGCCTCACCGCCCACAATCTGCTGTACATCTGGGAGCAGGGCCACTCGGCTTCCCCCGTTCGCCGGGCGCTGTTGCTGCTGGCGATCGCCCACCCCGATCAGCCCTGGGACGCGCTCACTCAGCTCAGCATTGGTCGCCGCGACGGACTGCTGCTGAGCCTGCGAGAGCAGCTCTTTGGCCCCCACATCGCCAGCGTTACCCACTGCCCCCAGTGCCAGGAGCCGCTGGAGCTGAACTTTACGGTGAACGATGTGCGGGTGCAGGGGGCTTTAAGGCCAGCAGCAGGGGATGACCCAGCGGCTGAATTGGCGCTGACGGTGGAAGGCTACACCGTGCAGTTTCGGCTGCCCGATAGTGGGGATTTAGAGTCGGTGGCGGGGTGCTGCGATGGCAATGAGATGCAGCAGCGACTGCTGGAGGGCTGCATTGTCGCAGCCCAGCACCAGGGCGAGGCACGCACCGTGGCGGAGCTACCGGCGGCGGTAGTGGAAGCGATCGCCAGTCACATGGCCGCCGCCGACCCCCAAGCCGATGTGCAGATCGACCTTAGCTGCCCGGCCTGCCACCACGAGTGGCAGTCTCGCTTTGATATCGTTCACTTTTTGTGGGGTGAGCTGCACGCCTGGGCCCAGCGCACCCTGGTCGATGTGCATCGGCTGGCCCTGGCCTACGGCTGGGGCGAGGCCGACATTCTGGCCATGAGCCCCCAACGCCGCCAGTTTTATCTGGAGATGGTGCAGCGATGACCCACTACCTGACTCACCTCACCAGCCGCGTGCTCAACCCCGGCGATGGTCTCCAGCCCCGGCTGGGATCGCGCTTTGAGCCATCGCCCCAGGGGGTGACTGCCCTGGCCCTGGCCGACACAGAGACGCATCTATCCCCAGAGGCAGCGGATCTTGAGGGGGCAGTCATAGCCAATCCGGCGATGCCCGCAGGCTTTCGCCCGAGTGAGCACCGAGAGGTTGAGGCTGGGGGGCTAGGGGCGATCGCTCCCCCATCTCCCCGCCCTCCGCATTCTCCGCCTGCCGCCATCAGCGCCAGCGTCTCTCCCGTAGCGCAGGCCGCTGCCGATCATCC
>PYGV01000356.1 GCA_003022385.1 filamentous cyanobacterium CCP3 | reverse complement strand
CGTCGCTGTTCGGCGGGGCGGGTGCAGGGGCTGGCGCAAAAACTCCCATTTGCCATCGAAAAATTCGTCTGGGGCCAAGACTCGGTGCCAGCTGTGGTCCTGTATGCCGTTGACCAATACTGGGCCTTCGGCAAAGTCGTTGCGGGTAATGGTGACAATCGGTAGATTGAGGCGGCAGGCTTCGGAGAAGGTGCTAAATCCTGGCTTTGACACCACCCGGCTGCACAGGGGCATCACATCCACAGGGCGAAACCCCTGCCGAGGCACCTGGAACAGGTTGGGTAAGTCAGGCGCGTCGTGATCAAAGGTAAGAAACTGCCAGTTTGGGAACTGAGCCAGGTGATGGTAGGGAATGCTCTGCAACCCCAGCCCGCCAAAGGTGAGCAGAACGGTGCGCGATTGAGGGGGTTGGAGCTGCCACCGGGTTCTGAGATCGTCTGGCTCGTAGCGGGGGGTGCCGCCCGTGAGACCCACATCTTCGACAGTGGGGAAGGCGGCCATCGGCTCGTGAAAGGGCAGTCGAAACAGGCGATCGCACTGGCGAAAACAGTCGCCAATCCAGTCGGCGATCGCGGTGAACTCGGGGCCAAGGTCTCGGTAGATGAAGTCCCAGCCAAAGTTGCTCATCATCCAGCAGGGTAGGTCGGCGGCATGGGCGATCGCGATCGCCAGGGGCGGAATATCGGCCAGCACCAGATCCACTTCCCGCTGCCTGAGGTAGGCGGCCTCCGTAGCTACGGTCTCCTGATGGTGAGACTGAATCGACCGTAGCTTAGCCAGGGTAGCGGCCAAATCCATCCTCAAACTGTCGGGCTGAATAATACCGATATCAAAGGCAACCGGCCGATACTCGTACTCTGCCGGTAAGTATTCATCGAGTAGCCACTGGGGGGCCGTCGTAGCCATCACCAGATCGACCTCAGGCCACAGGGCTTTGACCGCGGCCCCGACAGCCGCCGCCCGAGTCGCATGGCCAAAGCCGTGGTTGGTAACAGCGACATAAAGGGTAGGACGGGACATAGCGTTTATTTTAAAAGTCAAAAAGGCCCGCCTTACTCAGGCGAGCCCTAGGGGCTGTCATCAATTAATGGACGATAGCCAGAGAATCATCGGTTACAGCCCCTAGCCTGGTGTTTGGGTCGGGCGTGGCAACGCTGGTAAGCTCATGATTGTGGCCAGAATTGATGGCACGCCCTAACATCATCAGGGCTAAACCCTACAGCTGGGGAACAAACTGCTGCTTGTCAGGCACCACCGTGTATTCAGAAACAATTTGGCGGAACTCATCGCCGTCGATGGTTTCGCGCTCAACCAGCAGATCGACGAGGCGATCGACCAGGGCACGATTTTCCTCCATGATGCGCTTAGCGTTGGTGTAGCAGTGCTCGACAATGGTGCGCACCTGGCCATCAATGCGCGACGACACCTCCTCAGAATACTCTGAGCGAGAGAGCCAGTCGCGGCCCAAAAATACCTCACCCTGGGAGCTTTCGAGCGATAGAGGGCCGAGATCAGACATACCAAACCGGGTCACCATCTGCCGCGCCATATTGCTGACCTGTTGCAGGTCGTTACCGGCTCCGGTAGTTACCTCCGCATCGCCAAAGATCACGTCTTCAGCAGCGCGTCCGCCTAGGGCACCCGTGATGCGGGCCAGAATTTGGGCGCGAGAAATCAGCATCTGCTCTTCGCTGGGGGTGAACCAGGTCAAGCCCTGGGCCTGCCCACGGGGAATCAGCGTCACCTTCTGTACAGGGTCGTGGTCTTTGACCAAGGTACCAATGATGGCGTGGCCAATCTCGTGGTAAGCAATCAGGCGCTTGCTCTTGCTGTCGACCAGCGGCGTGCCCTCCATACCGGCGATGACGCGGTCTACGGCATCGTCTACTTCAGCCATGGTCATGGCGTCTTTGCGGCGACGAGCGGTGAGAATGGCGGCCTCGTTGAGCAGGTTGGCCAGATCAGCACCGGTAAAACCAGGGGTGCGACGGGCGATCGCCTCCAACGAGATATCCTCAGATAGCTTTTTGTTGCGAGCATGAACTTCGAGAATTTCGACCCGGCCCTTGATATCGGGCGGGTCAACCATCACCTGGCGATCGAAGCGACCGGGACGCAGCAGGGCTGAGTCGAGCACGTCGGCCCGGTTAGTGGCCGCAATAATGATGATGCCGGTGTTGCCCTCAAAGCCGTCCATCTCGGTAAGCAGCTGGTTGAGGGTTTGCTCGCGCTCATCGTTGCCGCCGCCAATACCCGCACCCCGCTGCCGACCGACGGCATCAATCTCGTCGATAAAGATGATGCAGGGAGCGTTTTCTTTGGCTTTTTTGAACAGGTCGCGGACGCGGGAGGCCCCTACGCCAACGAACATTTCTACAAACTCGGAGCCAGAGATGCTGAAGAAGGGTACGCCTGCCTCACCTGCGATCGCCTTAGCCAGCAGCGTTTTACCCGTTCCTGGGGGCCCGACCAGCAGCACACCTTTGGGAATGCGGGCACCGATAGCCGTAAAGCGCTCGGGCTTTTTCAAGAAGGTGACCACTTCTTCGAGTTCTTCTTTGGCTTCGTCGATACCGGCCACATCGTCGAACATGATGCCGGTCTTGGCCTCCATCATGAAGCGAGCTTTAGACTTGCCAAAGTTCATGGCCTGACCGGGGCCACCCATGCCACCACTGGAGCGGCGGAACAAGAAAAACAGCCCCCCAATCAGCAGCAGCGGAAACAGCAGGTTGCCCAGGGCACCGACCAGAGCACCGTCATTGCGCGGCGGGTGAGAGTCAAGGCTGATGTTGGCGGTGCGCAGACGGCTGACCAGGTCCGGAGAGTTGCCTGGCAGGTCGACGCGCCAGCGCATGACCCGGTTGTCGAGGTCGGGGTCAACGGCTTCGACGATAGCGGTGCGGCCGCCGTCGTAGAGGTCGACCGCTGTCACCCGCCCAGCATCGAGATAGTCAAGAAAGCGACCATAGGTAAGGCGGGTATTGGCCGCATTTAGCCCCATGTCAGCGGGGGCTGACGAAAACGCTCCTTGCCACAAGAAAAACCCTATCACCAACAAGGGCAGGGTCCACAGTAAGGCTACTCGCCACGAAAATTTCATACCTATGGCCTCTATTGACTAACGTGCACAGTGTTAACGGATCTTCGTTAACAGATCTTCAGTTAACGGTTTTTGACCGAGCTTGGCCCTACGTCTATGATGCCTGGAACAAGGTGTTACCAGGTGTGAACGAAGCAGAGCCAGGAATCGGCGGGAAATTATGAGATAAATCTTTACTTAATGTAACGTAAGCTGTGGAACTCGGGCAAATCCGAGCTGAAATTAGCGGGGGCACTAACCTACAGGTGCATAGCTTTTATCTGGCTTCTCTTCTACTGTTTACTTTAGCGGGTTATCGGGTTTAGAGTGCTGCCGCTAGAGCCTGGCCAGTTTTCGCCGCGACTTATCCACCGAGCTGAGTCAGCGTCCTTGACTAAAACATTTTTTCCTGTGAAATATTCCTAGAGCCTTGAGGCCCAGGAGCCCTTAGATGCAACCTCGCCATCCTGAAACCGTTTGGGTAAAAGCGACGCTGCTGCTGGTTAGCACGCTGACCGTCATGGCTGGGGCTACGATCGCGCCCTCGCTGCCTGCCATGCGCCAGCACTTCGCTGAGGTGCCCAACGCTGACTACTGGGTGAGGCTGGTGCTGACAGTGCCAGCCCTGTTTATTGCCCTGGGAGCGCCGATCGCAGGCACCATTATCGATCGCTTTGGGCGCAAGCGCTGGCTGACGCTGTCGGTGTTGGCCTACGGCTTGGCGGGGAGTTCAGGCTTTTTTCTGAATGATATTGGCTGGATTTTGGTCGGGCGACTGGTGCTGGGCCTGAGCGTGGCGGGCATTATGACCACCGCGACCACCCTGGTGGCTGACTACTACCTGGGGGCGGCCCGAGCCCAGTTTTTGGGAGTGCAGGCGGCGTTTATGGGGCTGGGCGGCGTGCTGTTTCTCACCCTGGGGGGCTACCTGGCCGATGTTAGCTGGCGCTTTCCGTTTTTGATCTATATGACGGCCTGGCTGCTGCTGCCGCTAGTGCTGGTGGTGCTGCCGGAGCCAGTGCGGGTCAGCCGCGCTGAGGCTCTGGCTATGGCCGCCGCCAACCCTGAACCCGTTCCGTGGGCGCTGCTGGGGGCAACGTTTGCGATCGCCCTGCTCACCCAAATTGTGTTTTACATGATTCCGGTGCAGATTCCGTTCTATCTACAGCAGCTGAGTGGGGCCACCGGATCGCAGAGCGGGCTGGCGATCGCCCTAGCCACCCTGGCCGCCGCCAGCAGCTCGCTCAGCTACCAAAAGCTCAAGGCACGGTTTACCTTCACCGCCATCTACGCCCTGGCCTTTGGGCTGATGGGGGTGGGCTACCTGGCGATCGCTCAGGCATCGAGCTATGGGGGTGTGCTGGTGGGGCTGGCGATCGCAGGCCTGGGTCTGGGCCTCTTTACCCCCAATATGACGGTTTGCCTCACGTCGGCTACCCCAGCGGCCCTGCGAGGACGCATTTTAGGCGGCCTGACTACCAGCTTTTTCTTTGGTCAGTTTATATCGCCGCTGGTAAGCCAGCCCCTCAGCCAGCAGCTGGGTTTAGCCACCACCTACGGTCTGGCCGGGGGGCTCATGCTGTTGCTGGGGGCCATTACCCTGGCGGTGATGGCCCACTGGCGCAGGCTAGCTCAGCGCCAGCGCCTCCTTTAGACGCGGTACATCAAACCCGCGCTGCCGTAAAATCAGCCACGATTCCATCAGGTCTGGCCCCTGCAGGGCACCCATCAGCGCCGCCCGCATCGATTTCATCACCAGCCCTTTCTTGACGCCCTGGGCCTTGGTTACGTCATTTACCAGGGTCTTGAGGTCATCAATGGTGGCGAGAGAACGATCGGTTAGCCCATTCAGAACGGCCTCTAGC
>PYGV01000355.1 GCA_003022385.1 filamentous cyanobacterium CCP3 | reverse complement strand
CTACAAAGGCAGCTTCGGGCTGGAGGGCCAGTTGGGTGACCGGGGGCAGGGCGTCGGGGGAAAGAACAGCGGGTTCATCGGCCAGCAGCGGCGGCGTTTCAGAGGCCGTAGCGGGGATGCTGTCTGCCGCCAGCCCTGGATTAGATCGAGTGAAACCGCTGTCGCGGACAACCTCAATCTGGCGGTTGGTGAGGCGATCGAGGTTAGCACCGTCGGGAGTTATGTCATCGAGAGTGCTGGGCGAATTGCGAAAGCCACCGTCAGTCATCAGGTTGTTTGCAGCCCCGGCCCCAAAGCCCTCGTGGGTAAGGCCCAGGTTGTGGCCAATTTCGTGGGCCACGGTGTCGAGGCGGCCAACGCCGTTGTTGAAAGTCAAAATATCGTCATCAATGACGATGCCGTTCTGGCCAATCCAGCCCAGACCCAGGGTGTCAAACCCTTCAAAGGGAAAAATGCTTTCCACAAACCACAGGCTGATCGGGCCAGAGGTGCGGGTGGAAAGTGGGTTGCGACCAAAGGCTCCGGCCCCGCCCGCAAAGGACAGTTCGGCAAACTCATCCTGGCTATCGATGGTGAGAAAGCGGGTGGCGTTGAGCCGGTTGGGGGCCAAAAAGCTGACGTCGAGGTTGGCCTGTGCCCAAATTTTGCGGGTCGCCTCTTCAAAGGTGGCTAGATCAGCGCAAAACAGGCCAAAGTCGTCACACACCTGAATGGGCTGAATGTTGACGAACCGAGTGGGGCCGCTTCTGCCCCCTCCTTCACCCGTGCAGGACACCAACGCCGCCGAGAGACCGCAGACCAGTAAAAACCGAGGCTGAAGAGGCAGGTTGACCATTTGGGCGCAGGGCAAATACTCGGGTTAAGCAACAGGTTCAAACCACCATACCCCGAGCAACCGTAGGATCAGGGAGGTCAACCAAAAATTTTCTGTAAAATTCCCTTTTTTTGACGCTGGCCCAGCACCAATTGTTGCAGCATTTGCCCTTGCCACAGTTGCAACGACTCGTCGCCTCGCTGCAACTGCCCCACCTGAGCCAGGTCTGACGCCGCCTCGGCCCCGCCTCCGGTCAGCCAGCGGGCAATGGGATGATCCCAGCCCTGCAGAAACTCGTCGAGCATCACCCGGTGGCCGTCGTCGATGGGGAAGGGAGTTTCGCTAGTGTCGGCCTGGATGGTTTCGTGCAGGCCTTTGCGGGGTTTGGTCTTAGCGGCTAGGGCTTTGGGGGTGAGCGATCGCCAGGTTTCGCTCAGCAAGGGCGGCAGTACCGCCAAACTTGCTGCCGCTGCCAGGTCGCTGGCCAGAGCCGCCATGTCGCGATCGCCGATCTCATCGCCGTAGCGGGCAAAGTCGGCCAGCAGCGGCTGCAACAGCTCGCGATCGAGCACTGTGGTCAACCCGGCCACAGCCGTGCCAGCGACCGTGGGGCCGCTGGCGGCAGACAGGTGGGCCAGGGCCAGGGTCAGATCTTTCTGGCTCTCGGCACTGAGGCAAAACCAGACGCGATCGCTCAAGGTCTGCCGCACCTGCTGCTTGGCCTCGTCCAGCTTTAGCGCTGGAGCCGCTGCCGCTGGAGGTTGATTAGACACAGGCGAGCTAGCTGGGGCAGGCGCGGGTGCCTGAGCGGCGGACGGTTCTGGCTGAACGGGGGGGTGAACCGATGGGTGGTCAACCGCCGCAGGCTGAACTGGCAGCGCCTCAACCTGCGCGGCTAAAAAGGCCGCTTTCTCCGCCTGCCCGGATGTTTTTTTGACGGCTTCGGGGGGTGGTGTGGCTGGGGTTTGAGCGGCCAGCAAAGCCGCATTCTCAACTTCTAGGGCGCTCAGCCGCGCGTCTTTTTGAGCTAGCAGAGCCTCCTGCTCGGCCAAGAGAGCTTCGGCCTCGATCAGCCGCTGAGTTAGGTTTTGTAGCTCTACCGCCGCTGCCCCGGCTCGCACCAGGTTGCCGTAGTGGGGTTCGCTCAGATCGACTGGCTTGGCCGACTCGCCTGGCGGATAGAGCCATCCCTGGGGGTCGCCCCGCTTGACGACTAGCTGCTGGCCCTCGACGTTGCTGATAGTCAAGATATCGAGGCCGGCAACGGTCGTGGTAGTGGCGGTGTAGCGGCGGTTGCTGTAGGTAAAGTCGACCTCGGTTGCAGGAGCCGCAGCCTGAGGCGAAGGTGTTGCCGTCGGTTTAAGCGGTGTCGGTTCTGGCGGGGTCGGCTGAGACGGTGTCAGCTCAGGCGGTGTTGGTTCTGGCAGGGCCGGGGTAGAGAGATCGGCCTTTTCGCCCGACCCAACCTGCGGAGCGTCGGAGCTTTGCCCTGTTCTCGCCCCAGAAAGGTCTGCCGCTGAGCTGGGGTATGCCTCTGGTTGGGCGGCTTCTCGCAGGGGTGTAGCTGGATAGGCAGGCCCCCCAACCGAAATTTTCGGGAGCGATGGCCCAGCCAAACGAGCGGGCACCGCGGCTGGCGTCGAGCTTGCCCTGGCCCCCGCCGCCAGTTGCACCCCCACCAGCTCCAGTTCGACGCTGGTGGTGCCCTGCCACTCGTTTTGCTTCAGTTTATAGGCGACATCGAGGCGATCGGGTAAGGGGTAATATTCGCCCCAGCGCCAGGCGATCGCCTTGATCGTGACCTCGCTATCCGCTTCCCCCAGCACCAGCTTGAGGTGGTCGCGGTTGCGGCCCACGGTTTCCTGCTTTACCACGCGCAGGTTAGGCGTCCAAAACACCGGGTCAGGGTTCTCAATGCCGCAGGGGTGCAGGTGATCGATCTGGTCAAACAAGCCCTGGTCAATGTCGCTGAGCTGGGCCTGGGCATCGATTTTAACCAAGGGCTTGAGCAGATCGACCGAAAGCGTTTGGCAGGCGTAGTGCGACAGCCGCGTGGTCACCTGGCGCAGCCGATTGGCCAAAAACGAGAAGCCCCCCGCCGCCCGGTGGCCGCCGAACTTTTCTAGCAGGTCGTGGCAGCTTTGCAGAGCGGCATACACGTCAAACTCAGGAATGCCCCGCGCCGAGCCGCGAATGACTTTGTGGTCGTCGTCTTCATAGGTGCCGATGAAGACGGGCACGCCGTAGCGCTCTACCAGCCGCGAGGCCACAATGCCAATCACGCCGTGGTGCCAGCCGGGCTGTACGACCACCAGCACGCGATCGCGCTCAATATCTACTGCGCCCAGCGATTGCTGCTGCTCGCACCAGGCGATCGCCTCCTGCTCAATGCTTTGGCACAGGTCCTGGCGGGTGCCGTTGATCTGCTCGCACTGCATGGCCCGCTCCAGCGCCACCCCGACATCGTCGGTGGTCAGCAGGTCAATCACAATCTGCGGTTCGCTGATCCGGCCCACCGCGTTGATCCTTGGCCCCAGGCGAAAGCCAATGTGCTCGGGCTTCAGCGGCTTGCTCTGGTCGGCCAGCCCCGCCACCTGAATCAGCGCTTGAATGCCAAACAGCCGCGATCGGGGCAGCAGCCCCAGCCCCCGCCGCACCCAGCGCCGGTTCACCCCCGTCAGCGGAGCCAGGTCGGCAATGGTGCCCAGGGTGAACAGCTCCAGCAGTGGCCCGGTCAAATCTTGGGTGCGGCCCAGCGCCTGGGCCAAACATACCGCCAGAATATAGGCCACCCCCACCCCCGCTACACCCCGGTAGGGCGAGGTCTCAGGCAGCAGCTTGGGGTTCAAAATGGCGCTGGCTGGCGGAATTTCGGGGGGAATGTCGTGGTGGTCGGTGACAATCACCGCCATGCCCAGCTCTCGGGCGCGGGCGATCGGGGCCACCGCCGCAATGCCGTTGTCCACCGTGAGAATGATGCTGACGCCCTCAGCGTAGCAGTCTTCGACAATGCGGGTGTTGATGCCGTAGCCCTCGGCCATGCGGCTGGGGATGAGGTAGCTGACCTGCGCCCCCAGCGCCCGCAAAGCCCGCAGCAGCAGGGCGGTGCTGGTCATGCCGTCGGCATCGTAGTCGCCACAGATGGCGATCGCCTGCTGCGTAGTAATGGCCTCCACCAGCAGCTCTAAGCTCACCGCCAAATCGGGAAACTCGGCCAAAGGCGACGGCAACTGCTGCCGCTCGGGGTCAAGAAAATCGGCCGCCTGCTCAGAGGTGACAATGCCCCGATTGATGAGTACCTGAGTCAGCAGCGGTGACAGCCCGGTCGCCTGGGCCAGCGATGCGGCTAAGGGCGCATTTGCGGTTGCCACCTGCCACCGCTGTCGAGGCAGGCCAGTTGTTGGAGCTGTGGGAGAAGGCGAAATCGCAGAGTCAGTCACAACACAGGGGCACTAGATCATGTGCACTTATCATAGCGGGAGTTCCCGGTTTGATTAAACCCTGCTCACCCCCAGCAGAAATTCGTAACCCAGCCAGTTTAGAGCACTATGCCAGAATAGAACTCTAAAGCTGCCAGCATCAAACCACAACGTTTCAAAAGGCTGTGTCATGACCATTGTTACCGTTGACGAGTCAGGTCGCATCGAAATCCCCGCCGTCATCCGTGACCAGCTTGGTCTCTACCCCCTCGAAAACCTTGAGCTAGAGGTCAGTGAAGGGCGTATTATCCTACATTTGCCAAGCCAATCATCACGACTTCGCCGTGAGGGGACTGCTTTAGTTATCGAAACCCCGCCGCTCGGTTCTCAAGCGGATATTAATGACCTGATTGAAACCTCAAGGCAAGACCGCATTCAGAGCCAAATGTCCCTATGAGTGCTGTCTTCGATACTTCAATATTAGTTGCTGCTATCCTCACCGGGCATCCCTGTTATGGAGTTTGTCTGCCTTATTTGCAGCAGGCCCAATCTGGTCAAATTCAAGGTATTGTTGCAGCTCATACCTTGGCCGAACTATACGCGGTACTTACCCGTATGCCCAAAGCCAACGTTAGTCCTAGTACTCTGAGGCGAAAGTAGATCTACTATTTAAGGGTAGAGCGACGGGAACTGAGTTGCGATGCCAAGACTTAC
>PYGV01000071.1 GCA_003022385.1 filamentous cyanobacterium CCP3 | reverse complement strand
GCGGCGGGCGGCGGTCTCAACGCTTTCGCCGTAGTCGACAAAGCCACCGGGCAAGGCCCAGCCCAGGGGCTCGTGGTGGCGCTCGATCAGCACGATGGGGCGGTGGGGGTGGTGCAGCAGCTCGATAATGATGTCGACGGTGGGGGCAGGGTTACGATAGGCAGTCATGAAAAAGTGACTTCATAAAAAATTCGTTCAACCTAAAATAACTCTCTGGGCAGCCGACTGCCCGCCGGAGGCCATGCTAAAGTCTACTGGAATTAAACCGAGCTATCTATGCCCTTTCCCCGTGCCAGTGGCATTTTGCTGCATCCCACGTCGCTGCCCAGTCGGTTTGGTATCGGCGACCTAGGCCCAGAAGCCTACCGATTTATAGATTTCTTAGCGCACACTCGCCAGCAGCTCTGGCAGGTGCTGCCTCTGGGGCCGACTGGCCACGGCAATTCGCCCTACCTATGCTACTCGTCGATGGCGGGCAACCCCATCTTGATCAGCCTGGAGGTGCTGTGCGATCGCGGTCTGCTTTACCCCGACGAGCTGCACGACCTAGAGCACCTGCCCGCTGAATGGGTGGCCTTCGATGAGGTGATTCCTGCCAAGACGAAGCTGCTGGAGCGAGCGGCCAGCCGGTTTCATGAGACGGCGTCGGAGGACGACAAAAACGCCCTGGCCCAGTTCAGCGAAGAGTGCCATTTTTGGGTCGATGAGTTTGCCTTCTTTATGGCGCTCAAAAATGCCCACGGCGGTGCGGGCTGGACCGACTGGCCCAGCCCGATCGCGCGGCGCGAACCCGAGGCTATGGCCGAGTGGCGCGAAAAGCTGGCCAGCGAAATTTTTTGCCAGAAGTTCTTGCAGTTCGAGTTTCACCGCCAGTGGCAGTCGCTGCGGCAGTACGCCCGCGATCGCCAGATTCAGATCATCGGCGACATTCCCATCTACGTCGCCCACGACAGCGTTGATGTGTGGGCCTACCCTGACAACTTCATGCTCGACAAAGAAACACTGGCTCCGGCGCTGATGGCCGGGGTACCGCCCGACTACTTTAGCGAAACTGGGCAGCTTTGGGGCAACCCCACCTACAACTGGGATGTGCTGAAAGAACGAGAGTTTAACTGGTGGATTCAGCGCATCAACGCGCTGCTGGGCTATGTTGACATCATTCGGGTTGACCACTTTCGCGGGCTACAGGCCTACTGGGGCGTGCCCGCTGGCGAAGACACCGCCATGAACGGCGAATGGATCGAGGCCCCCGGCACCGAGCTGTTTGAAACCGTGCGCCAAAAGCTCGGTACCCTGCCCATCATGGCCGAAGACCTGGGCATGATTACCCCCGAGGTTGAAGCGCTGCGGGACGAATTTGAGTTTCCGGGCATGAAGATTCTGCACTTTGCCTTCGGCGGCGACAGCACCAACCCCTACCTGCCGTTTAACTACGTGCCCAATAGCGTGGTCTACACCGGCACCCACGACAATGACACCACCGCCGGCTGGTTCGAGAAAATGCCCGACCACGAGCGCGAGCGTCTGACCCAGTACCTCGGCTGTTTCAGCCCCGAGGGCATTCATTGGACCATGATTCGCCTAGCGCTGATGTCGGTCGCCAACCAGGCAATTGTGCCCCTGCAAGACGTGCTGGGCTACGGCAGCGACTGCCGCATGAACACCCCCGGCAAATCTGACGGCAACTGGGGCTGGCGCTACCAGGCTGAGGCGCTGAATGATGAAGTGCGCGATCGCCTGCGCTGGCTGACGGAGCTATCCAACCGCGCCCCAGCAGAAGGGTAATCGAAAAGAGGCCGCAGTTAGCGGCCTCTTTTCGATTACTTCTACAGTTCCTAATGGCTCAGGGTCAGCACCGGAATGCCCCGCATCAGAATGTCGGTGACAGAAATTACCCCCAGCAGCTCGCCGTCTTGAACGACGGGGGCGCGCTGTACCCCTGTATCTGACAGCACCTGAGAAGCCTCTTGAATCGTGAGGCCGGGATCTAGAGAGATGCAGGGCTGCCGCATAATGTCTTGCACCAGCACCTTTTCGGGGTCGTGGCCACGGGCGACGACGGTATAGACGATATCGCGCTCGGTCACCATACCAAAGGGCATATCCTGGGCGCGGTGCTCGACCAGGAGCGATCGAATCTGCCGGTGCTGCATCAGGTCAATGGCCTCAGCCACGGTAGCTCCGCTAGCAATCGTGGTGACGTGGTGGGTCATGATGTCGGCAACGGTCAGCATAGGACTCTCCAGGAAACAGTATATAGAGGTATGAGCAGTAGACTTGGCAGCGGTCTGCGCGAGCAGCGCAGACGGGCCTTGGTGTAGGCATTTAATAAAGGCAAAGCGTAAACTTTCCGCGCCTGGCCAGAACCTATCGGTAGCCTGCCAGCCCCAGGAGCAATTGACCAGGGAGCGCTACAGTATCTCTGGCAGCGTCCTTGGCAGAAACTCTGGCCCTAGTCAGCTCGATGGTGTATCGGCGCATAAATTCTGCTCAGTCGGCACTGCTATGCTGACCTATTCGGTCAGATTGGTGAGCTATCTACAGGTTTATCTATACGTTATAGATGGCCCATAGCGATGCCTAAGCCTGTATCAATAGTATTCATGGTGACCTCTGCGGCGGGTCCCCCCCCTCATTTTTGTACCTTTTCTTTAGATTTGCCTGTCAGCTCAGCCAAGAATATTGCGAGCAATTAAGATCCCCTGTCTAAAGGTGAATTTTTTAGAGGCAGGTTCCTACGGCTGCTTGTTGCCGGTCTTGAGGACGCTTCTCGAAAGTGTTTACCGAGGTCTTTTGCCAGGGCAGGGAGGCTTGGGCAGGTGGGGCCGTCGAGACCGCCGCCGCCGAAACACCTGCTGATGCTTGAGCCGTCGATGCAGGTAGGTTAGGGCGCCGCCTGCGATCGGCACCAGAGGCATGAGCGCCAGCCACAGGGCAGACGGGGGCGGGGCGGGCTGCGCTACCACCAGAGGGGTAAAGACCAGGGTTTGAGCCTTCAGGACCGGGGCGGGCAGCGTCAGCGTGTTCTGACGCAAGGCGGTTTCCAGGGCCAGCCAGGTTTGAGCACCGACAGCGCCATCGGCAGGAATGCCCTGCTGCTGCTGCAGCGATCGCACCGCTGCAGCTGTATCGGCCCCGTAGAGCCCGTCGATTGACCCTGGGTAAAGCGCTAGACTAGCCAGCTCTTGCTGGAGCTGGCGGACCCGATCGCCGCGATCGCCTGGCTGGAGCAGGGGGCGGGTCGAGATCGATTGCACCTGAGCCAGCCCCGGTGCGGCCAAGTCTAGCGGCACGCTGCCCAGGGCTATCAGCCCAGCCAGGCAAAACAACAAAAAGCCGCTCCGGCGGGCAGGCGTTGGCCATTGGGTGGTCATGGTGTTACTCCCCAGAAAACGCCCACAGCCAGAGGGGCAAGGTCAACAGCAGACTGGCCGAACTCAGCCCTACGCAGGTCACCGACAGGTCGCGATCGAGGTCGTAGGCCTCCGCCAGCACCAGGTTTGAAACCGCGCAGGGCATACCCGCCTGCAAGATCATCACCAGCCGGGGTGCGCCATCTATCCCCAGCAGGGTCAGGCCAATACCCACGGCCAGGGGCAGTACCAGCATCTTAATCGCCACGGCCACAGTTGCCAGGTGCAGATGGTGCCACGAACTGAGCTGCTGAATACGCAGCCCCATCAGCATCAGCGACAGCACCACAATAGCCCAGGCAAACTGGTACAGGCCCTGGTCCAGCCAGGCGGGTAGGGCGATCGCTTTTAACCCCAGCCCCAGACCAAAGGCCAGAATAATCGGATTTTGCCCCACGGCTCGTAGCCTGGTTAACCATTGCCGCTGTCGGGCTGCTGGCCGACCCTGGCCGCCCATTTCTGAAGCCAAAATTGCCCCCAGCCCGTAGGAGCCGAGCAGGGTGCCCAGGGCATCGTAAAATATTGCCCAGCCAAACACCCCCACCCCCAGCTGGGGCAGCAGCAGCACCACCGGATAGCCGATGTATCCCGTATTGCCTAGCATGGCGGCCAGCGAAAAGCTGCCCTGGGTAGGCCGTGGCCACTGGGCCTGGGGCGTGCGCCGAATCCACAGGCGGCTGCACACCAGGCCCAGCAAAATAGCGGCCCAGGCCACCACCGGAGCCAGGTAAAGATTGCCCGACAGGTCGGCCCGCCGCATAAACCCGACAATGCTGAGCGGAATGCCCAGCCAGAACAAAAACCGCCCCAGCCGCAGGGGCACCTGCTGGTGCAGGCCCAGGGGTTCCGCCGGGTTGGCAGAACCGGGGGCAAAGCGCTGCAGCACAGCCCCCAGCGCAACGCCAGCGCAGATGCCAGCCCCAATCGGCCCGTACAGGCGCATCAATACCTCAAGCGATGGCATAATTCTCAAGCGGTGGCATGGTAGCGGCCCTCAATGACTTTAGTAACTCGGCTGCATGTACGTTGTACTAACCTTTGCCTCTGCTCTGTGCCTACACTCTGCCCTGCAATTGTGACAGGCGAGACCAGAACCTGGCGTCAGCCGGGGTCAAAAGGTTGCGATCGCGGCGTTGCGGGCCATAATGGGTAGAGCTTTGCCGGAAGCGAATGACCATGTCTCCCCTCGACGATATTCCCCAAGCGGCCCGCGACGTACCTCTATACTCTACGGGGTCAGATCAACCCTCCTGGCTGCGGCGCACTCGGCTGCTGCGCCGAACCCTGGGCCTGGCTCTGCTGGCCCTGGCCGCAGGCGGTCTGATGGCCTGGTACCAGACCAACGGGTTTTCTGCCGCCGAGTTTGCTCAGCCCTTTGAAACCATGATCAACCGCTCGGTCGCCGAGGCAGACAGAGCCGCCCCTGAGGCCAGCGGCCTGGATGAGAACCGTGTCGTCGCCACGCAGCTGGCCCCCTCTAGCCGCACCCTGCTCAACCATCGCGCCTACGACGAAGCCCCTGCCGAAGAACTCGTTGCGCTGTCTGCCAACGCCAGCATACGCCTGCGCACCGCCGCCGCGACCCAGTACGAGGACATGGCTCGGGCCGCCGCCCGCCAGGGGGTCAGACTGGTGCCGCTGTCGGGCTTTCGCTCCCAGGCTGAGCAGGAGCAAATTTTCTTTGGTCTCAAGGCCGAGCGCGGGCAGGATGCCGAAACCCGCGCTGAGGTGAGCGCTCCACCGGGCTACAGCGAACACCACACCGGCTACGCCGTCGATATTGGCGACGGCAACCAGGCGGGCACCAACCTCAATGCCGACTTTGAGAATACCCGAGCCTATGAGTGGCTACAGACCAACGCCGTGCACTATGGCTATGAGCTGTCGTTTCCGCCCGACAACTTTCAGGGGGTGGCCTTTGAGCCCTGGCACTGGCGCTTTGTGGGCGATCGCATCAGCCTAGAAACCTTTTACAGCGAGTAATTCTATCTCAGCAAGAAAGTACATAGGCCAGGTACCGCATGGAAAGCAGTACCTGGCCTGTTTAGGTTTTGCTGCTAATCCTGATGGCAAGGGTTAACTTATGGAGTCGTGACTAGCACCCGGTAATTTTACTGGCATCAACCCAGCCTACTGGTTGCATCCTGGGAAACCTACGATCGAGCATGTAAATTTGGACAGCGGTAGGACGGCCTTCCTTCGCTTCTCGCACGACTCCGGTCAGCATCATGTTTGTTCCCACATTGATGGTGCCAATGCGATTTGCTGGCTTAGTTTCGAGATCGGTATTGTCATAGACCTCAACCCGCTCATTGACCGGAATTACCTTTCGGCACTGTCGGATATACGCCTGAACTTCAGACAAAACCTCAGGCGACTTAAGTGCACCGATTTGGGCAGAGCCCGAGAGAATTGGGGTAAATGCCATAGAGGCTAGGAAGCCAGCTAGACAGCCTACCGCTAAATATCCTGATTGTTTCGAGAGCGTAAATTGCATGATTACCTCAGTGTTGACTTTTGAAGTTTACGAAAAGTCTTGAGAATGCCTTGAGAGACATCTCTAGTTCAGGGAACAACACTGAGCTAACATTACATGATTTTTTCTTTTGGCGAAATTGTATTGCCTATAAAAATTTAGAGAAGTTGGCTGTCAGACCCGATAACACCTTGTTCTGCCGCTGTAGGTAGCCGATCAATTTTTGGCATTTAGGCTAGGATTGCATCCGGCGTTTTAGCTCCTAAACCCCAAGTTAGAGTCTTTCTGCACAGATTCAGAAATGAGATCAAACGTATTATAAAACCGTCAAAACCTGTCGAGTTTAAGGTCTTGGCTAGAATATTTGCTTGCTAAAAGCGGTACTTCAGTGATCGCGTGGGTTCCCAGACTCGTCTTCCTAATTGATGAGGGAAAACCACGATTTGATGACATTTTCCAGAAGAAAGCCAAACAAATCCATCTATCCTTACAGTTGCGCTACATCCTGACTGTGCAGATAACCCGTAAGAATTCAAATAACTTTACGGCTTTCTTGAGATGTTGCTGATACCCTTGTCGGCTGTTCGCTTAGCGTCAGCCCTATGTCTCTTGCCTCCCGTCGCCTGCCTGGCTATCGACCTGTTCCCTGGTTCAAAATAGCGGCAAAGGTGACAATCCCCGGTGCCCTTACAGGTGCCGTACTGGGGACTGTACTAGCTGTTCAAAGTATCCATGAAAAAGTAGAACAAACGATCTCAAAAACCCTGGGTCGATCGGTTTTGTTGGGGGAGGTGCGCGGCGTTTCCCATCGCGGCCTCTGGCTGGGGCAAACGGTAGTTCCTGCGGTCGGGTTTTCAGAATCGAGCGGGTCTATCGAGGCTGTTGTGATTGGCCTAGACTGGGGAGCGATGCTGCGGCAGCGCCACCTGCAAGCTACGGTCACTCTGGTGCGACCGCAGGTTTTTCTGGAGCTGCCGGTGGCCGATACCCTTTGGCCCCTGCCCAGTAGGCTGCCGCAAACCCAGGCGCTCGCTGCGCTGAGCCGCCTCCAGGTCGAAGCAGGGACCCTGACCCTGCGAGCCGCCGCCGAGCAGGGTGGCGATCGCCCAACGCTGGTGGTGAGCGACCTGCAGTCAACCGTTTACCATCCTGGGTCTGCACCGATGACCTTTGCGGCCGTGGGGCAGCTAGGGCAGGGGCGCTTTCAGGCCGAGGGCACCGTGGAGCCCGAGCGGCGATCGCTGCAAGCCACGGCTACGATGCGAAATCTGCCCCTGCCGAGCCTCAACCTGGTGCTACCGGCCAGCACGACTCTGCGGGCGGGCCACCTCGACGGCACCCTGTCGCTGAGCGCCCAGGGGGAAGAGGTTCTAAAGGTTGCGGGGACGATCGCGGTTCAGTCGGGGCAGATGCAGCTGGGTCAGGCACCAGCCTCCCTAGACCACCTCCAGAGCCAGATCACCTTTGACAACAACCCCTTGATCTGAGCGACACCCGCCTGCAGGTAGGCCCTATGGCTCTGACGGTAGCGGGGCGTCTCGATCGACAGACGGGCTACGATCTGACGATCCAGACGGCGCCCATGACTGCGGCTGAGCTGCGTACCCTGGTGGGCGATCGCCTGCCCCTGGACGACGCTCAACCCTGGCAGGGGCTGGCCCAGATTACCGGAGCCGGGCCAGCGCCAGTGATTGACTTGCAGCCCAGCCTGGCGCTGGCTCCGCCGGGGCAATTTGTGCTGGATCTGGGTCTCCTGGGTCTGGCCCAGGGGCTGCGGGCCCAGGGGCTGCCCTCCCGCGACTGGATCGGCCCGATCGAGGGCGCTAACTACCAGTTTGGGGCGGACGGCGCCTGGTTCACCCTCAGCGATGGCACGGTGGTGCCGCCGCTGTCGGAGGGGGCTTACCAGCGAGCCAGCGGGCCGCTGGGCAGCGACCTGAACCCGGCCCTCGATCGCAAGTTTTTTTGGTTTTTGCAGACCAGCCCCTACGTCACCGCGATCGCTGCCGACCTGGCTAAGGGCAAGCTGCTTGGGTACCGCCAGGGCAGCCGTTTCGATACCGATCGCTTCTTTTTAGAGTATTTTGTGCCGGTCTACGTCGAGTCGAGTCGGGCGGCGGGCCTTGACCCCGGCGAGGCCCTGTGGATGCTCGATCATTCTCTGCGCACTCTGCATGACCCGCTGCTGCGCCACCCCGACGCTCGCCCCATCACCGCCGGGGCGGGCACCGTCGGCTCGTTTTGGGCGGGGGAGCAGGTGCTGGCGATGCAGCAGTTGCTGACCCGGCCGCTGCTGGCTAGGGCGGGGCCGACCGGACAGCTGGCCCGGCTGGCCGTGCTCAAGCAGCTCGATGCCTCCACTTCACTGGAAAGCCGTCGGCTGTCGAGCACTCCCGAGCTGATGTCTAAAATTCCCAACGTCACCTTTGGGGCCGAGGAGGGGGCGATCGCCCTGGCCCTGGGCATGATGCGGTTTGAGGGCGAGGGCATATACCCCGAGTCGCTGCGATCGCTGGCCGCCGCCATTGAGCAAAACGAGTTCGACAAGCACGCCCTGAGAACCACCATTACCGACCGCCTGGAGCAGCTGTCCACCGAGCACCGCGACGATCTGGGGTTTGCCCTACTCCAGTTCAGCGATCGCGACTGGGCCGCCGTGGGCATGGGCAAGCGCCTGTTCCCCGGCGGGGCAGCCCAGCTCAACGGGGGCAACACCCTGTCGGTAATGGTCTCCCGCCAGGAGAAAGCGGGCTACAGCCTGGAGTCGGCCTACCAGAACAGCCGCCTGCTGCTGCTGGAGCTGCTGCACGGAGCGGATCAGGGGACGGGGGGCGATCGCATTCTGTTTGCGGTGCTCAAGGACCACGCCTTTAGCCCGCGCTTTTGGCAAATTCTGGCGCAGAAAGAGCCGTTTTTGGCCCCCCAGCTGAAGGCGATCGCCGCCGATGTTGACACCTACCGGCAGCTGGCCCAGCAGGGAGCGGCGCTGCACGAATCGTTCTACGCCGAATTTGTCGCCGCCGATCAAGATATTGGCGTCAGCGCTACGCTCAAGCAGGCGGTGGGGTTCCAGGCCCACCTGGCCCGCCTCATCGACCAGGCTTTTGCCCCCGCCAACCCCAGCGACCCGCGCTACCGCAGCTTTCGCCGCAGCCTGGCCATCTATCTCAGAGAAGCCCCGGATATTTCAGTCTATGGCGGCACCGAAGCGGCCCTGCGTGCCTACGGCCAGGAAACTCTTAATGTGCAAGAGCTAGTGGCCGTCGATGTCGCCGATGCTCCCCGCCTGCGAGCGCTGGCCCGCCTGTACCAAGAGGCCCTCACCAGCGGCCTGATCACAGAATGGGATACGGCGGGTTTCCAGCGCATCTTGCTGACCGGGGCGCTTTTGGCGGCGGGGGTCGAGCGGCCTGCCCTGCCGCCAGCGCTGCGAGAGGTGGGGTTTCCCAGCGCCCAGTTTCGCCGCAACCTGCTGTTTGCGGTGGGGGTAGAAGGCCTTCAGGTCGAGGCCACCCGGCTGGGGGTGCAGTCCCATGACTATCGGGTCGGGTTTCAGCCGGTGGCCCGCCCCGGCTACCGGGCGCCTGGGCTGAATGGCGCTGACTCGGCCAGCTGCCTGAGTGAGCCCTACGTGGCTGCGATCGCCCTCGGTGCCGCCAGCGCCTTTGTCTGGGATGCCGAGGCCCAGCGGGTGGTGCTGCGGCGGGGCAGTACCCGCTGCCCCCTGCCCGAGGGCTGGACGGCGCTGTTCTTTCCGGCCCTGCTGGAGAGTGTACCGATTGAACACTCCGAGGCGGGCCGCGATCGCCTCCAGACCAGCCTGCAAACCGCCAAACAGCTAGAAGCCGGTATATTCTGAGTTCCTGGCCCTGGCCCCCTATCCTCGTTACCATAGAGCAACGCCAACCGTCAGCAGATGCTGCTAGCGAGGCTATCTATACGTATTGATTGATGGAGTGATGGGAGACAACATGCGCGACACCACCCTCAACACCATTGCCATTGTCATCTTTGGGGTGACGATGGCCAGCCTGCTGGGGCCGATTATTGACCTGTCGCCAGCGGTGGTGGCGGTGTTTGCCGCCGTGGGGCTGGGGGTGTTTAGCCTCGACCAGGTGGGTCTGGGCGGCCGCATCGGCGACATTTTGATGGATGCGGTGGCCTGGGCCTCGCCCGAACACCGCCAGCGGGTGCTGCACCACGAGGCGGGGCACTTTTTAGCGGCGGTGCTGCTCGACATTCCAGTCGAAGCCTACACCCTCAGTACCTGGGAGGCCTGGAAGCAGGGCATTCCCGGCCAGGGCGGTGTGGTGTTTGGCCCCAGTGACCCGGCGGCCCTGGCTCGCCTGACGCCCCAGAGCATCGATCGCTACTGCCAGGTATGGATGGCGGGTATTGCCGCCGAGCAAATGATCTATGGCGACGCCCAGGGGGGCAGCAACGACACCGCCACCCTGAGCGGGTTTTGGCAGGCCCTGGGTCGATCGCCCAGCGAAGCCCCCCTCAAGCAGCGATGGGCTGCTCTTCAGGCCAAAACCCTGCTCGAAAAGCACCGCGACGCCTTCGACGCGCTGGTGAGCGCCATGGGCGATCGCGCTCCGGTGGCCGACTGCTGTGCCCTGATCGAGCAGCATCGCGCCCCGCTAGAGGCGGCTTAGGCGATTTCAGTTTTCTCAATGGTGGGCAGTGCCCACCCTACAGCGGCTAAGGTCGCTGGTTTCGAGCTGATATGTTCCGTCTCGGAAATCTTTTTAGCTGATGGTTACACCTTTTGCAGCACAAACAGGCTGCCCTGGTTGCCGCGCCCGATCCGCAGGTCTTCGTCCAGGTAGGTGACCTCCAGCCAGCCCGACTGGCGCTCTGGGTTGATGCTGAAATCGATGCCCTGCAGCAGCGAAAACTTCGGAGTAGTTTGCATTCGCTCAATAAACTGAGCCACCGACTGGTAGCCCAACGCCTGCCTGAGGCCCACCACACCCCGCACAAAGCGCACGTTCACTCGCTGGCTAGAGACTGGCTCCAGGGTGGCCGCCACCGCCACCAGGCCCGACAGCAGAGGCGGCCCATTGACCTCGGCAATGTTGTAGATGCGGTTCTCGGCCAGGCGAATAGATTGGTAGATGGGGCCAAGGGAGGCCAGGGGCACGCGATCGATATTCAGCAGCTCGCGGCTGGTAGTGTAGAGCAAGCGCCAGTCGCCATTGAGGCGATCGCTGGCCTGCAGCGGGTCAGGGGTGGGGTTGCGACCCTCCAGCGTGGCGGCAGCGGCCTGAATCGCGGCGCGATCGCTGGGGCCGCTGTTGATGCCTCGATTGGCTCCAGCGACGGCATCTAGTAGCTCAGCTTTGCCCAACATGGCCCTAGTCCCCCCGCCCTATTTCCGCAGCAATTCCAGAGGCATGATACGGCAAAACTCCATTAGCGCTCCATTGGCGACAGAAAGAGCGGCAGACATGGCGTCTCTGCTAGGATGGAATGTCGGCGTCTTGCTATAGGCCAATGTTATGTCTGAAAAGTATTACAACCCCTCTCTGCGCCAGGTGCCCCGCAGCGCTAAGGCACCCATTCTGCCCTCCTCCGGCGACTCCTCCATTCTGCACTGGCTAGAAGACATTGGCCGCCTGCGCAGCCGCGACACCGTTGAAAGCATCCCTGACGAGGCCGAAAACGAAGAAATTTCAGACCTGATGGGCAACGACGACAGCTTCGAAGACGATGACGATACCGATCTCGCCCTCGACGATGACGACGACTAGCCGCCGCCCCGACCGGGTGCGGTCATCAATTAACGGCTGAGGGCCTGAGAATCAGCGGCTATAGCCCCTGGCCCATTTCTGGGTTCGAGCGCGATCGCGTCAGTGAGATCGCGTGTTGTGGCTAGAATTGGTGACGGCCCTAGACCTCAGGCAATATTGTCGTTAAGTGTTGTTAAACTTCGCGTCTTAGTGAGACCATTCATTTAGACTTCCTGACTATTTCCTGCCGCCAGTCGTAGTCAATCGGAAGATCATCCAGTAGACTCCTGTTGGTGTGTGGTGTGATGCAATTGAGGAATTGTTCGTGGATGCGAAGTTTTTAGCATCGAAGCGGCTGTCTCTGAACGGCCAAACGCTATTTTGGCTGTTGGGCCTGGGTCTCAGTGCCGCTGCCGTCGGGCTAGACGGCCTTTTGGGGAACGCCGCTAGCCTGGGGGCATCTATTACTGTGCCGTTTATCGTGGCGGCTCTGGGCAGCAGTCTGCTGGGGTTCACGGCTGTGCCCCTGCTGCGCGCCCTCAAAACCGGGCAGTTTATTCGCCAGGAAGGCCCCCAGGGCCACCTCAAGAAGGCGGGTACGCCCACGATGGGGGGTGCCTTTTTTGTGCCGATCGCGATCGCGGTAGCGCTGCTAGCAACGGGTTTTGCCCGCGATGCCGTCGCTGTGTCGCTGCTGACGCTGGCCTACGGTGCCATCGGCTGGGTCGACGACTGGCAGGTCATTCAGCGTCGCTCGAATAAGGGCATTTCCCCCCGCGCCAAGCTGGGCCTGCAAATTGTGGTGGCCGTATTGTTTTGCCTGTGGGTGCTAACTAGCCAATCCGCTGGCCTGACCACTGTAGCCCTGCCCCTGGGACTGGGTTTGCCCCTGGGCCTTCTGTTCTGGCCCCTGGCCGGGTTTGTGCTGGTGGCCGAGAGCAATGCCACTAACCTCACCGATGGCCTCGACGGGTTGATGGGCGGTACGGGCGCGATCGCTTTTATGGGTCTGGCGGCCATCGTGGCCCCCACCCACCCCGATCTAATGGTCCTCTGCGCCGCGATGGCCGGGGCCTGCCTGGGCTTTTTGCTGCACAACCACAACCCCGCCCGCGTCTTCATGGGCGACACCGGATCGCTGGCGCTGGGCGCGGCACTGGGCGCGGTAGGCATTCTCAGCGGCAACTTGTTTGCGCTGCTGGTGCTCACCCTGCTGTTCTTTGCCGAAACTCTGTCGGTGATTATTCAAGTTGCCTACTTTAAGGCCACCAAAGGCCCCGACGGCGTGGGCAAGCGCTTCTTTAAGATGGCGCCCCTGCACCACCACTTTGAGCTGTCAGGCTGGTCTGAAATTCAGGTGGTGGCGGTGGCCTACGCCGTGACTGCAGGGCTGGCGCTGCTCGCCCTCCAGGTAAGATAGCCGCATTTACTGCTCTAGAGGCCGCTCCTACACGGCTGACCCCTAAAGTTGACATGGATATTTCGAACCTGCGCCCCTTGGGCAACCCTCCCAACGCCTGGTGGGTCAACGACCAGCTTGCTGATATCAGTCGCCAGGAGCTGCAGCCTCGGTTAGTTAACCTCACCACCGATACCAAGCAGGTGCGGTTTGACCTCAGCAAAACCGCCTGCCTGGTGGTCGACATGCAAAACGACTTTTGCCACCCCAACGGCTGGCTCGCTAGCATTGGGGTTGATGTCACTCCTGCCCACCAGGCAATTGGACCGTTGCAAACCCTGCTGCCCCAGCTGCGCTTGGCCCGGATACCAGTGGTGTGGCTTAACTGGGGCAATCGCACCGACCTGCTGAACATCAGCGCTGGGCTGCGGCACGTTTATAACCCGACGGGGGCGGGGGTTGGCTTGGGCGATCCACTGCCTGCCAACGGTGCTCCGGTTTTGACCAAGGGCAGCTGGGCGGCGGCGGTGGTCGATGAGCTCAAGGCCGAGCCCCAGGATATCTGGGTGGACAAGTATCGGATGAGCGGCTTTTGGGACACGCCCCTCGACAGCATTCTGCGCAACCTGGGTAAGACCACTCTGCTCTTTGCTGGGGTAAACATGGACCAGTGCGTGATGGCAACCCTGCAGGACGCCAATTTTCTCGGCTACGACTGCATTTTGCTGCGCGACTGTAGCGCCACCACCTCGCCCGACTACTGTGCCCAGGCCACTGTCTACAACGTCAACCAGTGCTTTGGCTTTGTGTCTGACAGTGCGGCGATCGCCGCCGCCTTGAGAATTACCTAGGTGAAAAGTGGACAGCCGAGACGGCTATCCCACAAGAGATTCTCAAAAGCTCCTAAGACTCAAATGCCCACCCTCTGATGGGATAGCTCCTTATGGGATGGGCCTCTGTTCGGCCTGATCAGGTTGGTTCAGGATCATGAACAATTCGGGCTTATTTAACCTCCAGCAGTAGCGCAATGGGCAGTAAGTTTGTACCCTAAGGATAGCGATCGCACCCTAGAGCGCAGCCTCACCGCCATAGTCATGCCGACGACACCGCCCAGGTTGGTGCCGATCTCAATGTTAAATTGAGCCAGCAAAGGCCCAGCGGCAATTTTTTGGAATTTAGCTGGTGCACTCGCGCCAATTTGAACTACCCTTGGGCAGACCAATTCTCAGCCCAGTTTTTTAGTCTTCAACGCCCTTTCTACCGTCATCATGAACGCACCTTATTCTTCCGAATCGGCTTATCCAGGGGCGGTTGCCCCAGAGGTACCCCAGGGCAACCGGCAGGCTCCGTCGGTGCCTATTTCGGTGTACCGCGAGCTGGCCACCGAACTGCGGGCGACCCAGGCTATGGTCGATTCGCTCAATCAGCAAAATCAGCAGCTCACCCAGCAAAACCAGGTGCTGCGCCAGGAAATGATTCGCTTTGCCGACTCAGCTACCCGCCTCAAGCAGGCCATTGAGGTCAGCCAGCCCCAGCCCCTCGATATGGTAGGCATGGCCAGCGGCGGGCGATCGCCCCTAGAAGCCCACTTCAATGCCGAAGCCCAGGCCTCGGCCTACGCTATGCCCTTACCCCCAATGCCCACCGACGACGAGGCCACAGCGTCTCTGCCAGAGCGACTTTCTGAATCGGTGGGTGAAGGGGTCTCTAACCTGGCCAGCCAGATCACCCAAATCGTGAAGAAGCCTAAGGCCAAAAAGTCGTCTAAAAAGCCACCTCAGCGGCCTCAGGCTGGTGTGCCCCAGCGGCTCTACACCGAAGAGCGTCTCGACCCCAACCGCCCCGGACAGCTCAGCCAGCGGCCCTCAGATCTGAGTGGGCTGTGGCTGGCCGCCACTATTTTGCTGATTGTCGTCAGCGCCTTCGGGGCCGGTTTTTTGATTATGAAGCCGCTGCTCAATACCTCTCGCTAGGCGCGATCGCCTGACAGGCAGAGCGTTGGCACCCAGCCCCAGCCGTCTCTTCTACATTTTTGTAGCGAGTGATGCAGTATTCTAGGGGGCAAGCCCGATACACATAGACCGAAGCTAAACAAAAACCGCTGAAGCACCCAGTTTGATCTATGAAAAAAATAGAAGCCATTATTCGCCCCTTTAAGCTCGACGAGGTCAAGATTGCCCTGGTCAACGCTGGCATTGTCGGCATGACTGTTTCGGAGGTGCGCGGCTTTGGTCGCCAAAAGGGACAGACCGAGCGCTACCGTGGCTCAGAGTACACCGTTGAGTTTTTGCAAAAGCTCAAGATTGAGATTGTGGTCGAAGAGGCCCAGGTCGACATCGTGGTCGACAAAATCATTTCCGCTGCCCGCACAGGCGAAATCGGCGACGGCAAAATCTTTGTCAGCCCGGTAGACGAAATTGTTCGCATTCGCACCGGCGAGAAAAATACCGAGGCGGTATAGATCACCCGATTGAGAATACATCCCAAGGCGCAGCATCTTGCTGCGCCTTTTTTGTGCACACAGACTGAAGGATCTAAAGCATCGGTGCCGAGCACTTCCCTGAAAAAGGACCATGTTTGTCACTGCCCTGAAAATAACCGAGGGCTGAGTTGTTGAGGATAGATTTGGTAAACTCGCTATTCCTAGCGTAAAGACGATTGATGCCCGTGGTGCAGCCCTCAGTTGAGCCCTTCGACCAGCAGATTCAAGCTCTGCTCGCCCCCTTTGGCCGGTTCGGGGTTGAGCTGGGGCTAGAGCGCATTCAGCGGCTGCTGGAGTCTTTGGGCAACCCCCAAATGCGGGTGCCGATCGTGCACGTGGCGGGTACCAACGGCAAGGGGTCGGTGTGTGCCTACCTGGCGGCGGTGCTGACGGCGGCGGGCTATCGAGTCGGGCGCTACACCTCGCCCCACCTGGTGAGCTGGCGCGAGCGCATCACGGTGAACGACGCACCGATTCAGGCAGAGGTTTTGGTTCAGCGGCTGCAGCAGGTGGTGACCGCCATCGATCCGGCTCAGCCCTCGCCCACCCAGTTCGAAGTGTTCACCGCTGCGGCCTGGCTGCACTTTGCCGATGAGGGCGTTGATCTGGCGGTCATGGAGGTGGGGCTGGGGGGTCGGCTCGATGCCACCAATGTGGTAGACGCGCCCCTGGTCAGCGTAATTACCTCGCTGAGCCGAGAGCACTGGCAGCGCCTCGGCCCCACCCTGGCCCACATTGCCTACGAAAAAGCGGGGGTGCTGAAGCCGGGGCGGCCAGCGGTTATTGGGCCACTGCCCCCCGAGGCAGCGGCGGTGGTCAAGGCGCGCCTGGCACCGCTGGGCTGTGCGGCTGTGTGGCCAACCCCAGCGGTGCCTGTGGGCCACGGCCAGGCCCGCTACGGCAGCGGCGACGATGCCATTACCTACCCGCTGGCGCTGTTGGGCGAGCATCAGCTGACCAACTCGGCGGTGGCGATCGCCGCCCTTCAAACCCTGCGCCACCAGGGCTGGCAAATTTCAGATGCCGCCATTGCTCAGGGCATGGGCAAAGCCCGCTGGCCCGGCCGCCTCCAGTGGGTGAGGTGGGGCCAGGGCTCCGCCAGCTACCCGCTGCTGATTGACGGTGCCCACAACCCCGCCGCCGCCGAGGTGCTGCGCCAGTATGTCGACAGCTGGTGGGTCGGTCAGCCAGTGCCCCCCTCAGGAACGGCGTGGCTGATGGGCATGCTCGCCACCAAAGACCACCGCGATATTTTTGCCGCCCTGCTGCGGCCCGGCGATGCCCTGCACCTGGTGCCCGTGCCGGGACACGAAACGGCACCACCAGAGGAATTAGGGGCGATCGCGCGATCGCTCTGCCCCAGCCTGGTGCAGTGCCAGATCCACGCTTCGCTCCATGACGGACTCACCGCCCTGGGCCAACACCCCAGCCAGCTCAGAGTGCTGTGCGGCTCCCTATATTTAATCGGCTACTTTCTCGCCACCGAACCTTACCAAAAGCAGCCCTAGCGCCTCATCGTCCTAACCTAAACTCGTCGAACTTCACCACCGCCGAGTTTGGCTGCCGCGTATCAAAGTAGTAGCTGCTGACGGTGCCCCTCTCGGTTTCAAACACGCTAAAGACGGTGATGTCATTGCTGGCGACGTAGGGCAGGGTCTGGCCGCTGTCGTCGCGCAAGGGGGCGAGGGTAGGTACCACGGGCTCCAGGCCGTTGGGGTCGCCCTGGGCGATGTAGTCTGCGGGGGAATAGGCCACAGCCGAACCCTCAATGATTTCAGGCGGCACCGGGCGGGCGGCATCTTTCCAAAAGGCACCGTAGGAGTTGCCGACATTGGAGGTTTCAAGGTAGTGAGTGCCCTGAGGCGACACAAACCGATTCCACAGGTGCGAGTGGCCGTAGAACACCAGGTCGACCCCGGCCTGCTCCAGCAGGGGCACCAGGTCGCGGGCAATGTAGTCATCGGCGCGGGGATACTCGTAGCGCACGGCGGTGAGGCGACCAGCTCCATCGCGATCGTAGCGGCGCACCGGGTTAGTAAAGGGGGGCACAATGTTGTCGCCCAGGGTGTGGGGCGGGTGATGCAGCATCACCACCTTGTACCGGGCCTGGCGAAAGGCCTCGCTGGCCAGCTCCTGCTCCAGCCACTGGTACTGCAAACTGCCCCGCTCGATCGGCTCAAAAATGTGCTGACCGTGGCCCCAGTTTTGCGGAGTGCCCAGGTCGGCCTCGCGCTCCTGGTAGCGACCCCGCGTGGTGGCGTTCACATGGTAGGGCCGCCAAATTTGGGTGACATAGAGCGACACCAGGCGAACATCGCCGAGGGTAATGGCGTAGTAGCGGCTGGTGGTCTCAGGGCGATCGGGGTTGGGCACCTGGGTGATAGGCAGGCTAAAGAGAGCCTCATAGGTCTCGCTGTTAAAGGAATTGTCAACGATCCACTGGCGCCGCAGCTCGGGGTCACCAGCGGGGTTAAACAGGTCGGCATTGGCCTCGTACAGGCCGACGGCCTGCTGGCGGGGCACAGGCTGGTTAAACTGCTCCCCCAGCGGGGCGGTGGCGGCAAAACGCCCCATGACTTCGTGGTTGCCCAACGCCGGAAACAGCGGCGCGTGCTGAATGATTTCGCCACCCCGGTAGCGCACGGTGCGACCGTTGCGCTCTAGGGCATAGCTCGTGTTGCCCTGCAAGCAGGGAAAAAAGCCGCAGCCCCGGCTGTCGTCAAACCACTCAGAGGCGCGATCAGGAATGTTGACCAGATCGCCCGCAAAAAACACCGCGTCTACCCGGCCCAGGGTTTCGTCTACCTTTTGCAGGTTGGCGGCGGTCATCGGCATATTCTGATGGTCAGAGGTGAGGAGAATTTTGAGCGGTTGGCCAGCGATCGGGGCTCCGGCTAGCGTAAACACGCGACTTTCGGCCACAGTGCCGTCTTCTCCAGTGCTGCACACCCGGTAGGGCACCCGTTGCCCCGGCGGCAGGCCAGTCACTTCGGCCTCGTGCCGCCAGATGGGCCGCTGCACCGTCTGGTCCAGGTCGGCAAAATTGGGATGGTCGAGCCGAGACTGACCGTCTTCTCGGGTGCGGGTCAGCTGGGTGGTAATGGCCGGGGCCTGGTTGGGTAAGTTAGCGTCAGGGCGCTGATCGGGTGCCCCCCACCGGACCTGGTGGTTTTGACCCTCGAACTCGGTAAACCACACCACCCGTACCGTACCGGGGGTGGGGTACTGCAAAAACGGATCGGTCAACAGCTGGGTGGGCACGGCAGTAACCTCGGAGGATGGATCAACCGGCGATACACGAGGCTCTAGGGCAATCAAAAGAATGGCCGTTAGCACAAGCAGCAGGCCCGCTGTCAGTAGGGTCAGGTCTTCGCGTCGCATGGTTCTGAGCCTTCTTTGCTAAAGCCTCGACAGCCCTAGGTTAACGGCAAATAACGACAATATAAAAACTGTCTGTCCACTATTAACACCATTCAAAAGTTGTGCCACCTTTAGAGGGCCAAGACAAGCAAATGCTGACCTATACTGGCGCAGAGCAACGGACATGACTATGGCACTTCCTTTCAAATTTAGGGCGGGCAAGCGCTTCCTCCGCTGGTCGGGCGGGGGCGTGCTGGCTCTAGTCTCCATAGGAATGCACGGACTGCTGCTGGGAATGCCTATGCCTGGAAGCGCTCCTGAGGCCCAGGATGAGCTGAGCGAACTCAGCGATCCAGCGGCGGTCATGGATGTGGTACGTCTGCCGGCATCGTCAAAACCAATTGCTGAGGGGGGAACATTGGCCCCTGTGGTCCCCACCTCAACGGCTCAAACCTCTCAACCGGCGCGATCGCCTGTGGCCTCTGCCCCTGCGGCCCCTGCCCCTGCGGCTCCTGCCCCTATGGCTCCTAAAT
>PYGV01000354.1 GCA_003022385.1 filamentous cyanobacterium CCP3 | reverse complement strand
CCCCACAGCGGCTACCACTGGGATGGCCGGGCCGATCGCTTTTTCGAGGGCTGGTACTTTCGCGTTACGCTGCCGGAGACTGGGCAAACCTTCGCCTTTATGTATTCCATTGAGGATCCGGCTGGCGGGCAGCCCAACAGCGGCGGCACGGCCCAAATTCTGGGTCCTGATGACGGCTACTTTTGCCGCACCTTTCCCGATGTGTCACAGTTTTGGGCCTGGAAAGAGGGGTTAGGGCTGGGGCACTGGCGAGGCAAAACCCAGGTCAGTCCTCGGCTGCTGTCGTCGTCAGAGTTTAATCGTTACGTTACCGAGGGGTACCAGGTGACGGCCACGCTGCACCAGGGGTGCTTGAACGATCCGGTTGTCGGTTCTGTAGTCTGGCAGTACCATACCGAACCAGCGTATGGCTGGGCCAGTACGGGGCAGCCTCAGCAGTCTACTGCTGGTTTTCTCTCAAGTCTGCCCATTTTTGAGCCGGGCTGGCAAATTTTGATGGCCCATGGCTACTCTACGGGGTGGATTGAGTGGCAGGGGAAGCGGCACGAGTTTACCAAGGCCCCGGCCTACAGCGAGAAAAATTGGGGGCGATCGTTTCCGCAAAAGTGGTTTTGGGTCAACTGCAACACCTTCGATGGCGTGGCCGACCTGGCCCTAACCGCTGGGGGCGGTCGCCGTCAGGTGCTGGGCTGGATGGAGTCGGTCGCGATGGTGGGCATTCACTACGGGGGCAAATTCTACGAATTTGTGCCCTGGAATGCACGAGTCACCTGGCATATCGACCCGTGGGGCTACTGGTATATGCGCTGCGAACGGCCAAACTACGCAGTTGAAGTGACGGGCACCACCGCCCTGCCCGGTATTCCGCTGCGTGCTCCTACCCACCAGGGGATGATTTTCTGCTGCCGCGATACGGCGCTGGGAGATGTCAGCCTCAAACTGTGGCGGCGGCAGGGGGAGAATCTGGACCTGATTGTGGCAGCGAGTAGTGCCCAAGCGGGGTTAGAAGTCGGCGGCGGTCCCTGGGATCAGCCCTGGATCAAAGATTGAGAATGCCCCTACCAGGGCAGCACTTCTCCGTTTGAGTGCCAAAAGGTGCCAGAGTTCTCCAGAGTCAAGCCATCAATGCGGGCCAGCAGACCCTTCACCGACTCGGCTGGGGGAATGCCACTCTTGGTGAAGCCGGTCATGCGGGTTTCGACCAGCCCTGGGTGCAAAATCGCTACGGCGATGCCCCTGGGTTTGAGGTCGTGGGCCAGCGATTTGCCCGCCATCGACAGCGCCACCTTTGACATGCGGTAGCCGTAGGATCCGCCAGAGGTGTTGTCGGCGATCGAACCCATGCGGCTGGTCATTAAGGCGACCTTTGAGCCATCAGACAAATTGGGTAACAGAGCTTTGGTCACCCGTAGCGGACCGATCGCATTGACCTCAAACTGCTGGCGAATGCTGTCAACATCGAGATCATCCAGCGTGACGCGGTGGAGAATACCAGCGTTGTTGATCAGCACATCTAGCGCTGTGCCCTGGAGCCGTTGAGCCAGATTGGCTACCGAGACATCATCGGTGATGTCAACGCCCGATTCTACCTGTATCCCCAGAGCTTTTAGCTCATCGGAGGGCTGACGGCAGACGGCGATCGCGCGATCGCCCCGCTGCTGGAGCTGCCGACAATACTCGTAACCAATGCCGCGATTTGCGCCAGTAATGAGATAGGTAGCCATAGGTTGAATTTCGCTTGCGTCTTCGCTTCACTGTCGCAAAGTAACGGCCCTTTGCATAACCCCCCTGGCATTTTCATGGCGTACTGACCCAAGCGAGATCTCCTATAGATACTCAAAGTGGAGGGAAACTGTGCAAAACAATCTCCCTCCGCTTGGGCAAATTCAGCTATTGATAGCCGTCTAATCTATACTTCTAGGGCGTTTCGACTGGAGTTTGGTTGGCTTCTGCTTCAGGCTGGACCGGGGGGACCGGGGCCTCGCTGGCCTCAGGCTGGGCTGGTGCTGCCGGGGGCTGTACAGGATTGTTCAGTTCTATATTGACATCAGGCGGCTGTACCGAGCTGGGGGCTGGTATGACTTCCTGAGTGCGCTCAACGGTGCGCTCAATGATGGTAGTTTCGTTACCGGTAGGGTCTGGGGTTACGGCCTCAGGGGTAGGATTCGCTGTTCCTGGAACGGGGTTTTCTTCGCTGTAAACGTAGATTAGGCCGCCTATGACTGCGGCTAGAGCAGCCAGGGCCAAACCGAGAATCAGACCGGTAGACACACCATTATCTGCCCGCAAACGAGCATTTTCTTCGCGGATTCTGGCCTCAGCGGCTTGGCGTCGCTCTTGCTCAAGCTGTTGTGCAGACTTACCTCTGACATACCCATCGCGGTAGGCAATTTCGTCATTGGTTACCGGTCGAGTGTTAATTGATGCGTCAAAATCTCGCTTGCGGGGATCAGTATTCTGAGTAGCCATACTGTAATTGGCCTCCTGTAAAAGAAAATGATGTATTGCGAATAAACCTTTTAATCTGTGAACGAGCACCCTCGAACCTGATTCAAAGTAGCAATTGCAACATCAATCTAGCCTCTACCCCAATAGATACCGACAAGGAAGAGATCGTGCCCCCAGTTATCTATCCTTGGGCAGATAAATTTCTTAGAGAAGCTTCGGCTTAAGACTTGCCCTCTGAGCTACTCTGGGTCACGTTATAGATCTGGTAGCGCTCTTCGATTAGGCGATCGACATCGGCAGCGGCCAGACGCTTGACGTAGTTGAGCTTAAATTCTTCGAGAAAGTTCACGACCAAAGCTTCAAGCTCTTCAACATCTTCATTTTCTTTGAGCTGAAGTCGGAACGTTGCGATCAGCTTTTGCACCAGGTCTTGGGTTAGCTCACCCCCTGACTGGTCTTCTAGAGAGCCTTTGAGCACCCCGTAAAGATTGGCCGACAGCTGGGCGACAACCCGCTGGGCCACCTGATCGGGCAGATCGCCGATGCCGGGCAACATCCGAAACCCCTGGTAACCAGGGGTTTGATCAAACGCCTGGGTGACGGTGTGCTTGAGCAAAGCATCAATTTCGGGTTTGACCTGGGGCAGCACGTTGTAGACCATCAGGGCCGCCAGTCGCTTCGAAAGCACCTCCAGTTCATCGACGCCGCCGACCTCAATGTAGCGGCGCGATTTGGGTTCGAGCAGCGCCTGGGCTACGCTGCCGTCGCGCACCAGCGACTGCATTTGATCGATGATACGCAGCACCACAATTTCAGTAATTTCGACCGCCACGTGGCTAATTACAAAGCGGCTGATGCGGCTTTGAAAGGGCTCTAAATTGATCAGGTTCGACTGATTGACGCGGATAGTGACCGGAATAATGCGCAGCAGGGCCAGCCAGGGCAACCGCAGGGCGCTAAACGGAACAATGAGCAGAATGTCGTACCAGCGCCAGAGAATGGCATCTTGCCAGGTGAAGTTTTTGTAGCGGCGATCGAGGTAAATGCTGCGGGCCAGCAGCTCCAGGCCAAACAGCAGGTTAAACCAGATATCAATGCGCCAAAACTGGTCTACGAATCCGCCGTGAACCGCAATTCGCCGAAAAAAGTTGGTTTCAATGAGGGGCTGAATTTCACTCTTAAAAAAGGCCATTTCTGGGGACAGGCCAGCATCGCTCAGGTAGTCTGCACTCCAAAATTCGGCAAAGGCATCAGTCGATGACTCAACGCCAACGCGATCGCGCATTTTGTTCTTAATCTGCTCCAGATTGCCGGAGCGATTGGCAATTTGAAACGGGTTTTCGGCAATCATGGCGGCGCTCTGCTGCTGCAAATCACTCAAAATAGATTGTGCCTGAATAGACGTTAGACCAGTCTGGGCCACCTGCTCTTCAAATTGGTCTACGGTTTCTAAGTAGCTGGCCGTAAATCGGTGCGGCTCAATGCCTTTGAAGGTTTCACCGTACCAGGTCGTTACTCGGGGCAGCAGCCGCAGATACTGATCCCGCAGAGGGATATAGCTGAGATCACCAATCACTAGCGCCAGATTGAGCAGCGCCACGGTCGCCATCAGGCGCTCAAACCACAGCGACTTGGAGCGGCGAGCATCAAATTTGGAAAACTCGCGGCGGTTCGACGATTTGCGAGAGCGAGATAGGGCGGCCATAGGAGCGGGCTTTGAGAGCGTTCCTTTGAAACAATGCCTGGTATTCGCCGTTTTGTCATCCTTACCGGGCCTGCTCCACCAAGATTCGCTACCATTTTAGTTAATGTTTGTTTACAGAGCCGCTGGCTCCAGTCCTATGTCTACCGCCTTTGCCCCTCAACCGACCAGTTCATCCCCCAGTTCATCCCAGGAAACCTACTGGTACTGGCGTGACCAGGCTATTCACTACGTCGTAGCCGGAGAAGCGCGGGATAATCGCCCGCCCCTGCTGCTGGTCCACGGCTTTGGCGCATCGACCGACCACTGGCGCAAAAACATTCAGGGATTGCAAGCCGACTTTCAGGTATGGGCGATCGATTTGTTGGGGTTTGGGCGATCGGCCAAGCCCGACTGGCAGTACAGCGGCGACCTGTGGCAGGCCCAGCTGCACGAGTTCGTCACCGAGGTAATTGGTCGTCCGGTGGTGCTGGCGGGCAACTCCCTCGGCGGCTATGCCTCGCTGTGCGTGGCCGCCAACCATCCCGAATCAGCCGCTGGGCTGGTGCTGCTCAATAGCGCCGGGCCGTTTTCTACCCCAGCCCAAACGCCGCCGCCGCCCCCCAACCCGATCGCAAAGGCCATTCAATCACTTATGCTGCAGCCGCTGCCAAGCTGGCTGCTGTTTCAGTACGTGCGCCAGCCTGCCACCATTCGCCGCACCCTCAAGCAGGTCTATCTCGACCAGTCGGCCATCACTGACCAGCTAGTCGAAGACATTCGCCGCCCCGCCCTCGACCCCGGTGCCCCCAAGGTGTTTGCCTCGGTATTTAAAT
>PYGV01000353.1 GCA_003022385.1 filamentous cyanobacterium CCP3 | reverse complement strand
AGGCGCGACAGGACTGGGCGGGCAAGACGGCGCTGGTGTTGGGCAACGGCGGTGCAGCCCGAGCGGTGGTGGCGGGCTGTGGGCAGCTTGGCTTTGCTGTCGTTCAGGTCGTGGGCCGCAGTATGCAAAAGCTGGCTGATTTTAAGCAAAGTTGGATTGATTCGCCCCTGCGACCAGCGCTTACTACCCACAGCTGGGCCGATCTGCCCACTCTGCTGCCAACCGCTGATTTAATTGTCAACACTACCCCCGTCGGTATGCACACCAAGGCCGACCAAGCCCCGCTAACCGTTGAGCAGCTCGATCGGGTGCCAGAGGCGGCTGTGGTCTATGACCTCATCTACACCCCTCGCCCCACGCGGCTGCTGACGCTGGCTGCCCAGCGGGGCTTAGACACCTTTGACGGGCTAGAGATGCTGGTGCAGCAGGGGGCGGTGGCCCTAGAAATTTGGCTACAGCAGCCTGCGCCCGTGGCAACTATGCGCCAGGCGCTGGAGAAGTGGCTGGAGAACAAGACAGCTTGATTGCCGCCAGCCCCGATCGCGCCTAGGGCAAAAAGGTCTGGGGGCGGGGGGCGATCGCCTCGCCAGGAGAAACCGCCAGCTCAAAGCCGTTGTGGGTGAGCAGGTGTTGAATGACCTGGGCTACGATCGATCGCACGACGGCTTCGTTAGCGCTGCGATCGAGGGTAACGGTAATGATGTAGCGCTGGCCACCCACGCTAACCGCTGTCGTTGTGCCAATGACCTTAGAATTTCTGCCGGTTTTTTCGCCTAGCCAGGTGATGGGGGGGTGCACAGCTTGGTAGCCCAAGTTGCGATCGCGCTGCTCCGCCAGAGCAGCCTGAATCAGCTCGGCGTGGGGAACCTCCTGGTTGTAGATGGCCACCATCATGTCGGTGAGTTCGTCGGTGGTCAGCCGGTTGGGGCCTGTGCCCGCGTTGGCCGGATAGGTGGACTCGCCGACCAGCTTGGTGCTGATGCGGGTGGCCCGGTACCCGCGCTCCTGCAGGCTCTGGTTCAGGCTCTCCCAGCCCAGGTAGTCGATCAGCTGGTTGGTGGCAATGTTGCTGCTAGCGCTGACCATATCCGTCATGATTTGCGCTAGGGGATACTCGGTTCTTACCCAGGTAGTGCCAATATCCTCGGTCCAGTTGCTGGGGTCTACCCAGACTGGCGCGCCGGGGTCGATACCTGCTTGGTGGAGGTAGGTCATCAGCGCGATCGCCACGGGCACTTTGATCAAGCTGGCGGGGTTGGCGGGGGGCTGATTGCCCCGCCAGCGACGACAATCGCGGGCGAGGTTGCACACCGTCAGCCGCACCCGCGAGGCCATCCCGGTTTGCTCCACAATCGGCACCAAAAACTCGGAGCGGGCGGTGTCGTAGTAGTAGGCGGCGATCGCCCGCTGCTGCTCGTACTGCTGTCGTCGGGTGGCTACCTGGGTGGCCCCCAGCGTTTCAGGCGCAATTTGGTTCAGGGCGACGACGGCCGTGTTCCAGTAGGCGTAGGCCGCTGCCACCGATTCTTTAGGCAGTGTTGCCGGGTTGCCCAAGGCGATCGCCGCGGCGGCCGCCTTGTCGGCTCGATGCCACAGTCGGCGCGCGGCGTCTTCCTGCTGCAAACGGCGATCGATAGCCCACAGCTGCTCCAGGGTTGCCGCCGGGGCCATGTCTACCCCTGAGCGAGTGGCCACCATCACGGTGGCAGATTGACTCAGCTCACGGCCCAGGCGATCGCGCAGGTGGTAGAGGTCAACCAGGGTTTCTACCTGAGGGACGACAGCTGTGGGGGTGTGCCCCTGCTCTGGAGCAGCCACCGGAAACTTAGGCATCACGACATTGGCTGCCAGAATGCCAACTATGACAACCGGCTTAAGCGCCTGCAACCACCAAGCGTGCATACCCCTCCATTCAACAGAACCATCACCGCCCCAGGGCGGTGTTAAGAAATGTAATCGCTTGGCTCAAGGAAAAATGCCAGCCAGGGCACAAAATCGCGGTTTTTACGCCTTAACGGGTCGTAGTTGCCAGGTTGCGCTCCAAGGTTTGCTCCAGCAACGTCTGCCAGCTCACGCTTAAATCATCTTCGCTGCGGTGGGCTTCCCAGGGGCCAGCATCGAAGCCCGCAATGCTCCACTGCCCAGTCATGTGGTTGCCATCCTCTGAAACGGTGCCCGTGTAGTCAATAGTGGTTTGGGTTGAGGTTACATATCGCTTCACAAACCGCACCTGGCGCCCCGAAACCGTACCGCTGAGCTGCGCCTCGCCCAGGTAGCCATCGTCTAGAATGCTGCCGCTGAGCTGGTTGCCCCCCTGAACCAGGGTGGCCTCAAAGCGGGTAGGTGTATCCCGCTGCCAGTAGGTGCCCAGCCACATGCCGCTTAAATCTGCCATAGGCCCACCTTACACGCCCAACCTTATACGTACAATTTGTACAATTTAGAGAGATGCTGCGCAGTATCTCTCTAAATAAACGAATCCTCAGCGGTGCAAGGAGCCTACTCCCCATCTATACCCGTCCCCTGGCGCGATTAATTGAAGAATTTCAGCGACTGCCGGGCGTGGGGCCCAAGTCGGCTCAGCGGCTGGCGCTGCACATTCTCAAGCGCCCCCAGAGCGAAGTAGAGGCCCTGGCCCAGGCGCTGCTCGAAGCCAAGGCTCAGGTCGGGCAGTGCTCGGTGTGTTTTCACCTCTCGGCCGATACGGTGTGCGACATCTGCCGGGCGCCCAACCGCGACCCCAACACCCTCTGCGTGGTGGCCGACTCGCGCGATGTGATCGCGATCGAAAAAACTCGCGAGTATCGCGGCCGCTACCACGTGCTGGGCGGCCTGATCTCACCCATGGATGGCATTGGCCCAGAGCAGCTCAACATTGGCCCTCTGGTGCATCGGGTCAACAAAGAAAGCACCCAGGAAGTCATTATGGCCATTAGCCCCAGCATTGAGGGCGACACCACTACTCTTTACGTTGGCCAGTTGCTCAAGCCCTTTACGCGGGTCACCCGGATTGCCTTTGGCCTGCCCATGGGGGGCGATTTGGAATACGCGGATGAAGTTACCCTGGCCCGGGCGCTGGAGGGGCGGCGGGATTTGGAGTAGGTGGGGTTTGGAGTAGGTGGATGGGTGGATGGGTGAGTGAGTGGATGGGTGGGTGAGTGAGTGAGTGGGTGAGTGAGTGGGTGAGTGGAGTGAGACTTCAGTCGCCTTCTATTGAAAACCGATCGCTGACGGAGGGGCAAACGGTTTTTGCCCAGGAATCTTGGGATTACTCGACAGACGCGGGCTTCAAGGTTAGAGCGCTTGGGTTTTGGTCAAGTGGTTTGAATGTTCAAACCATTCAGCTGTCGGACTTAGAACGCGGAGGTGGGCTGGGCGCTGATCCTAAGTGTTTGGGTGTGACAGGTTTGCGTGGACTTTTGGGTTCGCCTTGGTGAGGCAACGTTGGATTGGGATCTTTGGCTAGGTCATATACAATTTTGAACCTGTTTTGGGTTGCCTGGCGCGTAGGTTAGATTAGGGGTGAAAGGCCCTCGCTGAGGGCTGCTGCTTTGCAGGCAATGGTTATAGACCAGGGCTGAGCAGGCGTCGCACTGTCTTTACCGTCAGGCACCAATGGGAGTTTTCCTCTATTTTTTGCGCCATGGCCAGACGGCCTATAGCCTCACGGGTGGCTACTGCGGCATGCCGGAGAATGATCCTGGCCTGACCCCGGAGGGGGTGTTAATGGCGAAGGAGTTTGCTGCCACCTACGCCCACCTGCCCTGGACAGCCGCCTACATCAGTCCTCTGCGGCGGGCTGTGGAGACGGCTCGCCCGCTGTGCGAGTTGGTGGGCCTGGAGATGCAGCTGCGCGACGGGCTGCGCGAGGTCATGTACGGTCGCTGGGAGGGCATGCACCCTACAGCGGTCGATCGCGACCACCACGACGAGTATGTCGCCTGGCTAACTGACCCCGCCTGGTACGCTCCGGTGGGGGGCGAGCGGGCCGTAGATATTGCGCGCAGGTCGGCTCAGGTGCTCGACGAAATTGAGCGCACTCACACCAGCGGTCACATTTTGATGGTGTCTCACAAGGCCACCATTCGCATTATGCTGTGCACGCTGTTGGGCATTGATGTGGGCCGCTACCGCGATCGCCTCGATATGCCCGTCGCCGCCGTCAGCGTTGTCGAACTGGGCCAGCGGGGACCCCTATTTCACACCATTGCCGATCGCTCGCACCTGAGCGACCAGCTGCGATCGCTCCCCTGCACCTGAGGAAACGTGCCCTATGCCCCTGAGGCTTTACCTGCTCCGCAACGCCGAAACCGAGTACTGCCGCACGGGCCGCTACTGCAGCCAGGATGGGGTGGCGCTAACGACGCAGGGCCAACAGATGGCCGACTATTTTGCCAAGGCCTACCACCACCTCGATTGGAAGGCCATCTTCTGTAGCCCCCTCAGCCATGCTGCTGCCACCGTCCAGCCCCTGTGCCAGATTACGGGTATGACGGTACAGCTTCGGGCTAACCTGCGCGAGCTGTCCTTTGGTCAGTGGGAGGGTATGGCCCCCGCTACGGTCAACTCAACCTTTCACGACGACTACATTCGCTGGCTGGCCGACCCGGCCTGGAATACGCCCACCGATGGCGAAAAGGGCATTCAGGTCGCCCGCCGCAGCTCCAATGTGCTGGCCGAAATCGAAGAAACCTACCCCGATGGCAACGTGCTGGTGGTATCTCACAAAGCCACCCTGCGGATTATGCTGTGCACCCTGCTGGGCATCGATGTGGGCCGCTACCGCGATCGCCTGGCCATGCCCGTCACCGCCGTTTCCCTGGTCGAGCTGATGGACTATGGCCCCTTTGTGCGCCAGCTTAACGACTGTTCTCATCTGCCCCTGCACCTGCGCCTGTCTCTTATACACATCT
>PYGV01000352.1 GCA_003022385.1 filamentous cyanobacterium CCP3 | reverse complement strand
GGTTAGTCGCTACTTGCCTACCCGCCTACCCTTCAGAGGTAAGGCTAAGCTGTACGGTCTGTCCCGATTCCAGGGGCTGGCTGCTGCGAATGACATACTGCTCGCCGGGGGTGAGGCCGGAGAGAATGGTGACCTGGCCGTCGGCGCGATCGCCCACCTGCACCGTTCTGGCTTCAACCGCTGGGCTGCCGTCGGTTTCGCTGATCACAAAAATTTGGCTATCGCTGGCTTCGGCGGTTTCGAGCGCGCTTTCTGGTACGACCACCGCGCTAGATTGGCTGCCGACGCTGGTGACGCGGGCCAGCAGGCCGCTGCCGATGCGACCACCGGGGTTGGCTACGGTAATTTCTATGGGCAGCAGGCGCGAGGTGCTGTCGGCCAGGGGCGAAATGCGGCTCACCTGGCCGGTGAAGGTTTCGTCGGGAAAGGCGTCGATCGCCAGCTCGACTGACTGCCCCTGGCTAAATTCGCTGAGGTTACTGTCGGCTACCTCAATCACCACCAGCACTCGCGACAGGTCGCCCAGGGTCAAAACGGATTCGCCGGGCAGCACCAGGTCGCCGGGTTCGGCGATGCGCTCTAGCACCACTCCCGCCAGCGAAGCAGTGAGATTGGCAAAGGAAAGCCGCTGCTGGGTTTCGCGCAAGATAGAGCGCTGGGCCTCGACCCGCTGCTGGGCGGCGGCAACGGCCTGCTGGCGGGTGCGCACCTGCTCCTGGGACGACTGCAGGGCTTGCTCAGCGGTAACCAGGGTGGTCTGGGCCTGTTCGGCTTCCTGGGTGGAAACGGCTCCCTGGCTAGCCAGGGTTTTGAGCCGCTGGGCGTCGTTACTGGCCTGCTGAAACCTGACCCGCGACTCTTCAATAGAGGTGCGAATATCGGCCAGTTCGGCCTCGGACTGGGTGACTTCAAACTGGCGGGCGGCCAGTTCGGCCTGGGCTTCGCCCACGGCGGTTTGCAGCAGCACGCTTTCGAGGTTGCCAACGACCTGGCCCTGCTGCACCCGATCGCCCACATCGGCATTGAGGCCCAGCAGTCGCCCTTCGGCCTGCGATCGCAGAGATACCTGCCGCACCGGACGGGTCGTGCCGGTGTAAATGCGGCTGGTATCTTCGGCGGCTGCAGCCGTGGCCACGTCGACCACAGCGGGACCGTCAGCCTGGTTTCCAGGCTCAGCTTGAGCCTGGGCTGCCGGTTCGACAGACCTGCCGCAGCCCACTGTGGCGATCGCAATGCCTCCCACCATCAAAACCCCAGCCACCCCCAGCGGGGTACACCTTGCCTTTTGAAACCACCGGATGACGACCATGGCTACCCCTAAACCGCTGCGTTTAATTTACTTTACATTTTTTAATTTAGGCGTCTACCCTAAAGGGGATGCCATCGGCGTGATTTTGGTGAACGTCTTACCCTCAGAGAGGTGCTGAGAATCGGCCGCCCCTGATCGAGAGCGCTGAACTCAACTACACGACTACCGGCCCAGCATTTACAGCCGTCGCCACGACGATTGGGACCTTTTCATCGGTGACTGGCGACGGCTATACGCCCGTGCGCCGCTCGGGTCTTGGCTCCAAACGCTTTTCCGAGGCTCCGGGGCCAACCCCAGACCCACAATTTTCTCTAACCCCTAACTCTCAAGCCTGACGAGACACTGGCTGACCCAGTTTTGACCAACTCGCGTAGCTAAAGAATGCCACAGCGACCTGGTTCTGGGGCCAATTATGAGAGCATTCTTACGTTTGATGTCTACTAGCCACCAGCCCTGCCTCTACCCCACGGGGGCGGTAGCCGAGCTTAAAGGCGCGATCGCTATTGGAAGACACATCCGGGGGGCGGGCAGCGGGCATGGCGACATCGGCCTGCTTGCTCGGCAAAATCAGGTCTTGCTCGAAACCAAAGACTTCGGCCATTTGCAGGCCAAACTCGTAGCGGCTGAGGCGCTCGGGACCGCCCAGATGCAGCAGACCGGTGGCTTTTTCGAGGGCGAGCAGCAGGCCCGCGGCGACATCGTCAACGTAGGCGGGAGTGCGAAACTCGTCGGTAAACAGGTGCAGGGGCTGACCCGCCTCCAGGGTGCGCACAAAGCCCTGCAAAAAGCATTCCGCCGTTGGGCTGGGAGGGCCGTAGAGCAGCGGCAGTCGGCAGACCACGGCGGCAGGGTGCAGGGCTTGAATCAGGGTTTCGGCTTCTACCTTATGGCGACCATAGATGTTGATTGGGCTAGGGCGGGAGGCCTCGGTGTAGGGGGGCGTTTGACCGTCAAACACCTGATCGGTGGAGGTAAAGGCCAGGGGAATGGAGCGATCGCCGCAGAACTGGGCCAGGACCCGGGTAGCCTCCACATTTAGCCGATGGGAAAGCTCGGGGACCTGCTCGCAGCGGTTGGGCTGCGACAGAGCGGCCGTATGAATCACCGCGTCGGGGGCCAGGGTCTCCAGCCAGGCGGAAAAGTTGCCCAGGTCGCTGAGGTCAATTTGGTGCAGCGCCACCCCGGGCAGGGGCGGCCTGTGGCGGTGGCAGGTGCCGACCACCTGCCAGGTGGCCTGGGCGGCGCGGCACAGGGGCCAGCCCAAAAAGCCGCTCGCGCCAGTCACTAAAAGCCGTCGGCTGGCGGTGCTGGTGGGAGAAGGCGGATCAGGGGATTGGTTTTCCATGGGGCTAGATTATGGGATTGAATGGAAACGGTCTAGCTGGCGGGTGGGTATGGCTCAGGATCGATGGTGGTTAAGGGGGCAACGGCTTCGGCAGGGGATGCTCTGCGACAGAATTGATGTAAAGCGGGCATTCCCTTGGCAGGGGCGGCGGGGACAGCTGGTTTTGGCCTTTGGGTTGGGGCTAGTCCTGGTGCTCCTGGGCGGGTTCTCTCTCCACGGTGACAGCGCGGCGATCGCCCAGACGACCGCCCCCGCCGAGGAGGTCTTTTTTGCCGATGTGGTCGTGCGGGGGCAGCCGGTCTTCCAGGTGGGAGGGCTGCCCGATACCAGCGCCAGCGATCGGGCCGGGCAGATTAACCGCCGCATTGCCGCGCTGCTCAGCCAGGATGTCGACACAGGGCGCGTCACGGTCAATGTCGACAGCGATCGCAACCTGGCTACCCTCCAGGTCAATGAGCGGCTGATTATGACGGTCACGGCTCAGGATGCCCTCGACTTTAGCACCGACATAGCTACCCTGGCCCAGCGCTGGGCCGCCCTGCTCAACCAGGCGATGGACCGCACCAACTTGGCCGCTGCAGTGACCTACCGAATTCGGCGCACCACCCAGGAACTGGCCCGCAGCACCATCGATAACCTGCCCGCCCTGCTGGGGGCGCTGGTGATTTTGGTGCTGGCCTGGCTGCTGGCGGCGGCGGTGCGCCACGCCGTGCTGGTGTGGGCTAAGAAAACCGAGGGCGATCGCACCACCGAAGAGCTGATCAGCCGCCTCTGCTACGGCGGCGTGTGGACCCTGGGCGCAGTCGTGGCGCTGGGGGTGATGGGCCTAAACTTTGCGGCCCTGCTTGGCACCCTGGGGCTGACCAGCGTAGCGATCGGCTTTAGCCTGCGCGACGTGTTGAGCAACTACATCTCGGGGGTTATTTTGCTGGCTACGCGGCCCTTTTGCATTGGCGATCAGGTGGTAATCAACAGTTACGAGGGCACCGTCACCCAAATTCAGCTGCGGGCCACCACGGTGCAAACCTACGACGGTCGCCTGGTATTTATTCCCAACCAGGAGGTGTTTCAGAGCAGCATCACCAACAACACCGCCTCGCCGGTGCGCCTCAGCAGCGTTACCGTGGGCATTGACCACAACGCCGACTTGCCGGACCTGTTCCACCGCATTCAGCAGCAGATGCGGCAGATCGAGGGGGTCGAGCAAGAGCCCGAACCGATTGTGCTGGTGCGCGAGCTAACCCCCACCACCGTGAACCTGGAGGCGCAGTTTTGGGTGAATTCTCGCAAACAGTCGTTTTTGCAGGTCACCTCCCAGGTGCTGGCGGCGATTAAGCTCACCCTGCAAGCGGCTCAGTTTGCCGGAACCAACGCCCCCGAAGACATGGCGATCGAACCGATTCCCAACGATGCCGATGCCCGATGAATCTACCTTTTACGGAGACGATTCGACGTTGCTCAGTTGAAGGGTAATGGTCGGGAACACGCGATCGCACCAGCAACGTGAGGACCTGAACCACCTCCGCCTGGTTGAAGACTCTCCCGACAATCCCAAAGACTCTTCCGACAATCCCAAGGACTCTCTTGATAATTCCAAAGACTCTCCTGACAATCTCAGGAACTCTCCTGGCAATCCCAAAGATTCTCCGAACAATCCCAAAGATTCTCCGAACAATCCCAAAGATTCTCCCAGCAGTTCCAAAGACTCTCCCGGCAATCTCCAAGACTCTTCCGATAATTCTGAGGACTCTCTCACCAATCCTAAATAGTCTGTTTGCTCTCAGTTGAGAGAGTTCTTTAGGCTGAGTTGAGGGCACGGTGATGCAACCTAACCGATCCCATGGATTCCCGTTGCTATAGGAATGACAGTCGCTGATTGCCAACTTCCATGAATAATTCGGGTTAGGTTTCGTTTTGAGAGCTTTGCCAGTCAAGCAGGCATTGCCCTACTCGTTGACGGTTGGTTGGGGGTGAGAGTGGGCCATTATCCACTAAGGCTGTGCCGCCATATAAACCCTAACGGTATGCTTAGGGGCATTCCTCCCAGCGGCGGCTATGGAACGCAACCAGTTTCGCATTGGCACGTTTAACCTCAACAATTTAATGCTGCCCGATCGCGAGTTTTACCCTGGCGAAGCCCACTCCCAGGCCGACTACCTCAAAAAGCTGGCCTGGATTGGGGCGCAGCTCGATCGCATGACGGTCGACATCTGCGGTTTTCAGGAGGTGTTTCACCGGGGGGCGCTCAAAGAAGCCCTGCACCGCAGCGAGTACCACCAGCAGCACGAGATCGTGATGGCGGAGGGCTTTGG
>PYGV01000351.1 GCA_003022385.1 filamentous cyanobacterium CCP3 | reverse complement strand
GAATAGATCGAGTAGGGCTTGGGAGGGGTGGGCGTGGAGCCCATCACCGCCGTTGAGCACGCCGACTCCTGTTTGCAGCCGGTCCATTTCGACTGCGATCGCCCCCGGTACCCCCGACTCCTGATGGCGAATCACCATCAGGTTTGTGCCCATGGCCAGGTAGGTCTTGGCGGTGTCTAGAATGGTCTCACCTTTGGTCAGCGACGAGGTGCCGGGGGCAAAGTTAAGCACATCTGCCGACAGCCGCTTGGCGGCCAGCTCAAAGCTGCTGCGGGTGCGAGTGGAAGGCTCAAAGAACATGTTGGTGACCACCAACCCCTGCAGGGCGGGCACCTTACGGGTGCGGCGCGACAGCACCTGCCAAAAGCTGACCGCTGTTTCCATCACCGTTTCTAGCTCTGCCGCCGTAAAATCGGCCAGCGATAGTACGTGTCGTCGATTCCAGGAAGCACTTGCCATGACCCGTTGCCTTAACCCCATTCAATCCCGTCCTCACCATACCTGGCTTGGGCGCCTAGGAATAAATTTTGGCCTGCGCTCTGGGGCGATTTTCCTGGCCCTGTTGGGATTGCTGGAGGGGTGTGCTGCGGTGACGGGTGAAGCGACAAGCGCACCGAATGCCGCCGACTCCAATGAAGCCGCGATCGCCAATCCGTTTCAATCCATCGCTCTGGGCCCTAGCCCCGCTGAAGCGTTAGTCAACGCCAGCCGCTTGATGCAGGCTAGGGCGCGACGATTGGTGGTGCCCACCGACCCGGTTGCCGTCGATCTCTACACCCTTGACGATCGCTGCGAAAACTACCGGCGAGAGCCCGTTCTCGTACCTCGTCCTCAAAGCATGGAAACCACCGTCGATCTAATCCTGGCTGAGCAGGTGATTCCAGAACTGACCCTTTCGGGGTATCGCACTCGCTTTGATCCAGAAACCAAGATCGTCACCATTGACCTGCGCGTGGCCCGCACCTCGCGGCGGGTACTACAGTCGCTGTCGGTGTGCGAACAAAAGGCGCTGCTGGGTAGCCTGCGCGAAACGCTGATTAACCAGCCCGACTGGAAAATTGAGGCAGTGACGTTTACAAACCGAGGTAATGTTTTGGTTTTATAAACTCATGGCCCAGGAGGGAAGGCTTGAGCATGAGGTTTATAGGGGCAAACGGTCGCTTGCCCCTACAAGGGGAGTGATGTTCAGTCCATACCTGGATTCGCAATCCTCGAATAGATGAAATACCCCTGCGCTGAATGATGGTGTTGCCATTTTTCTGTTGACGATTAGCAGACAACAGTTCAGGCAGATTTAGGAGGCTTTAGATAAGAGCTGAACATCCAGGCTGCTGTCGTTGGGCACCACCGTAGTTGGGCAAGGAGCATGCTTTGCCACATAGTCACTTACGCTGCCCAAAACGAGCTTTTTTAAGCCCTTTTTGCCGCTGTTGCCCATTACAATCATGTCGGCATTCCAGGTTTCGGCGAGTTGGCAAATAAAGGGGCCAGGGTCAGCCATTTTACAGACAAAATCTGCTGCAATATTGCGATTTAGGGCCTCAGTGCGCAGCTGTTCCAACCACTGTTGAGTCTCCTGAACTAGCTGTAGCTGGGCAGCTTCCTCTTCATGCTGCACCTTGGCAGAGTTTTGCAAACCCGCTCCGGCATCAATCAGCTTTCCCAGGTTGTCGTAGGCGCTAACGTTGATACTGTGAACCAACTGTAGCTGCCCCTGAGAAGATCGGGCCATCCCCAGGGCGTGATCAAAGACGCGATCGGAGGCGTCCGTACGATCGAGGGCCACCAGAATTTTTTGATAGGTCATGATTTTCTCCGTTGACAAGAGTAGATTAGGCTGCCTAGAGCATCTCAGTAAAGGCTCAAAGGGAGTCGGCGATCGCGATCGCACCCTGCTACCCAACAACCAATTAGGGGGAGACGCCCAGAGCTGCGGTATGAGTTTTGCAGGGCTTGATAAAACCCCGCAAAACATATGAGTTCTGCTGTTTAGATAAACGTTAGGAAGGCAAATGTCTAACGCTGCTCTACACAGGTTGGATAGTCAATTTACCTGGGTAACCCTAGCACAGAGCATGGAGTCTGAGTATCTAGCTGCTGCACCAGGCGGTGCTTAGCCGTATGACAACCCACCAATAGCACTTCAGCCCCAATCTCCTGTGCTACCTGGCTGAGTTCTGTCGCCACCTGGCCTACCCGCAGGTGGGCGTTGAGTGAGCCACGCCACTCACTGGCCAGGCAGCGGGCCTGCCACAAAATGCGATCGGCATTGGCAATAGTTTTAGGGCGAGTTTTATCGACTACATAAACGACATGTACTAGCACAGGGTTAGGCTTGGCCAAACGAGTTTGGTGAGCTACACATAGAGCTAGATCGAGAGCGGCCTGACTATGGGCAGAACCACTGTAACCCACGACAAAATTAATCGTTTGTTCGTCTATGCTGGGGCTTGTCACAGGCGGCTTCGGCCGCAGCAGTAAAACAATTTTCTTCGCTAGATCGCGACTACCCAGGGCCGCCTCTAAGCGCATGATCATGGGCTTGATAACCGCCTCGGGGGAAACCGGAGGCGCATTCAGAATGGGCTGCCTGCTGGGGGCAGTAGTGCGCGATTTGAGCTGCATGAGACCCTCCTGGAGCCTAGTCATGGACAGCGAACAAGCCGTGTTGACACGACTTAGGACACTGAAACAACCAACGCATTAGCGTAAATGGTGATAGTTCAGTCTCCCTCAATGCCGACGAGGTTAGCTGACGGGCTAGGGTTGAGAGATACCCTTTTCCGATTACCCTTCATGGGGGTTTAAGAACTCGGAAACACGCCCCTTTACTTGGTTCCCCCGCTCTGGCTGCTAAAACAGCTAGATTAGGCTGACTTGTTCGATGTCTAAATTGTAGAAGGAAAAAATGAAAAGCGTCAACGAATCCTTAACATTGTGTGACTATTTGTATCGCCTAATACAACTGACGTTAACGGTTGACCATTTTTATTTTTTAAGTGAAATTGCTAATTAGAATAAAGCTCCCTAGTCTGCAATTAAATGTGTTTTCAGAAAAGGTTTTTTCTGGCTGAGCATCTTTCGTTGGGAGTATTTATAAATTCTTTAAAGACAGATGAGGCTGCGATCGCAGCCCCACGATCTAACGATAGCGCTGGGTCAACTGGTCGAGCCGCTCTTGTTCATCAATAGACAGTTCCCAACCTAGGGCATCTGCATTCTGCGCTGCCTGTCGGGCATTTTTGGCGCCAGGAATGGGCATCACGTTACCCTGAGCGACCAGCCAGTTGAGGGCCACCTGGGCGGGGGTGCGATCGCGCCTTTCACCAATCTCCTGTAGCGCCTGGATGACTGGCATCAACTTGGTGAGACCGCTCTGGCTAAAGCGAGGGTCGAGCCAGCGGGCTCCAGCAGGTTTGAGGTCGGCCTCTGGCGTATATTTGCCCGTCAGCAAGCCCTGAGCTAGGGGGCTGTAGGCAAGAATCGTGACCCCCAGTTCTCGCGCCGTGGCGATGACGCCATTGGACTCTGGTTGGCGGTGAAGCAGAGAATACTGCACCTGATTTACCGCCAGGGGCACGCCCTGCTCGGCCAGGTAGCCGTGGGCTTCGCGCATTTGGGTGGCGGAGTAGTTACTTACCCCCACTGCGCCGATGCGGCCCCGCTTGACTTCCGCCGCCAGGGCCTGCATTAGGTCTTTTTGGCTGAGCAGAAAACTCATCGGCTGGTGCACCTGGTACAGCGCCACCGAGGCTAGCTGAAGGCGATCGAGGCTGGCGGAAAGGGCATCGGCTACAGACTGTGTTGAAAAACGCCAGGGCAGCGGGAAATATTTGGTGGCTACTATTGCGTCCTGGGCAGTTCGCTGGGGGCGCTGCTGCATAAATTGACCAATCAACCGCTCCGACTGGCCAAAGCCGTACATCTCAGCCGTGTCGAACAGGGTGAGGCCGGTGTCGAGGGTGGCGTCGAAGGCGGCGTGCAAATCACTGTCGCTGTAGGCTTTGCCGTAGTCCCAAAAGAGCGAGTCGCCCCAGGCCCAGGTGCCTACGCCCAGGGCCGGTACAACCATGCCCCTGGGGCCAAGCGTCACGGTTTGCAAATTGGCAATGGGGGACATAGAAAGGCTCCAACAATAGATAATCAGTGGGGATGGCGACAGCCTTATTGTAAACTTTGGTAAAGAGCTTTCAGAATCATCCCCAAGGAAGAACCTGACATGAACCGCCGCCATTTTTTGCAAGTCGCTCTGAGTCTCTGCCTAGTGTGCTTGAGCTGGCTTGCTGCGCCCCTGCCTGCGCTGGCGATGGGGGGTGCCCAAATTCCTCTGGGCGATCCGGCTCCTGAGTTCACGCTGCCGACCAATGCCGGGGACGGGGACATTTCGCTGGCAGACTTTCGAGGGCAGTGGGTGGTGCTGTATTTTTACCCTCGCGACTTTACCTCAGGCTGCACGATTGAGGCCCAGCGATTTGAGCGCGATATTGCCGAGTACAAGGCCCGCAATGCTCAGATTATCGGCATTAGCGCCGATAGCGTTGAGTCTCACGCCGAGTTTTGTGACGCTGAGGGGCTGGAGTTTCCGCTGCTGTCAGATCCTAGGGGCGCTGTAAGCAAGGCTTACGGGTCGTGGTTGGGGGCAATGTCGCTGCGGCACACCTATATCATTGGCCCGGATGGTACTATGCAAGCCCGATTCTTAGGCGTACAGCCGGTAATTCACAGTTATGAGGTGCTGGCTGAGTTGGATGAGCTACAGCAGGCGGCCTAGAGGATGACGTGAAGGGTGGTCAGGGCCAGGTCGCTAAGCTACTGAGCAATTAGCGGGAGGATGCGATCGAGGGCTTGTTGCACTGGGTATCGAAGACGTAGAGATTCTTCCCCCTCGACATAGGTTATACCAATAAAAAATGAAGATGCGCATAATTCAGGCTACTTTGTGGAATGCGGTTTGAAGTAGGGCATCGAGAAT
>PYGV01000350.1 GCA_003022385.1 filamentous cyanobacterium CCP3 | reverse complement strand
CTCCCCAAACGCTATGCTGATCTCGACGTCTCAGCCCCCTGCCCCATGCCTACCGGAGTGTCCTTCCCTCGCTGGCTAGTCCGCCTGGTCTGCGGTCTGGTGCTGGCCGTGGTGCTGCACGGGTTAGGATCTGCGCTGGGGCTAGCGCAGGCGCTCGAAACCGAGCCTGTGTTTCTCGATGGGCTGTTTGTGTTTGATGTGCCTGCTGCCGGAGACCTGACGGCGGCCGAGCGAGCCCTGGCCATTGAGACCAACCTGGATCCGCTGATTCAAAGCGCTGAGCCGGTAGATGTGCGGGCTGAGATGCGAGCCGTACCGAGCAGCGGTGGGGCAGCTCAAGACGGCAATCCGGTGATTTTGGCGGGCGATCGCTACATCATGACCGTGACCAATGCCGATGTGCAGGTGGGCCGGGCCGACACCCTCCAGTCCCAGGCCGATCAATGGGTAAACGCGATTGATACTGCCCTTGCCCAGGCCCGAGCCGATCGTCAAGACGGCTTTTTGGCACAGGCTCTAGCCAGGTCGCTGGCCGCTCTGGCCGCTGCTCTGGCGCTGCACTGGCTGGTGGGCTGGATCTGTCACCGCTGGCTGAGGCCTTTTCTAGACCGATTTGCCTTTTCACCCATCGACCCTGACAACCCCGATCACGAGCCCAGCGGACTGAACCTGCTGTTTCGGCTGACCCTATTTTTGGTGCGTTGTGCCATCTTGTTTGCGGCGTTGGCCTATATCGCTAACCTCTTTCCGATAACCCGCCGCATCAGCTATCGGGTCACCGAGAGCTTGCGCGAGGGGCTGTTTGACCGCAGCCTGCTGCTGGGCGATCGCTCGTACTCGCTGCTGGGGCTACTGATGCTGCTGGCGGTGCTGTTGGCGATGGTCATTGTGTCCAGCGCCCTGACCAACGTCATGCGATCGCGGGTGCTGCGGGCCACGGGCATCAGCATTGCCGCCCAGGAGGCGATCGCGGTGCTCTCCAAATACACCCTGATCTTGCTGGGCACTGTGGTCATTCTCCAACTCTGGGGCATCGATCTCAGCTCCATTGCGCTGATTGCTAGCGGTCTGGGGATTGGGGTTGGGTTGGGCCTTCAGGGCCTGGTCAAAGACTTTGTCAGTGGCCTGGTGCTCGTATTTGAGCGCCCGGTACAGGTGGGCGATTTCGTCGATTTTGGCGATGTCAGCGGCACCGTATCGCGCATTGGCTCGCGCAGCACCGCAATTCGCACCCTAGACCACGTGTCGATTATCGTGCCCAACTCCCGCTTTTTAGAATCTGAGGTGATCAACTGGAGTCACGACAACCCGGTATCGCGCATTCGTCTGCCGGTGGGGGTGGCTTACAGCGCTGACCCTCAGCAGGTCAAACTGGCCCTGCTGGAGGCCTGCAAAAAAAATCAGGAAATTCTCTCGGCTCCGGCTCCCCAGGTGTTTTTTCAAGGATTCGGCGACAGTGCCCTCGAGTTTGAGCTACTGGTGTGGATTGCTCAGCCCAACCGCCAGTTTGTGATCAAGAGCGATCTTTACTTTGCGATCGAGGCCAGCCTGCGCCGCCATGAGGTAGAAGTACCCTTTCCCCAGCGCGATCTGCATATTCGCTCCGGGCATCTGCCCATTGACCTCTCGCCTGAGGCGCAGCAGCTTTTGCAACAGCTGAGGAACGCATCCGACAAAAGCTAGCTCCATCTTGACTCGTAAAGCGCCACATGACTCTGGGCTAAATTGCTGCCGATGTAAACACCAGCTAAAAAAAAGAGCGCTTTAAGGAAAGTTAGCTAAAATTACAGCCGTATTTGTAGAGAAACCGGGGTTCTATGCCCGCACGTTCCCGAATTGGTCGCCTAACGGGTTTCTCAAGTGAGGAGTATAGGGAGCTAATGTTCATGAAACCAGCCTGGCCCAGTTTTCGCTTTAGCCGCTGGTCGAAGCGGCTGCTTAAGACGCTTTCACTATTTATTGCCTCGGTTTTTCTAGTTACGGGCCTCACGGTGCCAGGTCATGCAGCTTTGCAGTCTGAGACTCTGACGCCCAACGCAGCGGCTGAGGCTGGTTTGGATGGGTTACTGGCCCAAGACCCTAACACCTCAAACAATGCCACCCTCTACTTCAATACCCCGACCTTTGTCGTCAGCGTTCACCCCAGAGATACTCAGTTCTTGAGCATGAACGTTTACAACAAAGACACTCGACAGTCAGAGCAGTTAGGGGCTCCGGTGATCTTGCGAGGTGAACTTCGCAGCGATGGCTGGTTCTCCTACGACAGCTACGGTTCGCGCAATGGTGCCAACGTCATCTATCGGGCCAGTGGCAACCGCACCACTCGCCAGGCTCGGCTAGAAATTCTCAACGCGGGGAGTGACTCTACCCTGATCAGCCAAAACAGCACCAGTATTCAGGCTTTCAATCTTCCTGGTGGCAGTGGCCCAGGTCAGGGCGATTTGCTCAACCGCACCTATGTCGGCTTTGACACCCAAAATCACTCCGTGCGGGTGTTTAACGATAACGGCGTGACCAAGATGAATGTCTACAGCAAGGTTTCGGGCCAGACCCTGGTCAACGGTCAGCCTGCTACCGCAGAAATCTCCCAGACGGCCCCCTACGAATGCTGGGTCAACTACTTTGGTGGCCAAAGCTTTGGCGGGGCGGCGGCTCGCTACTTTGTGCGGGTCAGCGGAGATGGTCAGGCGCTGCTAGAGGTGATTGCCGCCAACGGCGGAGTACTGCTCTCAGAACCCAGAATCAGTACCACACCCCTGATTACCAATATTCCTGCCGCCGATCGCCCTGAGTGCTTTGGCGACAGCGGCAATGTCGGCAGCGGCGCGCTTGCCCCATACGTTGCGGCTGTGTTTGGCGGTGAGAATGAGCTGACGCAGCTGCGCCAGGTTCTCAGCGGCGGCGGTCGTGGTGCAGGCGGACTCACCTGTGCGATCGATCCGCGCTTTGAGAGTGCACCCCAGGGTCGCTTCATTAATGCAGCCGAGTGTAACGATCGCAACGATGCTGAGGCTGTCGTGAGCTTTTTGCGCGGTCGTGGCTTTAACTCGCGCCTGGTCTACCGCAACTTTAGATACCGCTAGCGAGATTGGCCCTCAGGGGCATAGGTACCCTACTTACCAGGGAGGCGATCGCAGCCTCCCTTTTTTTGTGCGCCACATAGACCACCTACACTTGAGTACACTAAGGCAAAGCGTTAAGTTAGATATGCGGCTGAGACAGAGCCCTTCAGTCTGACCTAACGTTTCTACAGGGCGCTTACCTCTTTTACCGTTCCGCTACAGTCATTTCCTTCAGCATCTACCTGCCCGAATCAATTGCTGCACAGGAGTAGCTTGTAGTGAGCCTTCAAGCGTTATTTCAAGCGCTACCTAAGGGCAACGCCGCTGTTGCCTGGGAATCAGAGAGTCTGCTCGATTGGGAGCAGTTCTGGGATCCGTTAACTGGCCAATTTGAGGTGGTTCCGGGCGATCGCGACGGTCTGCTTCCATCTGCTTTTCAACCTGCGGTTGATCCAGCTCTGGATCAACCGTATAAATCACCTCCAGGGGCTACCTCTGCTGAACGGGAGCTGAGCGGGGCGATCGGCGCACCTCAGGGGCACCGCTCGAAACCAATTTGGCCAGACCTGGCAGCGCTAGGGGCTGGCTGGCTGAGAACAGCGCCTCTGGAAACTGCGCTTCTAGACCCTGCGCCCCCAAAAACAGTACCCAGCGAGTACGCCCCCCGTCAGCGGGTTTGCGCCTGCTCGGCCTGCCAGAGTATGGCCAGCAGCGGTTCGCTGCCCGCAGCGGGCACAACAGCCCCTACCGGAGATTTTCGAGTCGATGCGCTGTTGAGCGGTACTCGGTTTGGTACCAGCGGTGGGGCTGAGGTTACCTTTAGCTTTGTGAATGGCCTGACGGCGCCAGCGTACCAAGGTGGGTATGGCGAAGTGGTCTCAGAACTTAGCCACGCTATCAAAACCAACGTTCGCACGATTCTCAAGAGCTATATCGAGCCACTGGTGGGGTTGACCTTTACCGAAGTGAGCGAGGCAAGTGGAACCTACGGCCAGATGCGGCTGATGTTTTCGGATGCGGGGGGCCAGGGGGCTTACGCCTATGCGTTTTATCCCGAGGCCGACGATGCCTACAACCGGGCCGAGGTCAACAGCATCGCCAGCGATATTCACCTGAGCGATGCCTACCGCGACCCAGCGGTTGACCCCCGCAATAATTTTGCCTCTGGCCCAGGCAGCCACGGGTTTACCACGCTCATTCACGAAATTGGCCACGCCCTGGGTCTAAAGCACCCCGGCAACTACAACTCTGGCCCCGACATCGCCGCAGGCCCCTTCCTGCCCAGCAGCCTGGACAACCTGCACAACACGGTGATGACCTATAACCTGGCGGGCAGTTCACCGACGACGTTGATGCCCTTTGATATCGCCGCCCTGCAACACCTGTATGGGGCCAAACGCGTGAACGTCGGCAAGACGACCTATGCTTTTACCAGTACCCATGCCTTCACCAGCGGCGGCACAGCCTGGGGTGGACCATCGCCCCAGCGGCTCACGCTCGTCGATAGCGGCGGGGTAGACACCCTAAATTTGTCGGCGCTGCCGTTGACCTCGACGGGCTACTACATTGACCTGCGACCGGGTGGCGGTATTGCAGAACAAAGCGACTTGAATACCGTAACCGGCAACACCAGCAAGGGCACGCGCTTCAGCCTCGATACCACCATTGAGCGGGTGATCAACTCCTCCAGCGATGACACGATTGTGGCCAACGGGGCGGTCAACGTGTTTGGTGGCTATGGCCAGGCGATCGCCACCGGCAACGACATCATTGAGGGGGCTGACAGCCGCGATCAGCTCAACCTGTCTGCCTTTGCCTCAGCCAGCGTGGGGCGAACCAGGGCGGGCAGCGATCTGGTTTTGGACCTGGGGGCGGAGCGATCGATCACCATCAAAGACTACTACGCCGCTGCGG
>PYGV01000349.1 GCA_003022385.1 filamentous cyanobacterium CCP3 | reverse complement strand
GGTAAGGGGTGGATGGGTAGGGAGTAGATCAGGGAGAGAAATGTAGGCCCAATAGAGACTATAAAGAGAGACCAAAAGCTTTAGTCAATGAGATCGCCCCTATCCACTCATCCACCCGCCTACTCACCTACTACTCATCCACCCATCCACTCATCTACCCGCCCACTCACCTACTCGCCCACTACTGATCGACTCGCCGCATCAAGTACGCCACCCCAAAATCCCCATTCGGGTGCTGCTCCAGTAGCTCAGCCAGCTCAAACACCCGCTGGGCAATCTCATCCCCTAGTTTGTCGATGGTGGCCTGCCGCTCGCGTTCGCCGTGCTCAAGCTCGCGCACCTGCCCCTGCCAGTCGGCAGAAAAGATGTAGTCAATATGGGCCTGCAGATCGAGCTGCCCCAGCACCTCCCACTCCCCATCGTCGCACCAGATGCCGTTGCAGTTGGGGCAGCGCTCAACATAAAACGACCCCTGTTTGAGGGTAATGCGGCCTCGCACCAGGTAGCTGCGGCAGTTGGGGCAGAGGGCGGCCCGGTTGTCGAGGTCGGCAGGCCGAAAGGAGGTGCTCAGCGACAGGGGCAGCACCGCTACGCTGATGGGAACATCGGGATCAGCCTGCGATCGCTGCCAGTTCGCGTAGTCCTCCGGTGGAATCCAGGCTCCACCACAGCTTGAGCACGCCTTCACCGGCAGACCCGGTGCCAGATGACTGTCTTGAAGGTCAATATGGCCTTCCTTAGGGCACTGATACAACGTACCTACTCTCCACCGCGTTCTTTTACCAGGTGTCCATGAACCCTACTATTAAACCACTCGGGTAAACCACCTGGGCTGAGGGATTAGGGCGTGGCATCAATACTGGCTGAAACCCCTATAGCCAGAGCTTTGCCACGCCCGATCCCCAAAACTGGCTAGGTTGAGCTGGCGATCGACTGCTCCAGAGCATCGCAAAAGCCTAACAGCTGCTCCAGTTTTGCAATTAGCTGCCGCTGCCGCTGCTGGGTCGTGCTCAACTGGCGCGACGCCTGCAAAAAGGCCACATCCATTGCCAGCAGCCGCAGGGTCCGGTTCATTTCGGTGAGGATGGGCTGGGCGCTGGCCAACTCGTTGCCCAAGGGTAAAATCTGGTGCTGAAAGTGTTGCTGAGCCAGCAAAAACTGCTCCTGAAGCTGACGACCGCTGGGGTTGGCCGAGCGCGCCAAAGTCTCCAGGGCTTGTAGCTGCGATCGCAGATTTGACAGAGCACTTATCATGTACATATGTCCCTTTTAGGGCGGTAGGCAGAGCCTCCTGGTAGCGTTTTACCGCAGCCGAAGGCAAATTGCCGGTTCCCCCTGGGGGGGACAAATGTTAAGGTTAATACATAACACTCCATCAACTTGAAGCTGGCTATATGCATTTATTGCGGCGTAGCCAGAAGAGGCAATTTCCTCAGGGTTATGGTGTAGGTTATCTCTATACTCACCGGATTGCCCTCGGGCAGTAGCATCTCACACTTTGGCAGAACACCTGTACGAGTTTCGCCGAAGTTTCTAACTTTAATTCCCCTGTCTCAGCAATTATCCCTCCTTTGCTCAGGTGGCAAATCGTTCGATGTAGCGATTACATTTTTGATCCCTGTTCAGACCTGAATACAGTGTTCAAATAGTTGCCACCCAGCCTGGCAGTTCTCTAAGTTTACTCGTCTCCCTGAGAGGTCACTGGCACCTGTATGACTGCAACGGTTCATCCCCCTCTACCCGACGATTGCACTCTGCCCGGTTGGCTCGAAACCTGCGTGCTAACTCACCACGACGACCGCCTGGATGACCTTGCCCAAGACCCCGAAGACAAGTCAAACAATGTGCTGGTGTGCCAGGCGTTTGAGTTTGCCTACACCCTGCACAAGGGCCAGTACCGCGCCTCCGGCGAACCCTACATCTGTCACCCCATTGCCGTCGCCGGGCTGCTGCGCGACCTGGGTGGCGACAGCGCCATGATTGCCTCGGGCTTTCTCCACGACATCGTCGAAGATACCGACATTACCCCCGAAGAAATTGAGGCCCATTTCGGCGACGAGGTGCGGCGGCTGGTCGAGGGGGTAACCAAGCTCTCCAAGTTTAATTTCGAGAGCAAAACCGAGCGCCAGGCCGAAAACTTTCGCCGCATGTTCCTGGCCATGGCCCAGGATATTCGCGTCATTGTAGTGAAGCTGGCCGATCGCCTCCACAACATGCGCACCCTGGAGCATTTGGCCGACGAAAAGCGCCGCCGCATTGCCCGCGAAACCATGGAGATCTTTGCGCCTTTGGCCAACCGCCTGGGCATCGGGCGCTTCAAGTGGGAACTCGAAGACCTTTCCTTTAAATATTTAGAGCCCGACGCCTACCGGCAGATGCAGCGGCACATCACCGAAAAGCGGGCCGACCGCGAGGCGCGGCTGGTGCAGGTGGCCGAAACCCTGCGCCAGCGCATGCACCAGTCCGAAATTCAGGTGGTCGATGTTAGCAGCCGCCCCAAGCACCTGTACGGCATTTACCGCAAGATGGAGCGGCAGCAAAAAGACTTCAGCGAGATCTACGATATTGCCGCCATTCGCCTGATCGTGGGCACCAACGAAGAGTGCTACCGCGCCCTGGCCATCGTTCACGACGCCTTTCGCCCAGTGCCGGGCCGCTTCAAAGACTACATTGGCCTGCCCAAGCCCAACCGCTACCAGTCGCTGCACACGGTGGTGATTGGCCCCAAGGGCAAGCCGATTGAGGTGCAAATTCGCACCCTGGAGATGCACCACGTGGCCGAGTACGGGATTGCCGCCCACTGGAAGTACAAAGAAACCGGGGCTTCGGTCAATACCCACATCAATGCCGATGACGAAAAATTCACCTGGCTCAGGCAGCTATTAGAGTGGCAAAACGACCTCAAAGATGACGCGCAAGAATTTCTTGAGAACGTCAAGGGCAACCTGTTTGACGAAGATGTTTATGTGTTCACCCCCGATGGCGACGTGGTGCCGCTGAGTCGGGGAGCAACATCGGTCGACTTTGCCTACCGCATTCACACCGAGGTGGGTAACCACTGCGCCGGGGCCAGGGTCAATGGCCGCATCGTCACCCTCGACACGCCGCTCGAAAACGGCGACATCGTCGAAATCATCACCCAAAAGAACAGCCACCCCAGCCTCGATTGGCTCAACTTTGTCGTTACCCCCAGCGCCCGCAACCGGATTCGCCAGTGGTACAAGCGATCGCACCGCGACGAAAACATCGCTCGGGGCCGCGACCTGCTCGAAAAAGAGCTGGGCCGCAGCGGCTTTGACGCCCTGCTCAAGTCTGAACCCGCCCAGATGGCCGCCGAGCGCTGCAACTACCCCAGCGTCGACGACCTGCTGGCCGGGCTGGGCTACGGCGAAGTCACCCTCAACCTGTTTGTCAACCGCCTGCGGGAGGCCATCAAAACCAAACAGCCCCTGGAGGTGCTGTCGTCCGAGTCGTCGCTGCAAGATTCTGAGCAGGTTTTGGCCGGGGCCGTCACCAGCCCCCACCGCCACCGACCGGCTCCCTCCAAAGACCCGATTTTGGGCATTGAAGGGCTGGTGCACCACATCGCGGGCTGCTGTAACCCGCTGCCCGGCGAGCCGATTATGGGCAGCGTGTCGCTGGGCAGCCGAGGTATCGCCATTCACCGTCAGGGCTGCCCCAACCTGGCCGATATACCGGGCGATCGCATCATTCCGGTCAGCTGGAACTGCGGCGACCACAACGGTACGCGCCAGACCTATCCGGTCGAAGTGCGCATCGAGGTGATTGACCGGGTGGGTGTGCTAAAAGATATTCTGTCGCACCTGTCAGACCTGCAAATCAACGTCCACAAGGCCCAGGTTAAAACCTTCCCCGGCCAAACCGCCGAAATTGACCTGGGGCTCGATGTCAAAGACCATGCCCACCTCGATCAAACCTTTGTGCAGATTCGCAAGATGACCGACGTGCTCAAAATTCGCCGCATGAGCCAGGGCGGTTAGGGGTTAGGCTTGTCCATCCACGGTTTGTTAAGTCAGGCATCCTGCCTAGCCCTGGACAGGCGAGACGCAATTCTACAACTTCAATCACTGATCCTCCCCTGATCCTCATATAGTTCCTAAAAGCTTTACCGCGTTGGTTAGGTGGCTGAGTTTCAACGCGCTGAAACCCTAGGGTCATGGAATAATGGGAGTTTGCATCTACGTCACAGCATGATGGCGCGGCACTATGGCGCAGGAAACGGCTAATTCAATTCAACGAGTCGGTGTCATTGGCGGTGGCCAACTGGCCTGGATGATGGGACCAGCGGCGCAGCATCTGGGGCTAGAGCTGGTGGTGCAAACCCCCAAGGAAACCGATCCCGCCGTTGCGATCGCCCACTCCACCGTGCTCGCCCCTGTCGCCGAGGTCGCTGCCACGGCGTCTCTAACCGCCCAGTGCGACGTCATTACCTTTGAGAATGAATTCATCGATCGCGAGGGGCTAAAAACCCTGGCCGATCGCGGTACGATCTTTCGCCCCGGTCTAGACGTACTGAGCCTGGTGCTCGACAAGCGCCACCAGCGCGAGTTCTTTGCCCAGGCTGGTCTACCCAACCCCCGCTACAGCTGGTTAGACGGCGACGAGGGTGAGGCTGAACTCGCCGCCAGAGCTGAGAGCATCGGTTTTCCGCTGGTGATGAAAACTCGCCGCCTGGGCTACGACGGCCAGGGCACTGCCGTTGTCAAAGCGGCGTCAGACCTCAGCCCCACCTGGGACAGGTTCAACCACGTACCGGTACTGCTAGAGGAGTTTGTGCCCTTTAAGCAAGAGCTAGCCATCATGGTCGCCCGTTCAGCCCGGGGTGAGATCGCGGTTTATCCTACCGTCGAAACTGAGCAGGTCGATCAAATTTGTCGTCGAGTCGTTGCTCCAGCCAGGGTTAGTGCCGGGGTAGCCAGCCGCATGGAGGGCCTCGCTCGTACCCTGGTCGAGGCGCTACAGC
>PYGV01000348.1 GCA_003022385.1 filamentous cyanobacterium CCP3 | reverse complement strand
GCTCGGTCTCGGTCTGAGGCAGCAGGTTTTCGGTGGGGTCAGCGGACAGAAGCCGATAGTCGCCAGAGGCCGATCCCAGATCATCGCCAGGGCGGGTCGACGGTTGCGAGAGCTGCTGCACCAGATTGGCCACGGCAGCGTTTGCCCCTGCGGCCTCAGGGGGGTCTACCTCCTGCAGCCAGTCGTAGAGGGGCGCGGTGGCGTCATCACCGGGGTGATTCGAGAAGCCATCCGTGCCAGCATCGCTGGCCTGACGGGTCAGAATTTCGGCGGCCAAACCAGAGATGTCGGGGTCAGTGCTATAGTCAGGCAGCATCAGGGCGGCCTGGGCCAGGTCTGCTTCGCCAAAGTCATCAACGCCAAGCGCGGCGGTGTGCTCTCTGGCGTACAAATAGCCGTCGAAGTCGGGCCGCAAGTAGAGCAGCGGCAGCATCCAGAAGGGGTGGTCGGATCCGTAGGCCGACATCAGCCCCTGACGCACCCGGCTGAGGCAGAGGTCGATGGGGTGTCCCTGGTGCAGGTTGCGGTACAGCAGCTGGGTAAAGGTGAGCGCTACATCGTCGGGAATGCGATCGGCCATGGCGATCACTCCCGGCATTCCCCGGTTGACTAGAGCCTGCACCAGGTTTTGGTCGCGCCAGCCCGCTTGAGCATCGTCGTGGGGGGTGTAGGCCCCCCGGCATGAGTTAAACACCGCCAGACGAATGCCGTTGTTGACCAGTAGCCCGGCCAGGTCTTCGCCGCTGAGTCGGTCGGTGAGGCCGGTCTGGCGGTTGACCAAGAACAGGTCGCCGCCGGTTTCGCCCGCGTCGCTGTGGCCAGCGTAGTGCAAAACCTGAAAATTGCCCTGCTCCAGGGCCTGCACTAGCTCGGGCCGCCCCGGCTGCTCCAGAATGGTGACCGCTAACGCCAGGTGCCCAGGGTCAGCCGTCTGCAAACTATTCATCAGACTCTGCACTTCCTGGCGCAGGGCTAGTCGCTCCTGATCATCGGGGGCAGAGATTACCACCAGCACGCGCAGGGGAACGCTGGCCGGAGCCAGAGGAGCCATCGCGGCCAGGTCGGATATCGTTTGGCTCTGGTAGTAGCGGCACAGGGTGACGTCGAGGCCGGTGGCCAGGGGGCGATCGTCGCCATAGAGCAGCTCCCAGGGCAGGCGCTGCACCCGGCTGTCTTTGAACCCGAGCCGCAGCCGCAGGGGTTGGCGACGGTTTTGGGCGACGCTCTGGGCCGCCACCCAGCTGTCGCGAATGCGCCCCTGAAAAACACCCTGGTAAAGAGCCTGACCTAGCTGAGACCAGGGATTGTCGAGCTGGGAGGAGTGATGGGAGAGGCTGCCGGGGTCAGGGGCGGCAGGCGCGGTCAACAGAGCGTGCAGCGGATCTTGAAACAGCGCCTCGGCCTGGGCCAGCCAGGTCTCCAGGGGCCAGGTGACCTGGGCTTCGGCCAGGGGCACTCCGGTGGCGACAGCTTCGGTGCGCAGCCAGTAGGTGTCGGCTCCCAAGACAGGGGTAATCGAAATTTGAAATTCCTGGATCACGGCCTGGGTCACGGGCGATAGGGGTGGTCTTCTTTCACGGTAGCTTGCGGGGCTCATCTCGGGGCCAGGGGTAGTGGGTTATTAACAAACTCCGGCGCGATCGCCTGCTGACTCAGCCGATAACGCTATGATGGCTTGTCTTTATTTACAGAGACCTGGTGGCACATTCCTGGCGTAATTTTAGTTTTCTCAGCCGGTTAACCCGATCCCTGGGTTTCTTTAGGTTGCCCAGGGGTGCTGGTCAACAAGCGGCCTGGCGATCGCGCAGCCTGAGCCTGCTGGGGACGGCAGCGGTGGTGATTGCTGCCCCCGCGATCGCAGAAATTATTCCGGTCGGGCTGGAGGGGCTAGAGCTGCCGCCTATGGCGGAGGCCGAGCAGGCCCAGCTAGAGACACTGCTGGGTGTGCAGCAGATCGATGTGCTTAGCACCCTCAGCCCCGATCGCAGCACCCTGGTCATCGCCGTTAGCAGCCGCGTGTTTCCAGAGGAGCGGCGGCTGCATTTTCTCAACATTCGCACCGGGGAGCTGAGCGACGCCCTAGCGCTGGAGTACGACTTGGTCAGCCCCGACCTGCCGCTGCGGTGGATCGACAACGACACCCTGCGCTACGTGCAGCAGGACCCCTACGGGCCGTGGGAAATTATTACCCTGAACCGAGCGACCGAGATCGCCTCGCGCACCCGCGTTTACCCCACCCAGGCTGAGGATGGGGAGGTATTGGGTATGGCCCCAGACTTCTCGAAGTTTGCGGTGCGGGTCTACGGCGAGACCGAAGACATTATCTACATCGTGTTTTTGCCCTCGCTGCGGCGGCTGGAAGTGGCCCGCCTGCCCGAAGACTTGGAGATTCGGCCCCCGGCCTGGTCGGCCGGCGGTACTCAGGTGGCGCTGGTGATGGCGTCGGGAGAAGAGCGGCGACTGTACGATCGCACCCCCAATGCCGCTAGCCTAGCCAACCCGGTGGTGCAAGATGCCCTGGGTCGGCTGGCCCCCGCCGACAATCCCTTTTACCAGCACAGCACCGTGCGGGTGTTCGACTTTTCCCAGCCCCAGCCGCTGCGGCTAGAGCTGACGGCCCCCGACCGGAGCGGCGACCCCTTTGCCGAGGCCAGCCTGAGTGCCGACGGCGATCGTCTGCTGGTCAAGCGCTACCGGCCTAGCCAGGTAGCCGGACGCCCTCAGCCCTCCTACGTGTTTCCTGAGTCGGCCTACTTTGAGCTGTACGACCTGGATGGGAACCAGCTCGACACTATCGCCGCCGAGCCACTGCGGGGGCCAACGGAGGCGGCGGGGCGGTTTTTAGGCAGCGATCGCCTGCTGTTCTGGGGCGCTGACGGGCTGAACCGCCACCTGCACCTGTACGACCTGGACACACGCACCCTGACCCCCCTGCTGCTGCCGCCGGGGTCTGTGGATCCGGCCTCCATCGTGGCTAGCGACAATGGCAGCACCCTTGTCTACGGGTTTTCGTCGGTGACGCAGCCGCCGGAGCTGTTTGCGATCGAGGTGGCCGAAGTGCTAGCTGGGGAGGGGGAGCCGCGATCGCTGACTACGATCAACGCCGCTGCAGCCGCCAGCAATCGGGTACGAATAGATGAGGTGAACTTTTCTACGGACGGAGCCAGCGCAACTCGCCAGGGATTCTTAATTCAGCCAGTGGGCAGCGCCTTTCCGCCCCAGGGGGTGCCCATTGTGCTGTGGCAGCAGGGAGGGCCGGGGTTCTCAATGACGAATGAGTTTGCCACCGAAGTCGAAATGCCGCTCAACCTGCTGCCTAACTTTGGTCTGGCGGTGCTGGTGGTGCCGCTCTCGGGCCGCGAGGGCTTTGGCCCCGAGCTATACCGCGCCCTGGCCGATGGGCAAAACTTTGGCCGCATCGATGTACAGGAGGGGGCCGACATCATTCGCCAGATGATTCAGCAGGGGTGGACGACGGCGGCCCAGGTGGGGGTAACCGGCTGCTCCTACGGAGGCTACTACACGGCCCAGATGATGGCCCAGTTTCCTCAGCTGGTAGCGGCGGCCAACCTGCAGTGCTCCCTACTGGATACCCTGACCGAGTGGCAGCTGGGCTACTCGTCGCTGCTGTCGTACCTGGTGGGGCAAACGCCGATGGAGGCCCCTAGTAGCTATATCCAGGCGTCGCCCCTGTACAACGTGGCGGCCATGCGCACCCCCGCGCTGCTGTTTCATGGCTCTGACGATTTTTTGCAGGTCGATGTGGCCCGCAACTTCCACGATGCGCTGGAGCTGGCCGACATTCCGGTGACGCTGTACGAGTTTGAGGGGGTGGGCCATAGCCTCTATGGCTCGGGTTATCAACCCCAGGCGGCGCAGCTGCAAATTGAGTTTTTTCGGCAGTATTTGCAGCCCTAGAGCGATGTTACAGAAACCCGGTTTCTGGGCCAAAACTCACCAAGTGGTGTTGAAAAGCGACGAAGAAACCGGGTTTTCAGCTTTAGGCCAGGGCTTTGCGCTTAAAGGTATCGACCCCAGCGTATTTGGCGCGATCGCCCAGTTCTTCTTCAATGCGCAGCAGCTGGTTGTACTTGGAGAGCCGCTCACCACGACAGGGGGCACCCGACTTGATCTGGCCGGTCCTGGCCCCCACCACCAGGTCGGCGATGAAGTCGTCGGGGGTTTCGCCCGAGCGGTGGCTGACCATGCAGGTGTAGCCCGCCTGGTGAGACATTTTGATCGCCTCTAGGGTTTCAGTAATTGAGCCAATCTGGTTGACCTTGACCAGGGTCGAGTTGCCAACACCGTCTTTGATCGCCTGGGCGATGATGGCGGGGTTGGTGACAAAGGCGTCGTCGCCGACTAGCTGAATGCGATCGCCTAGCCGCTGGGTCATGGCCTGCCAGCCCGCCCAGTCCTGCTCGCCGAGGCCATCTTCGATCGACACAATGGGGAACTGGTTAACCCAGCTTTCCCACAGGGCAATCATGTCGTCGGTGCTCTTGCGGCTGTTGTCGGATTTGTAGAACAGGTAGCTGCCGTCTTCCTGGTACAGCTCGCTGACGGCAGGGTCGAGGGCGATCGCAATGTCGTCCCCCGGCTTGAGCCCAGCCTTCTCAATGCCCTTGAGAATGACCTCGATCGCTTCCACATTGCTCTTCAGGTTGGGGGCAAAGCCACCTTCGTCGCCGATGGCGGTGCTGTAGCCCGAGGCCTTGAGCACCGCCTTGAGGGCGTGGTAGACCTCGGCCCCATAGCGCAGCCCCTCAGAGAAGGTCGGTGCCCCCACGGGCGCAATCATAAATTCTTGAAAGTCAACGCTGTTGTCGGCGTGGGCGCCGCCGTTGATGATGTTGAAGCAGGGCACCGGCAGCAGCACCGAGTCGGGGCCGCCCAGGTGCACGTAGAGGGGCACACCAGCCGCGATCGACGCGGCCCGAGCCACCGCCATCGACACGCCTAGAATAGCGTTTGCGCCCAGGGTGCCTTTGTTGTCGGTGCCGTCGAGGGCCAGCATTTTGTGGTCAACAGCGGCCAGATC
>PYGV01000070.1 GCA_003022385.1 filamentous cyanobacterium CCP3 | reverse complement strand
AGCCCTTCAAGTGGAATTACACCGGTAAACCCTTAGTCTCGTGAATGATTGACTTATTTCTGCCTCAGAGTACTAGTGGTCTGTTTAATCCTAAATTTGTAGGTTGGGTGGCGCACCAGCGGAACCCAACAAAAGCTTGCTGCTGTTGGGCTTCACTTGGTTGCACCCACCTACGCAAACCCTAATTTCTAGGTTTGACGCTGCACTAGGGCAGCGAACGGTTGTACAGCTATCGACTGTAAGTGAACAATAAGAGCGTTTTAGCGTTAGCTACAGCAAAGCCCCCGCAGATGATCGCCCTGGCGGTAGATCATCTGCGAGGGAGCGGGAGTTTACTCTTCTTCGGTTGAGGCCTCGATCGCCGGTTCGGCCATGGCTTCCACAATGGCTTCGACAACCGCCTCGGTGGGCTCGCCTGCTTCGGCATCATCGAGACCTTCGACCTGTAGGGCCGGGGGCACGACGGCCACAGCGGCGATCGCATCTTCCCCGTCCAGCCGCTGCAAGCGCACTCCGGTCGCCGGGCGCGACTGAATCGAGATATCCCCTACCCGCTGGCGAATGATAATGCCCCGATTCGTCACCAGCATCAGCTCGTCGCCCTCGCCCACTACCAGCAGGGCCGCCAAGGCATCGTCGCGCTTGCGGAACTTGATCGACATCAAGCCCATACCAGCCCGATTTTGCAGGCGGAACTTGGCCACCGGCACCCGCTTGCCGAGCCCCGAGGCGGTAATCACCAGCACCCAGGGACCGCCCTCGCCGCCGCTGGCGTCATCGTCGTCATCGCTGTCGCTGCCAGGATTAGACTCGTTGGCCTGCACGACCGCTTCGACCACCTGACTGGGCAAAATGTCCATGCTGATCAGCTCGTCGCCGTCGCGCAGCGACATGGCCCGCACGCCGCGAGTGGGTCGTCCCAGGGGCCGCAGCTGGTCGTCATCGGCCTTAAAGTGAATGGTCATGCCCCGCCGCGAGCCGATCAAAATGCTGTCGGTGTTGCGGGCCAGGCGCACCCACTTGAGCTGGTCGCCCTCTTCGAGGGAGATAGCAATTAACCCGTTGGTGCGAATGTTGCTGAAGGCCGACAGTGCGGTTTTCTTCACGAAGCCGCCCTGGGTGAGCATGACCAGGTAGTCTTCGTCGGTGAACTCGCGTACCGCCAACACCGAGGTAATCGCCTCTTCTTTAGGAATGGGCAGCATTTGCACGATCGGCATCCCCCGCGAGGCGCGGGAGCCTTCGGCGATCTGGTAGGCGCGCAGGGCGTAGGTGACGCCGCGATCGCTGAAAAACAGCAGGTAGTCGTGGGTGTAGCAGGTGATGAAGTGCTGCACGCCGTCGTCTTCCTTCATTTTGGCCCCGGCCTTGCCTCGGGTGGCGCGGCTCTGGGCCTCAAAGGTGGCTACCGGCATGCGCTTGATGTAGCCCTGGTCGGTGACCAGAATGACGACCTGCTCGTTAGCGATCAGCGAAATGTCGGTGAGTTCCGCATCGTCCATTTCGATGACGGTGCGGCGGGGGTCGTCGTGCTTGGCCTTGAGTTCGCCCAGCTCGGTGGTAATGATCTCCAGAATGCGCTCGCGGCGGGCCAGAATGTCTTCCAGGTCGGTGATCTTGGCGACCAGCTCTTCGTGCTCCTGCTGGATCTTGTCGGCCTCCAGGGCGGTGAGGCGGCGCAGCTGCATTTGCAGAATGGCGTCGGCCTGCACCTCCGAAAGGCCGTAGGTGTCGATCAGCTCCTGCTTGGCGGCGGGGGTATCGGCAGCGCCACGGATCAGCGCGATGATGGCGTCGAGGTTGGCCAGGGCAATCAGGTAGCCCTGGAGAATGTGGTCGCGCTCCTGGGCCTTGCGCAGCTCGTACTGGGTGCGGCGAATAATGGTTTCTTCGCGAAACTCGAGAAAAACCTCCAGCATGCGCTTGAGGCCGAGCAGCTGGGGTTCGCCGTTGACCAGTGCCAGCATGTTGACGCCGAAGTTGTTTTGCAGAGGCGTCTGCTTGTAGAGGTTGTTGAGCACCACGCGGGGGTAGGCGTCGCGCTTCAGCTCAATGACGATGCGCATACCGTCGCGATCGCTCTCGTCGCGAATATCCGAAATGCCCTCCAGGCGTCGCTCGTTCACCATTTCGGCGATGCGCTCGATCATGCCCGCCTTGTTAGTCTGGTAGGGCAGCTCGGTGATGATGATGGCTTCGCGATCGGGCCGGCCCCGGTGCTCGATGGTTTCCATAGTGGCGACACCGCGCATGGTGACCGAGCCGCGCCCGGTCATATAGGCGTCGCGAATGCCGCTGCGGCCCAGGATCTGCCCGCCCGTGGGAAAGTCGGGGCCGGGGATGATCTCCATCAGCTCGGCGGTGGAGATGTCGGGGTTGTTGATCAGCGCAATGACGCCGTCGATCAGCTCGCCGGGGTTGTGGGGGGGGATATTGGTGGCCATGCCCACCGCAATGCCGGAGGAGCCGTTGAGCAGCAGCTGGGGCAGCCGCGAGGGCATTACCACGGGTTCCTGCTGGGAACCATCGAAGTTGTCGGCGAAATCGACGGTTTCAGACTCGATATCTTGCAGCAGCGAGTCGCTGGTCAGCGACTGCAGGCGGCACTCGGTATATCGCATCGCTGCCGGGGGGTCATTGTCGATGGAGCCGAAGTTGCCGTGGCCGTTGATCAGGGGCGATCGCATCGAGAAGTCTTGGGCCATTCGCACCAGGGCGTCGTACACGGCGGTGTCGCCGTGGGGGTGGTACTTACCCAGCACCTCCCCGACCACGCGGGCGCACTTACGAAAGGGGCGGTCGGCGGCTAAACCCAGCTCGTGCATGGCGTAGAGAATGCGGCGGTGCACAGGCTTCAGCCCATCCCTGGCGTCTGGCAGGGCCCGACCCACAATTACGCTCATGGCGTATTCCAGGTAAGAGCTTTGCATTTCGGCGCGCAGATCGGTCGGGACGATGCGCTCTTCTGGGGTTGCCATAGGCGGAAAAACTCCGAATTTGCGAACAACAAAGCGCTAGTCAGACCCTCGCACCGAGCGGTGCTGAATAGCGCTTAATCAGTTGTGTTTTTAGGGGTGCATACAGCCTATATTTTAGCACGAAATTCCCCGGTCAAATCAGAGGTTGCTATGGTAGATAGATAGGCCGCAGATCCTTAATTCTGCGCTACTTTACAGCCTTGCTTACCCCGCCGATGGGGCCTGTATTCTAATCGTTTGTTCCCCGAGAGTTTGCTGTGCACCACACCCTTACGATGGCTGATTTTGCCGTTATCTATTCGCCAGATTTTTTAAGCCACGATACCGGCCATTTTCACCCTGAAAATGCGGGTCGATTAAAAGCTGTTGTGGCCGCTTTAGAGCAGGTGACCTGGGCCGATCGGCTCGACTGGCGATCGCCCACTCCGGTGCCGCAGCGCGATGTGGACACGCTAATTGCCCACCTTCACAACCCCCGCTACATCACCGCCCTGCGCGAGCTGGCCCACACGGGCGGTGGCCACATCGACGGCGATACCGTGGTATCGGACGAGAGCTACGCAGTGGCGCGGCTGGCGGTGAGCGCCTGGCTCGACGGCGTCGATTACGTGCGGTCAACGGGGCATTCGGCTTTTGTGCTGGCCCGCCCGCCGGGGCACCACGCCGTGCGCGATCGCGGCATGGGGTTTTGCCTGTTCGCCAACGCGGCGATCGCGGCCCACTACGCCCTAGAGCAGCCCGGCATTGCCCGCGTCGCCATTCTCGACTGGGATGTGCACCACGGCAACGGCACCCAGGCCCTGGTGGAGGAAAATGTGGCGATCGCCTACTGCTCGCTGCATCAGCTGCCCGGCTACCCCGGCACCGGCCACAGCAGCGAAACGGGCTTTCACGACAACGTGCTCAATATCCCCATGCCCCCCGGCAGCGCCAGCGATGATTACGTAACAGCATTTGAGCACCAGGTAATTCCGTTTCTCAAAGCGTTTTCGCCCGATTTACTGATCATCAGCGCCGGGTACGATGCCAACGCCGCCGACCCCCTGGCCAGCGTCAACCTCAACCCTCAAGACTACGGCACCTTCACCCGCCAGTGCCTGAGCGTCACCGATAGCATTTTGTTTGGCCTCGAAGGCGGCTACGACTACGACGCCCTCAGCCAGTCGGTTTTGGCGACCATCGCCGCCTGCCTAGAAATGTAAGGCCCCTTCTCATCCTGAAGCCGGGCTGTTTCTACCAGTATGGCAGGGCAAACGCCCTTTACCTCTGGAGTTTCGTCTGTGGAACTGGCTGTGCAAGGCAGTTTTGGGTTGCTGTTGGCCGTCTAGGCCCAGTCGAATGATCAGGCCCACCAGCGCTACGGCGGCGCTAATCGAGAGACCAGCGGAAATACCACCCACCCATTATCAACTAGGGAAATGACAGCGATGGCAGCCTCCAACGTTACCGAAAGACCAGCACCGGCAGATCGGTGCTGCGCAGCACCTGGGCTGTGGTGCTGCCAATCACTAAATGGCGAATGCGGCTGTGGCCGTAGGCTCCCATCAGCAGCAGCGACATGGCTTTGGTCTGGCAGTACTGCGCGATCGCAGTTTCGGGGGCACCTTCAGCCAGCGTGCAGACGGGTGACCAACCGGCGCTCTGGAGCTGGTGCTGGGCCTGCTTCAGGGAAGCGGCTGCGATCGCTCGATTGGCGTCTTTCGCCACGGTAATGACATGTATGTCTAGCCCTTTAAGCAAGGGCGACTGGGTGACAAACGCCAGCATCGCTTGACTGCTGAGACTGCCATCGTAGGCGAGTAACACCCGCTCAACGGGCTGGTAGTGGCGAGGGGTAACCAGGCAGGGCCGATGGCTGGCCCGTAGAATGCGCTCTAGGTTAGCGCCCAAGTGCCCTGAGGCAAACTGGGCCGACTCGCCCCGCTTACCCAGCACAATCAGGTCGGCATCGACCTCCAAATTCTCCAGGTAGTCGACCAAAAACCCCGTTTTGTGGATCAGTTTGACCGTCTCTGCCCCGCCTGCGGTCAAGGTTTGCCCTGCTGCGGCCAAAATCGGCTTGGCCCGCTGATGGTTAAGTTTCGCCCGCTCGTGCTCTACCTCTACCAGCTTTTTGAGCAAGCTCTCTGAGGCACCCAGGCCAATGCTGCCGCTGAGGTCGGTCGCTTCCGCTGTGGCCTGCCCCCGATCGTCGCTAACGTAGAGCAGGTCTACGCTGGCTCCCAGCCGCTGGGCCAGCCACGCTCCGTAGGGGTAGCTGCTCTGGGCAAAGGGCGAACCGTCGGTACACAGTAAGATGCGCTTCATGCTGTTCTCGTTAATCCGAGGTTAATGAGCTTACGGAAGGTCGGCTGTGGATAGCCAGTTTGTCGACCAGGGTGGCGCTGGCTGCATTGAGACCCACGACCTCCACCTCTGCCCCCGCCCGGCGAAATTTGTTGACAACTTTATCTAAAGCGGCCACGGCCCCCTGGTCCCACAGGTGAGCGTGGGTGAGGTCGACCGTAACGCGATCGACAAACTCATTAAAGTCGAAGGCCGCTAAAAACTCGTCGATTGACACAAAGAAAATTTGGCCCGACACGCTGTAGACCCGGTGGCTATCGTCATCTTTGAGCACCTTGTCGACAAACACCAGCCGGGCAATTTTGCGAGAGAAAAACACCGTGCTCATCACAATGCCAGTGGCCACCCCCAGCGCAAAGTTGCGGGTAAAAATGGTCACCAGCATGGTGGTCAGCATTACCGCTGTTTCGCTGCGCGGAATGCGGGCCATATCGCGAAACGAGGCCCAGCGAAAGGTGCCAATCGAGACCATAATCATGACGGCTACCAGAGCCGCCATCGGCATCTGCTGCACCCAGCCACTCAGCGCCAGGATGGCAAACAGCAAAAATACCCCGGCGCACAGGGTCGACAGCCGCCCCCGCCCCCCAGACTGCACGTTAATCACCGACTGACCAATCATGCCGCAGCCCGCCATACCGCCAAAAAAGCTGGTGATGATGTTGGCGATGCCCTGGCCCTTGGCCTCCCGGTTTTTGTCGCTGGGGGTATCGGTCAGCTCATCGACAAGAGAGGCAGTGAGAAAAGACGCCAGCAGCCCGACAATCGCCATGGTCAATGAGTAGGGCAGCACAATGCGCAGAGTTTCGAGGCTGAAGGGCACTTGGGGCAAGGCAAAGATCGGCAGAGTGGTGGGCAGCTCGCCCATATCGCCTACCGTGGGTACCTCAATGCCCAAGAAAATCACCGCCGTTGTCATCACAAACAGCGCCACGAGGGGCGAGGGAATCACCTTGGTAAACCGGGGCAAACCATAAATAATGACCAGAGAAAGGGCGGTAATCACGTATACCGCCGGGGGCACATTGGTAAGCTGAGGAAGCTGAGCCAGAAAGATCAGCACCGCCAGAGCGTTGATGTAGCCCACCATTACTGCCCTCGGCACGTAGCGCATCTGGCGGCCTAGCTTGAGCAGGCCAAACACGACCTGCAAAATGCCGGTCAGCAGGGTGGCAACCAGCAGGTACTCCAGCCCCCAATCGCTAACCAGATCAATCATCAGCAGGGCCATGGCCCCGGTAGCCGCCGAGATCGACCCCGGCCGACCGCCCAAAAATGCGGTGGTGACGGCAATAATAAATGAGGTATAAAGCCCTACTTTGGGGTCGACGCCAGCGATGATCGAAAACGCGATCGCCTCGGGTATCAGCGCCAGCCCCACCACCGCCCCCGCCAGAATATCGGCCCTGGGGTTGGCCAACCACTCCCGCCTCAAGTTGCGAGGTCTCAGCCGCCGCAGCCGCCGCTTATAGGGGTTTAATTTACCAGTATTCAACGGGCCTCCTAATAGCTCAAATATTGTCTAACCCTAGAGAACGATGGCTGACCGCTGTCCACAAGGCTTTGACTCTCTGTGGGTAGTCAGCGCGAACAGGGAGGCCAGCCCGGGCAGCTCACTCTGCCCCTAGCTCCACCCTGGGTTGCCTGGCCAGCAGATCAGTCAATGTTTGCAGGGCAGCTAGAAGACCTTAGGGTAAGGCTTGAGCTGTGGCCAGCGCTGGCGCTGCTTTGCCTATCCCAAACCCCAAGATCCACCTCGCCTTGCTGCCGACTCCGTTGGTCAGGCTACCCGTCTGTGGTGAAGAAAATCTGGGGTGAAGGAAGGATAAAGCATGGTAAGCAGGGCGTAAACCGGGGTACAGGCCCTTAACCCATGCCTATGTAAAAGCAAATCAGCGTCAATGTCCAGGCGCTGAACCCAGCTAAACCAAACAAACACACTTTAAGGTTTACAGGAAAGGACAAAAGGACTATTGTTTTTATATCGATCGTCCAACATAAATTCTATGGGTGCTTGGGGTATCGTTTCAAAGCTGCTCAGAGGTTAGGCCGCAGCGCCTGAACTGGTATGCCCAAGATTGTTGACCACGACCAGTACCGCAAGGAGTTGTTAGATCAATGCGTTGACCTATTTGCTGAAAAGGGCTACGTGGCGCTGACTATGCGTCAAATCGCCCAGGAGTTAGGGGTGTCTACGGGCACGCTCTATCACTACTTTCCCAGCAAAGAAGGCTTGTTTGAGCAACTGGTGCGCGAGACCACGCTGCGAGATATGCAAAACGCGATCGCCGCTGCTGGTCAGCAGGATTGTGTGCTGGGGCGGATAGAAGCTGCCCTAGAATTTGTGGCTCAGAATGAAGACTTTTTGAGAAAGAAAATGCTGATCTGGATTGAGTTTTATCAGCATCAGCACCGGGAAAGTGATGCTCCAATAGAGGTCTTTCAGGCAGTTTGGCAAGAAAGTAAGCAGCAGATAGCGGCTCTGCTGGGGTTAGATGACCCACAGCTGATGGGGTTTCTCTGCTGTGCGGTAGACGGCATTTTGCTGCATCGTATTTACGAGCCGCAAAACTGTTCATTTCGCGATCGCGCCCGCCTCTTGGTTGACATGGTAAAGCTCTACCTGATCGATCGGGGTTCGCTACCTTCCCTTAATAGTTGATTGATACAATACATCGCTTGGCACAGCGGGTCTTGGCGAGGCTAGCTATAACTCCAAGATTCTCTGCATTACCATTAGTCAATGGCTCATGTCTAACGCGCACTCAAAGTCTGGTGATCCTATGCTGCCAGTAACCATCCGTCGCTCGGGCCGAGCTTTAGGGGCTGTCCTCGCCCTGTCGCTGGCTGTGGCGGCCTGTAGGCAATCTCAGCCCCCTGGGGCAATGGGGCCTCAGGCGGTACCGGTTCGGGTGCAAGAACTTCAGCCTGGCACCTTTGAAGAAGGCTCTGACTTCGTCGGTGCCCTGGAGGCCGAGCAGCGCATTGAGCTCAAGCCCGAGGTAGAGGGCCGGGTGACTCAGGTGCTGGTCAGCTCTGGTAGCACCGTGGCCCGAGGCCAGCCCGTAGTTCAGCTCAGCATCGAGCAGGTGCAGTCCGAAGTGGCGGCCAATCAAGCGGCCGCCCAGGCCGCCAGCTTTGGGCGCGATGCCGCCCAGGCCCAGGTCGATGCCGCCCAGGCCCAGCTCACCCGCACCCAGGCCGACGTTGAGCTGGCCGCCGTAGAATTTAGCCGCACCGAGCGACTCGTGGGGGCCGGGGCGCTGAGCCGACAAGATCTAGACAACGCCCGGAACCAGCTCAACGTAGCCCAGGCTGCCCAGCGTCAGGCCGAAGACAACGTGCGAGCGGCCCAGGCCCAGCTGCAGCAGGCGCTCTCAACCTTTGAGCAGGCCCGGGCTCAGGTCGATGTCAGTCAGGCCGACGTGGGCTTTAAGCAGGTGGTGGCTCCGGTCGCCGGTCGCCTGGGCGATGTGTCGCTCAAGGTGGGCGACTATGTCGAGGCTGGGCAAACCCTGGCCACTATTACCCAAAACAGCGAGCTATTTTTGCGCATTCAAGTGCCCACCACGCGGGCCAGTCAGCTGCGCACAGGCATTCCGGTGGAACTGCTCAGCCCTGACACGGGCGAACCCCTGGCTACGGGCAGCGTTAACTTTATTTCGCCCGAGGTCGATGGAGACGGACAATCGATTTTAGTCAAGGCCCGCTTCCCCAATGAGGCGGGCAATCTGCGGGACGGTCAGTTTGTGCGGGCCAGGCTGATCTGGAGCACCACCGCAACGCTGCTAGTGCCCACGGTAGCGGTCACTCGCATCGCGGGGCAGAGCTTTGTCTTTGTGGCCACCGACCAGCCCCAGGAAGACGGACAAACCCAGCGAGTGGCCTCCCAGCGGCCTGTGCAGCTGGGGCAGATTCAGGGAAACAACTACCAGGTGATTGACGGGCTGCAGCCCGGAGACGATGTAATTGTGACCAACATCTTGCAGCTCCAGGACGGCAGTCCAATTACTCCCGAAGCCCAAACTTCAGCCACGCCCTAGGTGATGACGCCATAGCGTAGAGCTGCTTGCTGTGACGGTTGTGTAGCGTCTGTGTGGCGCCATTTGCAAGGCGGTTTTTATAAAAATCGCGGCCCTTTATCCCTTAAGCCCCCGGTATTCTACCCATGGCGCTGTTCTCCATTGCCGATAACTTTATTCGTCGCCCGGTACTGACGACCGTATGCACGCTGCTGATTGTGTTGGCGGGGGCGGTGGCGATTCCGCTGCTGCCGATTGAGCAACTGCCCGAGATTGCCCCCCTGCAGATTCAGGTGGCCTCTAACTATACCGGGGCCGATGCCGAAACCGTGGAGAACAATGTCACGACGGTGCTGGAGCGGGAGATCAACGGCGTAGAGGGGATGGAGTTTATTACCTCTAGCAGTACAAACACCGGCCAGAGCAACATTAACGTGGTGTTTCAGCCCGGTCGCAGCAAAGACATTGCCCAGGTCGATGTGCAAAATCGGGTGGCCCGAGCCGAGCCCCAGCTGCCGCCGGAGGTCACCCAGCTGGGAGTAACGGTAAATGCTCAGTCGCCCAGCATTTTGCTGGTGTATCGCTTCTTCACCGATGACGATCGCTACGATGCGCTGTTTTTGAGCAACTACGCCGACCTATTCATTCTCGACGAGATGAAGCAGCTCAATGGCGTGGGCAATGCTGAGGTGTTTGGGGCAGGCCGCTACGCCATGCGCCTGTGGCTCGACCCGACGGCTCTGGCCAGTCAGGCACTCACTCCTAACGATGTGGTGGCAGCCCTGCAGGAGCAAAACGTACAGGTGGGGGGCGGCTCGATTGGGGCACCGCCCGTGGACAGCAACCAGGCCTACCAGTACACGGTGCGGCTCCCCGGACGCCTCCAGGAGGTCGAAGAATTCGAGAACCTGGTGGTCAAAGTTGGCGCCAACGGCAACCTGGTGCGGCTGCAAGATGTAGGCCGCGCCGAATTGGGAGCCCAGGACTACAGCTTTGACGCTAAAACCGAGGGCAAGCTGGCGGCGGGTCTGCTGGTCTACCAGCTGCCGGGCAGCAATGCCCTCGAAGTCGCCCGCTCGGTGCGATCGCGTATGGCAGAGCTAGAAGCTAATTTTCCGCCGGGCTATCGGGCTGAGCTGGTGTTTGACACCACCGACTTTGTGCGGGTGTCGCTGAAGGAGGTGCTGATCACGCTGATTACAGCGATCGCCCTGGTGCTGCTGATCTTGTTCGTTTTCTTGCAGGACTGGCGATCGACTATTGTGCCTGCGATCGCGATTCCGGTCTCGCTGATTGGCACTATGGCGTTTCTGCTGGTGTTTGGCTTTTCGATCAACACGCTGACGCTGTTTGGCTGCATTCTGGCCTCGGGTGTGGTAGTAGACGACGCAATTGTGATTGTGGAAGCCATTGCCGCCAAAATTGATCAGGGCATGCGCCCTCGCCTGGCCGCCCTCGACGCCATGCAGGAGCTTTCGGGGGCGGTGGTTGCGACCTCGCTGGTGCTGATGGCGGTGTTTATTCCGGTAGCGTTTTTTCCGGGCAGCACTGGCAAAATCTATCAGCAGTTTGCCCTCACTATCGCCTTTGCGATCGTGGTTTCGACCTTTAACGCCCTGAGCTTTTCGCCCGCTATGTCGGCCCTGCTGCTGCGCCCGACAACACCGGGACAGCGCGGTGGCCCCCTGGCCGGGTTCTTTACCTGGTTTAACCACCAGCTGGTGCGCATCATCGAGCGCTACCGGCAGCTGGTGCGAGTGCTGATTCGGCTGCGCTACGGCGTGCTGGCGCTGTTCGCGGTGGGGATACTGCTGATGGTCGGTATGCTGCGGGTGGTGCCTACGGGCTTTGTGCCGGAAGAGGACCAGGGCTATTTTCTGGGCATTGTGCAGGCTCCTGACGGCGTGTCGCTGGAGTACACCAAAGGGGTGATGGCCCAGGCCGACGCGATTATTTCGCAATTTCCAGAGGTGACCAGCACCTTTATGCTGTCGGGCTTTGGCTTTGACGGCCCTTCGCCTAACAAGGGCGTGTTTTTTGCCACCCTGGCCCCTTGGGAGGAGCGCCGCGCTCGGGAGTCAACGGTGGCGGGGCTGTTGCCCCAGGTCAATGGGGCGCTCTCGGGCATTCAAGAGGCGCTGGTGATAGCTTTTAATGCGCCGCCCGTGCCCGGTTTTAGCCCCACCGGAGCGCTGGAAATGCAGCTGCAAGACCGCAGCGGCAACCAGATGAGCATCGATCAGTTTTTGGGCAACGCCTACGAAATCATCGGTCTGGCTAACCAATCGCCCGCTTCAATGGGGGTGTTTACCCAGTTCACCGCCAGCTCGCCCCAGGTGCAGGTAGATGTTAACCGCGATCGCCTCAAGGCCCTCGATATTGACATCGGTGAGGCCCTCAGCACCGTGGGCACCTACCTGGGCTCGCGCTATGTCAACGACTTTACCAGCGGCGGGCGCAACTATCGCGTCTATGTACAGGCCGAGGAAGGGTTCCGCAACGAGCCGTCGGACATCAACAGCATCTACGTGCGATCGCGTCAGGGGACGATGGTGCCCCTGGGCGAGGTGGTGAGCCTGAGCGAGGTGGTGGGGCCATCGTCGATTAACCACTTCAACCTGCTGCGTTCGATCAAGCTGGAGGGCATGCCCGCACCGGGGGCCAGCTCGGGTCAGCTGATTGCAGCCATGAGCGAGGCCCACGCCCAGGCAGCGCTTCCCGTGGTAGGACAGGCCTGGCAGGGCACCGCCCGTGAAGAAATTGCCTCTGGCGGTCTGGCCACCATCATCTTTGGGCTGGGGGTGCTGGTGGTGTTTTTGGTGCTGGCGGCCCAGTACGAAAACTACATCGATCCGATCATCATTCTGCTGACGGTGCCCCTAGCTGTGCTCGGTGCCCTGGTGTTCTTGTTTTTGCGCGGCATTGACCTCAACATCTACGCCCAGGTCGGTCTGGTGATGCTGATTGGCCTGGCCAGTAAAAACGCCATTCTAATCGTGGAGTTTGCCAATCAGGCCCGCAGCCAGGGTCTGGGCCTGGTACCCGCCGCGATCGCCGCCGCCGAGCAGCGCTTTCGCCCGATCATTATGACGGCCATTTCATCGCTGGTGGGGTTTTCGCCGCTGCTGGTGGCGACTGGGGCCGGTAGTGCCAGCCGCTGGGCGGTGGGCTACACGGTGTTTGGGGGGCTGCTGGTGGCTACGGTGCTGAGCCTGCTGGTAGTGCCCGTGCTCTACGTTATTCTCAAAGGTCTGGCCGAGCAGATATTCGGTGGTCCTGGGGCACCGCCAGCTATCTCAACCAGTTTGCGCAATGGCGATCGCTCGGCGGCTGAAGCCGACGAGGCTCTAGCCCCGATGAGATCGCAGAGCGAAAATCCTGCCTAGGCGATCGCTTGCTGGCACTTGGGCCGGGCCAAGTCTAGAATCTATAGCGTTGGCTGGCTGGCCTTGCGTAGACCCGTTGGTCAGACACGCTACTGGCCTAAGTCACCGCTCTGGCCCACAATCACCTGTAAGGAGTCGATATGGATGGGGAAGAGTCGCAGGCCGAACTGGCCGCCCGCCTGGAAGCGCTGGAGGCCAGGCTGGAGGGGTTTATTCAGCAGGGACTAACCGAGCGCATTGCCCGGCTTGAAGACGCGCTCACCCTGGTGACCGATGTCGAGCGCTACCAGCCGCTCCAGCGTCTGCTCAAAACCGGCAAGCTGCTGGAGGCCGATGAAGAAACCGTGCGGGTCATTTTGCAGGAGGCGGGCACCCCCGATCGCGAAGATCTGACCCCCGATGCGGTTCGCCTATTTCCCTGTAGCGTGCTGCGGGTGGTGGACCGACTGTGGACGACCTACACGGGCGGGCGCTTCGGCTTTAGCGTTCAGCTGCAAATTTACCAATCCGTAGGCGGCACCCTGGAGAGCGCGATCGCTCAAGATAGTGCTGCCCTCAATCGTCTGGGCGAACGGGTGGGCTGGCGACAAAACGACCAGTGGAAGACCATTGACCAGGCCCGCCACGATTTAGACGACCCCGTAGGCTGCTATCCCGTAGTCTGGTGGGATTCGCCCTACGGCGCCAAAATGGTGAACTACTTTCTCACCCGGCTGTTTACCTGCGAGCTGTAGCGCTACAAGAGCCGCAAAATAAGGCCCACCCTGAGCAGTCAGAGTGGGCCTTCGCGGGTTTTCTGAGAATCTTGTGGGAATCTTCTGGCAAAAGCGTCGAAATAGCCAACGGTCAGATGAGTAGCTCTACTCTGCCCCGGTTTCTGGTATCACCTCAGGAGCCTCTGAACCGGCCTGCTGTTCACGCACGGCATTCTGCTGTAAAACCCGAAATTGCTCGGCTGCGGAGTCAATGCGACCCCGGTGTTGGCGGCTAAAATCGCTGGCACTGCGATCGTTCATCAGCACAGCCCGGTGAATCAAATCAAAGGGGCTGGCATTCTCACCAAATAGACCACTGTTGGCATCTGTGTTGCCAAACCCCTCGTTGGGGTCAACTCGAGGGGCACGGGTAGGATCGGTGCTGGTTGACTGAGCCAGAGCAGCGGGAGCCAGGGATAGTAGGGCCAGGGCTGCGATCGCGGCGGCTACCGGACGAGAGATAGAAGTTGGGTAAGCCATAGGAGCACTCCTCAACACCATAACGACTCGAATATGGACAGGCTAAGCACAGACGGTTGCGTCGTCTACGCCTGCTATTGTAGCGGTTAACTCGCCAGCTGCCGACCCTGCTAGCTCAGCTCTCCAACTGGAACAGCTGCTCTAAAGGTAGCCGTTCCCTGAGCGGAGTCGTTTGTCCTTTAGACAGGCTCCGCCAACGCGCTAGCGTCTCCCGTAGGGGGAAAGGGCACGGCTACAGCATTTTCACTGTTGGGGGTGCCGCAGCAGCGGTATGGATGTTTAGTTTTAGAACAGCGTTTTTAGAGAATAGAGCTGAGCGCAATCAGCCTAACGTGCTAACCGACTCTGCTTAGGCAATACGGCGGCGCAGCAGCGGCTGAATCAGCCCCAGGGATAGCCCGCAAAAGGCCACCAAAACCGCCAGACAAGCGCCCAGCGACACATCTGCAAAGGGCGTTTGCAGCACCGTGCTACCCAAACCCCAGCTCGGGTGCAAGTACACATAGCGAATCGGCTCGATCGCGTAGGTCAGGGGGTTGAGGCTAGCCACAACCTGGAGCCAGCCGGGCATAAACTCCAGCGGCACCAGGGCCGTGCTCGAAAACAGCAGCGGCAGGTTGGTGACAAAAATGACCCCAATTAGCTCAATGTGGCCGGGTAGGGCAAAGGTCAGCCCCAGGCTCAGCGCCGTTACGCCCAGCACCAGCGTCATCACGATAAATAGCACCAGCAGCAGCCCCGGCAGGCTGGGCAGCCCCGCCCCCAGCACCGCGCTCAGCCCCAAAATTGCCGCTGTCTGCACCAGGCTGAGGGCGGCAATAAACAGCGCCGAGGCCACCACAATGGAGTAGCGCGAGGCCAGGGGAGCGACCAAAAAGCGGTTTAAAAAGCCAAACTCGCGGTCAAACATGACCGGCAGCCCGGCATTGAGCGCGCCGCCAAAGGCCGTAAACACGATAATGCCTGCTCCCAAAAACTGACCGTAGTTGCGGCTTTCGCCAAACAGCCCGGCGGGCACATTTTGAAACAGCGCCCCAAACAGCACCAGCCAAATTAGCGGCTGAATGACCCCGGCCACCAGAGTCGTGGGGCGGCGCTGTAGCTGAATAAACAGCCGCCGGGTCATGGCCAGGGTCTCTTGCAAAAAGGCCCCTGAAACCAAGCCCTGAGATTTAATTAAATCGGCCTTCCAGGCCTTGAGTTCTGAATTTTCGAGACTGGGGGCAGCCTCTCGGGGGGAGGATGGGGTGGAAATGGTGGTGCTCATGGTTTTATCCTAGCGTCCCTTCATAGCCTGTTTCTTTTCTTTCTTGAGGTCGCGCTGGCCCACGGCGGCCAGTTCGGCGTCCATCAGGGTACGGCCTGTCGCGGCCAGATACACATCGTCAAGGCTGGGGCGCGACTGGGCAATGCCAAAAACGGGCAAATCTGCGGTTTTGAGCGCCTGCTGCACACTCAGCAGCACGTCGGGCTGGCGATCGACCACCAGGTTGAGCGAGTTACCCTGGGCCGCATTGACGATCACCTCGCGCACGAAGGGAAGTTCGGCCAGCATGGCTTGCGCCTGGTCGGCTTCCTCATCGGGGGTGAATTCGCGAAGGCGGAGGGTAATGCGATCGCCGCCAATCCTATCCTTCAGCTCGCTGGGGGTGCCCGCCGCAATTACCCGGCCCTGGTCGATAATCGCCACGCGATCGGCCAGGGCATCGACTTCTTCTAGGTAGTGGCTGGTGATCAAAATAGTGGTGCCCGCCGCCCGCAGCTGTCGCAGAAATAGCCACACCGCCGATCGCGTTTCAATGTCGAGGCCCACTGTAGGCTCATCAAGCACCAAGAGATCGGGCTGATGCAGCAGTCCCAGGGCTAGATCGAGCCGCTTTCGCAAGCCGCCCGAGTAGTTGCCGGTCTTTTGGTCGGCCCAGTCGCCCAGCTCGAGCAGATCGATCATCTGCTCGATGCGGCGGGCCGAGACTTTCTTGGGCATGTGGTAAATATCCGCTTGGAGCTGGAGCAGCTCGCGCCCGGTCAGCACCTTATCGAGGGCGACCTCCTGGGCAATGTAGCCGAGGTACTGGCGCACCAGCCGGGGCTGGTCAACCACCGAAACCCCCATTACCTCCAGGGTGCCGCTGTCGGGGGTGGCCAGGGTGCAAAGGCAGCGGATGGTGGTGGTTTTGCCCGCCCCGTTTGGCCCCAGCAAGCCAAAAATTTCGCCCGGCTGAATGGTGAGCGACACATCGCGCACCGCCGCCACCGCCCCGTAGGACTTCTTCAGGTTTTGAATCGATACCGCCGCGGCCATAGTGTAGAGCTATCCCCAAACGTATTGGTTCCTACACTAGTTATTCTACAGAACTCCACTCAGCCGGGGCGCGGTCGGATTTACAAGCAAAACCTAGACGTTCATGGGTAACTCGGCTAAAAGCGGTTTAATTGATGGTCAAACTGCTTGTTAATTGGAAATCCCGGTTATTTGAGAACTCAAAATTTCCAGGTCTCCCGCCTTCCCATAAGCCATACACCAGTCTTTGGCAAAACTCAGAAGGTAGAGCTGAAGTACTGCTGTAGGCAATCGCGAATCCGATCGATCGGCGAAAATAGATCGATGACCCTCAACTTGCCGCTGGGCTGGTAATGCTGAATTAGTTCAAGAATAGCCGGATCAGTTTCAGATGACGCTGATTCGATCGCAGCAGCGATCGAATCGGCAAGCCTTCCACTACCTAACAGCACAATCGTCGGTCTACCCGTAGCCAAGTTTTCCTGTAAGTCGACTAAGGCTGCCCGACCACCGTTGACCAAAATATTCAACGCCGGACGGCCTACAGAAATTTGGGAGGCTAACTTAGCTAGCCAAGACGACTCACTACCCCAATCATTTCCAGGGATGAGAAAAAAGTTAGTGTGGTTGGGCTCTAGGTCACAACAGGAATCGTTGAAACGTCGATCGTTTGGGAACCGTGCCTTCCCCTGGGGCACTACTCCAATCAGGGGAAAGTTACCACCGGCAGTACAGCGTGCCTGACCCATGAGGCTAGCTACTCCCGCATCGGTGCCGTTATCCAGCACCGTAAGACTTAAGGATTGGGCCAGAGGTGCTAACACCTGTGCAAAGACCGCTTGCAATCGCTCGATGCTCTCGGCAGACATCAAGCTAGCCCCGCCAATGATCACCAGAGTAGGCTGAGCCATAGAGAACCCCATACGGTCTAGGGCCTCTAGAGTCGTGGTTTGATCCAATAGCGACAACACCCGGGCACTATTGCCGTTGCGGAAGTGGAGATCGCTAATTTCGGGAACAAGGGGGCGTAGCATATGGCAGCAACACAATTTAGGGCGCTATCTCAAGGGAAACGCATGCTGTAAGCTTCACTGAAGAGCAACCCATCACCCATTTGCCCAGCAACTACTCTCAGCACTCTATGGAGCACCGCAAGCGACGAATTCACAACGCGTATTGTAGTGACCTTCGGCTTGCTGGAGACACATTTGTACTTAGAAAGGTTGTAGGCTCTGCTCTCAGTTCCCTTACTTCGTCATCATTGTTCGCCTGTTGCTATTAATGGATATTGATGCGCTCATTCTGCTGGCTCATTAAGTGTCTTAAAACGGCAGCATGCTGACCAAAGGCTCCAGGTGACTGGAGAGAGTTGCCACCGCCGATCGCGTCACCGGCCAGCTATCGACCACCATGCCCGCCGACAGCAGCATCATATAGAGAATTGAGAACTTGAACAGCCCCTTGGCCAGGTCGCGATCGCTCGGCTCCTGCAGCAAGGCCCAGGCTTTTTGAATAAACAGGCCGCCCAGGATCAGGGCGATCGCCGCATATACCGCCCCGGTAGCCCTCAGTGGGTAGGTCATCATCAGCGTCAGCGGCACCAGCACCAGGGTGTAGTACCAGATCTGCCGAGCCGTGGCCTGATCGCCCACCACTACGGGCATCATCGGCACGTTGACCTTAGCGTAGTCATCTTGAATGAGCATGGCCAGCCCCCAGAAGTGGGGCGGCGTCCAGATAAAGACAATGGCAAAGAACAGCCAGGCGGCCAGGGGCAGATCGCCCGTCACCGCCGCCCAGCCCACCAGGGGAGGGATAGCCCCCGCTGCGCCGCCGATCACAATATTCTGCGGCGAAGAGCGCTTGAGCCAGTGGGTGTAGACGCCCACATAGATAGCGATGCCCACCATCGCCAGCACGGCGCTCAGCAGGTTGGCAACCAGGGCCTGTAGGCCAAAGGCCAGCACGGCCAGCACCCCGGCAAATACCAGCGCATCGCGAATTTGAATGCGCCCCGAGGGCAGGGGGCGGTGGCGGGTGCGCTCCATGTCGTAGTCGATATCGCGATCGTAGACGCAGTTGATGGTTTGGGCCGAAGCGGCCGCCAGGGTGCCGCTCAGCAGCGTCACAATCAGCAGCACCGGGTCTACCTGGCCCTGACCAGCCACCCACATCGCCGCCGCCGTTTCGATCAGCAGCAGAGGAATAATGCGGGGTTTGGTGAGCTGCACGTAGCTGCGCACGACGGCCCCAAATGAGTCGTGGTGGCGGGTGGGGGCATTCCAGGTGGTGGTCTGATTCATGCAAAAAATCCTAAATGGTTCTAAAAACCGCAATTGTCAGCAAAAATGGTGAAAACGGCTGGATAATCTCCGAAAAGGCTCTGTTTTTACGCTATGAAGCTGCTTCAGGCCTATACAACTACTCGGCAGCACTAGCCAACTCCTGGGCAGATAGCGTTGTGTTGATGCGGTAGTCGATGGGGGCAGGCCCAAGGCGATCGCGCCAGGCCAGCACCGTAAAGCACACCAGCGTACCTACCAGCGCCGCCCCCAGGGTGTGGTGGGCTACCGTCAGCGGCTCTACCTGCAGCCTGAGTCGGAAGGTCGCAATGCCCATCACCAGCTGAAACACCAGCAGCATGCTGGCCAAGCTGCCCAACCGCCGCAGCGGATAGGTCAGTGCCGGAGTGCGCCATACCGTCCAGGTCAGGGCCAGCACCGCGGCGGTAGCGGGCAAAATGCCCAATAGGTGACTATTCATCACCTGGCACAGTTCTTTAAGGCCCAGGCACTGGTGGGCCGCCCAGCGCGACCCCACCAGCCCGCCCAGTAGGCACTGAACATAGACAATTGCCGTAGCGCCCAGCCCCAGCCAGGGCAGGCGACCTACGGTGCCGGTGGAGCGGTAGGGCAGCAGACAGGTGGCAATAATGAGCATGGCGCTAAAGAACAGCAGCGCCGTGCCCAGGTGAGCGGTGACAATATCGAAGCGCAGCAGCTGGGTTACGGTCAGGCCACCCAGCGCCCCCTGTAGGCCAATCAGGGCGAGGGCACCCACTGCCGCCCAGGGCAGCCAGCCCGGCACCTGCCGTCGATACCAGGTGCATAGGGCGACCAGCCAGACTGTGCTGAGGCCAATTAAGGCGGCATCGAGCCGATGAAACCACTCTAAAAACACCTGTAGGTTCATCTGCTGTTTAGGTACGAGCTGGCCGTAGCACAGGGGCCAGTCGGGGCAGGCCAGACCTGCGTTCATGACTCGGGTAGCGCTGCCTACCGCCATCAGGGCCAGGGTCGCCAAGGCGATCTTCCAGACCAGGCGGCGAATGCGATCGACGGGGGTAGACGTTGCGGCGGGCCACAGCGATGTGCGGACGGTTGTCGGGGGCGAAAGGAAGGGGAAATTTGCGGCCATGCCATCTCCAGCATTTAGCAGTGCAGTTGTAGGGGGGTAGGT
>PYGV01000347.1 GCA_003022385.1 filamentous cyanobacterium CCP3 | reverse complement strand
ATGTATCCCCCCGTCTCCCCCATCATCTTTGAACTTGGCCCCTTTGCCCTGCGCTGGTACGGGCTCTTGATGCTGGCGGCAATTCTCACGGCGGCGACGGTGGCGGGGCGCTACGTCGCTCGCCAGGGCGAAGACCCCGACAACCTCTGGGACATGCTGTTCTGGATTTTGATTCCGGGCTTTATCGGGGCGCGGCTGTACTACGTGTTCATTCAGTCGCCGCGCGGGCCAGAGGGACTGGGCTACTACCTCGAAAAGCCGGGCCAAATTTTGCAGATCTGGGGCGGCGGCATCCATATCTTTGGCGGGTTTATCTTTGGGGCGATCGCGCTCTTCATCTTCAGCCGCATTCGCAAGCTCAACCCGCTGCCCTATCTCGACGGCATTGCCCTCGGGCTACCCCTGGCCCAGGCCATTGGCCGCTGGGGCAACTTTATCAATCAAGAGCTTTACGGCCCGCCCACTGCCCTGCCCTGGGGTTTAAGAATCGACCCTCAGCACCGGATTCCGCCCTACAACGATCTGGCCCAGTACCCCGACACCACCCGATTCCACCCGCTGTTTCTCTATGAGTCGCTGTGGAACTTTCTCGGCTTTGCGGTGCTGTTTTGGATTTCGCGCAAGTTTGAGCGGCAGCTCAAGCCGGGGGATTTGGCTCTGGGCTATTTGATCTGGTATCCGCTGGGGCGGTTCTTTATTGAGTTTCTGCGCACCGACTCGTGGTTTTTCCCCGGTACGCCGTTCAATGTGGTGCACATTTTGACGGCAGCGGCGATCGCCCTCTCAGCCGTTGTTCTCTACCGTCGCCACCGCCACGTAGCCGCCTAAATCTGCGCTTCCAACTCCTCTAGTGCCTGAGATGTCCCGACCTGCCACGATCGCTGCACCGTAGTCGCAATCCACCCCGCTAAAGGCAGTCCCGGAAAGGTGGGGCTTTCCTCAACGGCAAGGTAGCGATCTTGCTGAAAAACATAGATAGTCAGTTTGCCACTGGCAAAAATCCACAGTTCAGGCACGCCGATGGCCAGGTAGGCATCCAAAGTCGTCTTTGACGTTACATCGGTTTCAATCGCCAAATCTGGGGGTGGATCGCCCGGTTCTAGACGGCGACGGCCAATCATTTGCTGATGGTTAGCGATGTAAAAGCAGGCATCGGGCTCTACCCCCGCCACCCCAGTCTCCCGAAACGTGGTCGAACCAAAGGGCTCGTAACGGCGCCCAGAGGCTTTCAGCAGAGTTTTGACGATATCGCCAATAATTTCCTTGGGCTTTTCGTGCTCGGGCAGTGGAACCATGAGTTCTAGGGTTTGCTCAAAGTAAGTGACCCGCACCGCCCGATGGTTACCTAGCTCTTGAAGGATGGCCTCAAACTCATCCCAGCTCACGTTCGGAATTGTTAGCAGGCTGCCGGGGGCGAGCTGTAGCTGGCTGATAGGCTTTGCAATCAATGCAGCGGGGGTCATGGCACTAAGCAGGCTGGGGCTGACTCCATACTATCGCGGTGATTTCATCGAACCACCGGGCAAGTTCAGCCCGCTACCCGCTGCCACAGACGCGAAATCTCCGCCAGAAGCACCTGCACGTTTTGGGTAAAGGCCCGATGTTCGGCTGCATTGGCCGCCATCGCCTGATCAAAGCGCTGGCGATCGGCCCTGGAGTCTTGTAGAAAGACTTCAAATCGCTGCGCAGCCTCCTGTTGCTCAGTAATCGTATTGTCTAGGCGCTGTCGATCGACCCTGGCCTCTTGCAGAAACACCTCAAATCGCTGATTAGTTTCCTGTTGGGCAGCAGCATTTGCAGCCGTGATTTGATCAAAGCGCTGGCGATCGGCCCTGGCCTCTTGCAAAAACACCTCAAATCGCTGATTGGCTTCCTCGCGCTCAGTGGCGCTGCGCTGGCGATCGGCCCTGGCCTCTTGTAGAAAAACCTCAACCCGCTGGTCGGTTTCCTGGTGCTGACGACCCATATCGGCAATCATGGCTACCGTGTCGGCGATCGCGGTTTCTAGCCGCTGTTCGGTGTCGGTGGCCATCGCCCTTGAGACATCCTCAGATTCAGTCATGCGGCCTGACCAAGCCTCAATGGCGCGGGCGTTACTCTCGGTAATCGCTCTGGTTTCACGCAGCCCAGCCCGGATCTCTGCCATCTCCTGGCTATGGACCTGGCGCATTTCTGCCATTTCGCGATTGTGCTGAGCCATGGAGGCTTCTAGCAGGGCTTCGATGCGGTCTAGGCGATCATTACTTGAGGTCATAGCGAAAGGTCGTTCGAGAATTAATTTAGTATTGCCTGGGAATCTGAGTAGTACAAGAGTTCCTTGTGGCAAGAATGCGGCCATAGGTGAAGTCCCTATCGCTACAATGGGAGAGTCCCTATCGCTACAATGGGAGAATTGAGAAAATTTACCTCATTGAGAGTCTGGGCCTGGCCCTAATAACGCCAGCATAACGCCCAGATTTGGTTGAACATTCCTCTGCCTAAAGGCCCACGTCATGCCACTGCCTATTGTTGCGGTTATCGGACGCCCCAATGTGGGCAAATCTACCCTGGTGAACCGCCTGGCTGGGGCCCAGGACGCTATCGTCTATGACCAGCCGGGAGTGACGCGCGATCGCACCTATCAACCGGCTTTTTGGCGCGATCGCGACTACCTGGTGGTGGATACCGGCGGGCTGGTCTTTGACGACGACACCGAATTTTTGCCCTACATTCGCGAACAGGCTCAGCTGGCCCTAACCGAAGCCAGCGCTGCGGTATTTGTGGTCGACGGCAAAACTGGCCCCACCGAATCGGATCGCGAAATCGCCAGCTGGCTCAGGCAGCAGTCGGTGCCCGTGCTGCTGGCGGTGAACAAGTGCGAATCGTTGGAGGATGGGCTGGTGCAGGCGGCCCAGTTTTGGGAGCTGGGGCTGGGTGAGCCCTTCGCCGTCTCGGGCATTCACGGCAACGGCACCGGGGAGCTGCTCGACGCCCTGGTGGAGTTTTTGCCCGAAACGGTAGAGGAAGCCGAAACTGAAGAGATCAAGGTGGCCATCGTGGGGCGACCCAACGTGGGCAAGTCGAGCCTGCTGAATGCGTTTGTGGGCGAGACCCGCGCCATTGTCAGCCCGATCTCAGGCACCACCCGCGATGCGATCGACATGCAGGTGCAGCACGGCGACCAGATCTACCGCCTGATCGACACCGCTGGCATTCGCAAGAAAAAGAGCGTCGAGTACGGCCCCGAGTTTTTCGGCATCAACCGTGCCTTCAAGGCTATTCGCCGCGCCGATGTGGTGCTGCTGGTGATCGACGCCCTCGACGGCGTCACCGAGCAAGACCAGAAGCTGGCGGGCCGCATTGAAGAAGACGGTCGCGCCTGCGTCATTGTAGTGAACAAATGGGACGCGGTCGAAAAAGACAGCCACACTATCTACGACTTCGATCACCAGATCTCAGCTCGATTGAACTTTCTCGACTGGGCCAAGCGCATCTTCGTCAGCGCCAAGACCGGCCAGCGGGTACCCAAAATTCTAGAACTGGTCGATCATGCCGTCGAGCAACACCGCCGCCGGGTCAGTACCTCGGTCGTCAACGAAGTGCTGGAAGATGCGGTTAAGTGGCACACGCCGCCCACTACCCGGCAGGGCCGCCAGGGCCGCATTTACTACGGTACTCAGGTCACTGTGCGACCGCCCTCGTTCACCCTGTTTGTGAATGATCCCCACCTGCTCAAAGACAACTATCGCCGCTACGTCGAGCGCCAGTTTCGCGAGAACCTGGGCTTTGAGGGTACGCCCATTCGCATTTTCTGGCGGGGCAAGGCGATGCGCGACCTGGAGCGCAACAACCCCAACCGAGCAACTAAGGTGAAGTGAAATTTTGGATTTTGGATTGGCGATTAGTGAGCGATAGGTTTTAGAGTTTCTCACCCAACTCATCCAAAATCCAAAATCGCAAATCCAAAATTGGCAACGGTAGTCAAAAACCAACCTGCACCTTCATGGATCTTCTTCGCTCTCTTCCCATTGGCCTTTACCTGGAGCAGCCGGTAACCTGGCTGCACCGACTCGACCCCAGGGTCAAAATGGCCTGGCTGATGAGCATTTTGGTGACACCGATCTGGGCCAATGCCTACTGGCGGTTTGGGCTGGTGGCGCTGCTGGTGCTGCTGACACTGGCGGCGCGCATTCCCTTTCGGGTGTGGCGGCAGCAGATGGGCTGGCTGGTGGTGCTGGCTGGTATCGTCATGCTGCTGACCTTTGTCATGCCCGACGGGCTGCAGGTGTCGCAGACGCCGTGGTTGCCCACCCCAGAGGCGATGGAGACGCTAGAGAATCCGCCGGAGCTGCTACCGGAGCTGCCGCAGCCGACATCGTACCGCTACGTCGTGTTTGACTGGGGGCCGATCACCATAACGCGGCGATCGCTCGATCTGGGCATTCGCATTGGCACGCTGCTGTTTACCCTGATCTACGGCACCAACCTCTTCCTGCTCACCACTGCGCCCGAAGAAATTACCCTGGCCCTGGAGACCCTGATGGCCCCGCTGCGGTGGCTGCGCCTGCCGGTGACCGAGATTGCCCTGACGGTGACGCTCTCGCTGCGGTTTATTCCCCTGGTGCTGGAGGAGGTGCAGAACCTGGTGCGATCGGTGCAGACCCGCGCCATCAACTGGAAGAAGCTGGGCTTTCGGGGCTCGGCCCAAGTGTGGCTAGCGGTGACGGAGCGACTGCTCGAAAATCTGCTGCTGCGGGCCGAGCAAATTGCGGCAGCGATGGAGGTGCGCGGCTTTACCAGCCCCAATGAGCACCGAGTGCGCTGGTATCAGCTGGTGCTGCGCAGCTGGGACTGGTTCGCCCTGGGGCTGCTGGTGGTATTTTGGTGGGCCAGGTGGGTTTGGGGAGGCGAAATTTGACCCAAAAGCGCTACTGGTGGGTGCGATCGCAGCCCCTGGGGCACCGCACCGGCAGTGAGATCTTTCAGGGCCTCTACGGTGACCTGCTGCGCCAGCCCCCCTCGCCTGAGACGCTGCTGGCCTTGCTAGAGAGCCCCTACCCCCTACCGGCCGTAGCC
>PYGV01000346.1 GCA_003022385.1 filamentous cyanobacterium CCP3 | reverse complement strand
GATGAAGAAGGAGGTGCGGTACCGGGGGGAGAGGCTGCGGTAGGGGGAAGTAGATGGGGAGGTGAGGTGGGTGAGGAGGTGAAGACGTTTGCAAGATTCAACCTCCTCATCCCCTTATCACCTCATCCCCTCATCCCCACTGTGCTCATCGATCAGGAATTAGGACGGTAACGGCGGCGATCGCCACGTACATGTCGTCGTTTTTGTCGTCGAGTTCAGGGATGGCGCGACCGGCCACCACCATGCCGCCCTCCTTCAGCACCAGTGTCTTTTGGCCAAAGGGCAAGACCGCCAGCACCTCCTCCTGTCGCACCTGGTCAGGAAAGGGGACGGCCACCTGCACCTCGACCAGCATCTCGTTGGGGTGGCTGAGGCCCGCGACTTCCCAGACACCGGGCAGGGCATTGTGGGCGATCGCGTTGCGCACCGCTCGCGCTGCCGCCACAGTGGGATCCTGGCCGTGCTGGTCTACGCCCATGCCCATTTCAATGATCAGTCGTCGGTCAGCCACGATTAGTCCTTTTTGGCGGGTAGTCGTATCCTTATCGTCCGTGCCGCTGGGCCACACTCCCGGTATAGAAATTGTAGAGTGAATCACGCAGCAATGCACCAAGCAAAGCGGCTTACCTTTGTCAGCATTTGCCCTCAGGACTCAGCCGATGGATATAGTACGACTAGCTCATGGATCTGGGATGCTGGGATTCTGTAACAACAGACACTTTACAGACACCTTAAGGAGTCACCACCATGGGTACCGAACAACAACAGCCCGGCTCGCTGGTCATTATCGGCGGCGCGGAAGATAAAGAAGGCGACTGCCTTGTCCTGCGAGAATTTATCCGTGCCGCTGGCGGGGTCGAGGCCCAGATTGCCGTGATGACGGCGGCCACTAGCCTGCCTGGCGAAGTGGGCGATGAGTACATTCGCGTGTTTGAGCGGCTGGGGGCCAAGCGCGTGGACGTGGTTCACACCGAGCGCCGCGAAGACTCTGAACGCAGCGACAACCTGGGAAAAATTGAAGGGGCGACCGGCATTTTCTTTACCGGTGGCGACCAGTCGCGGATTGTTGACTGCATCAAAGGCACTCCCCTTGACGATGCCATTCACAGACGCCACCAGGAAGGAGCCGTGATCGGCGGCACCAGTGCCGGAGCCGCCATGATGCCCGACGAGATGATCGTGGGTGGCTCCTCGGTATCGAACCCCAGCGTCGATGCGGTGGAGATGGGGCCGGGCATGGGCTTTTTGCCCGGTATTGTGGTTGACCAGCACTTTGCCCAGCGGGGGCGGCTAGGGCGGCTGGTGGCGGCGCTGGTGCTGCAGCCCGCCGTGATTGGCCTGGGTATTGACGAAAACACGGCCATCATTGTCACGGGCGACGAGTTTGAGGTGGTGGGGGCCGGGGCCATCACCGTGGTCGATGAAACCACCGCCACCCATAACAACCTGGAGGGGCTGCTCAAGGATGAGCCCATTGCGGTGTGTGGGGTCAAGCTGCACATTTTGCCCCAGGGCTACCGCTTCAACCTCAAGTCTCGTACTCCCATCGTCTAACGGCAGGAGTTGCTCTATGAACCAGCCCACCAACGGACCGCGATCGCCGCACCTCCCTCCCCTAGGGTTACCTCGTTAGCCCAGTGGTGTGGACCGGTTGGCGGAGTGGCTACTGGCCTTGGGCTGGTGGCCATTGATTGCCCCGTGTAGGTGACGCTCATTCTGCACACTTTGCGTCCTTTTTTAACTGGTGTAATCTGGCGCTAATGTCTACCCACCCGCTAACCACCATGACGACGCTGATCAACCCAGGCGCCATTCCCGACATTGCAAAGACAGTCTATACCGGCGACATTCTCCAGGGGGTGCCGGTGATCAGCCACCTGGGAGTGGGTGATTTGGCCCCAGGGCAGAACCATCGGTTCTTTTTTCAGGGCGTGGAGATGGGGACGGGCCAGCACTGGTACGTGCCGGTGGTGGTGGCGGTGGGCCATCGCCCCGGCCCCTGCGTGGGCCTGGTGGCGGGCATTCACGGCGACGAGGTGAGTGGCATCAATGCGGTGCAGCGGGTAATGGCCCAGCTCGGCCCAGGGGCGATGGCGGGCAGCGTGGTGGCGGTGCTGGGGGTGTCGCGCCCGGCGGTGGAGTATACGCGATCGCACTGGCTGACCGCCCAGGGCGGCGGCTCGCAAGTGGATATGAACCGGGTGTGGCCGGGGGATGAGTCCGGGGCCACTGCCGCCACCCGCCACGCCGGGCTGCTGTGGAATCGCCTGCTCATTAATAATGTCGATCTGGTGATTGACTACCACACCGTGACGACTGGCAGCGATTTTACCTTGTTTTTGTTTGCCGACCTGCGGCAGCCCACGGTGCGGCAGATGGCCGAGCTGTTTCCGGTCGAGCAAATGCAAAACGACCCCGGTCTGGCAGGCACCCTCGAAACGGCCCTGGTGGAGGCGGGCATTCCGGCCCTGACGGTAGAAATTGGCGGTCCCCGGCGGTTCGACGCGGTCAAAATCGCTAGGGCGGTGGAGGGCAGCCTCAACGTGCTGAAGCACTATGGCCTGATCGACGGGCCGCTGGGGCGCACCGCCGCTGAGGTGGGTACGGTCTACGGCGATGCCCTGGAGACCATTCGCGCCACCACGGGCGGGTTTCTAGAGCTGCTGGTGGATCTGCGCGATCGCGTCGTCCCCGGTCAGCCCGTCGCCCTACAGCGCAACGCCTTTGGCGATGTAGTGGCCGAGTACCGCTCTGGCGTCACGGGCGAAGTCGCTGTGGTGGCCCGCGACGCCGTCTGCGAACCCGGCTCGCGGGTGATGCAGATTCTCTACAGTCGAGACAACGAGCCTGGATAGGTGGGCCACAGGCCGAGATGCGGTTCGCGATCGGTTGTCATTTTTGAGCTACCGCGATGGGTTTTGGATGGCGCAGGCGTGGTTTACATCTATTAATTTCACAGACTTCGGCCACCGCCTACAATTTTCACAGTCGTTTCATGTCACGCTGCTAACTTTCGGCCTCCCTAAATAACCCTTTAGTAACAGAATGCGAGGAAACGATCATGACAACCAATCTTCTCTCCAGCGAAGAGATTAAAAAAGCGACAAACTGGGTCATTTTTCTGAGCATTGCGCTGATTGTGCTCGGCATTTTGGCAATTATTTCGCCGATGATAGCTTCAGCCTTCTTCACCGCCATGATGGGATGGATTGCCCTGATCAGCGGCATTTTGATGGTAATTCAGTCCTTTCGATCGCACCCTGTGCGCGGGTTTTGGCTCAACTTGATTGTCGGTTTGCTCTACGCTATCTCTGGCCTTTATATTCTGCTTAACCTTGGAGCAGCACTGCTTGCCCTTACCCTGGCCTTCGGCATTTTATTTATTGTCGAAGGTATTTACACCATCATCATGGGGTTCACCCAAAAAGTGGGCCGCAGCATGTCGTGGCTGGTGGTGCTCAACGGGGTTGTCACCCTGATTCTCGGCATTATGGTGCTCAACCGCTGGCCCGTCAGCGCCCTCTGGTTGATCGGTCTCTACGTGGGTATCAGCCTGCTGCTAACTGGCATTAGCCTGCTGGCCGCCGCCCTAGCTGCCCGCAAGATTGGCAACGACAACCCAATGACTGACACCTCAGTGACCGATGTCTAATTGGTCATTTGGAGTGTCTTGAGCGATAGGCCGCAAATCCTGAAATGTCTAGCTGACGGATTACCGTTCCATGACTATTTTTAACGATCCAGGTTTGCGCTTGTGGGTCGAGAGATACCGTGACCCATTGACCAGCGTAAGCTCGGCCAACGGAGTAATTGCGAGCAAGTCATCTTCAGTTCTGCCTTAACCGATCTGAGGCCGTAGAGGCATAGCTTCTTGTCGCGGTAGGGAACATACCCTGACAGCGCGTAACCCAGGCTACGTCCCTACGAGGTTGCTGTTTATGAATTGGGGGTTATGAAATTCGGATTGGGTCTTATTTTTTGGATAGGGCCGGAACCACCGTTTCGCCAAAGGTATCGATAAACTGGGCCTGGGCGGTGTTGACATTGTGCAAAATTAGCTCGTCAAAGCCCAGATCAATATCGGCCTTGAGCCAGTCGAGGTGCTGCTGAAGGTCGGCAGAAACGCGCACGTGCTGCTCAATTTCGTCGGGGGTGACAAAGGCTCCGGCGGCGTCAAACTGCTCGACGGTGCGAATGTCACTCAGCAGCACGCTTTTGAAAATGTTGTTGCGCCACTGCTGATGGGCACCGTCGCGGGCGGCGGCGTGGGTGCGATCGTAGGAGAGCTGCACCTTGAGAATCATCGGTTTGCCCTCGCCGCCGCCGCGCCGAAAAGCGTCGACCACGGGCTTTAGCTTTTCGGGCGGGCGCGAAGTGGTGATCAGCCCATCGGCCCAGCTCCCCACCCATTCAGCGGTGGCGGGCGTAATTGCGGCCCCAATAATCTGCGGCTGGTAGTCGGGTCGGGTGTAGAGTTTGGCATCTTCTACTGTGACCAGGCCGTTATGGTTGACGGTTTCCCCAGCCCACAGGGCGCGCATGATATCGACGCATTCTTTCAGGCGGCGGTTGCGATCGCCCTTGCACGGCCAGTGGGTGCCAGTAATGTGCTCATTCAGCGCCTGCCCGCTGCCCACCGTCAGCCAAAAGCGGTGGGGAAACATCTCCATCAGCGTCGCCGCCGCCTGGGCAATGATCGCCGGGTGGTAGCGCTGCCCCGGCGCATTCACAATGCGAAAGTTTAGGTTAGTCGCCTGCATCGCCGCCCCCAGCCACGACCAGGCAAACCCGCTCTCGCCCTGACTTTCGCCCCAGGGCAAAAAGTGATCTGACGACAGGGCGTGGGTAAAGCCTGCCCGTTCGGCCCGCTGCACCCATTCGAGCAGCTGGCTCGGCTTGAACTGTTCGTGAGAAATGTGGTAGCCGAGGTGAACCATGATCGTAGGTGGGTAAGTGGATGAGTGGGAGGGTGGATGAGTGGGAGAGTGGATGAGTGGGAGAGTAGGAATGCAGATGAGCATAGAGTAGATAAGACCCAAACCTCCCGACCCACCGACCCATCCACCCAT
>PYGV01000345.1 GCA_003022385.1 filamentous cyanobacterium CCP3 | reverse complement strand
GTGGGTAGGTGGTGAGTGGGTAGGTGGTGAGTGGGTGGGTGGAGGTGTAAAGTGCAAAATTCAAAGTGCAAAATTCAAAGTGCAAAATTTTGAATTTTGAATTTATCCTCTCCGCACCTACACACCCACGCGCTATGCAATACGCTCCCTCTTACTGAGTCTTGCTCCCCGCCAGCAACCCATTTGAAATAGTGCGGGCATCGTATTCCAGCAGGTCTAAGAACGTCGGCACGGGGCCGTCTTCGGTAGACAGAGAATCGACGTAGAGGCTTCCGCCAAACTGGGAGCCGCTAGATTGTGCCACTTGCTTTTGGCCTTCGTCGCTGACGGTGCTTTCGCAGAAGATGGTGGGTACGTCGTTGGTTTTGACGGCTTCAATAACGGTCTGGACCTGCTTGGGGGTGAACTGTCGCTCGGCATTGATGGGCCACATGTAGATTTCTTTGAGACCGTAGTCCCTGGCCAGGTAAGAAAAGGCTCCTTCGCAGCTGACCAGATAGCGCTGATTTTCGGGCACCTGCTCTAGGTCAGCAGCCAGCTGGGTGTCAATGGCCCGCAGCTCTTCGCTGTAGGCTGCGGCGTTGGCGTTGTAGTACTCGGTATTTTCGGGATCAAGTTCTACGAAAGCTTGGCGAATGTTCTCGACATAGACCAGCGCGTTGCGGGGCGACATCCAGGCGTGGGGGTTGGGCTTGTCGGCGTAGGGGCCTTCGGCAATGGGGATGGGCTCTATTCCTTTGGTTAACAGCACCGAGGGGACATCCTGCACATTGCCCAGAAATTGCTCAAACCAGCGCTCCAGGTTCATACCGTTGTAGAGAATTAGATCAGCATCTTGAGCCTTGACAATGTCGCTGGGGGTGGGCTCGTAGCCGTGGATTTCGGCACCAATTCGGGTGATGGATTCGACGTTGATTTTGTCACCCGCTACGTTTTGGGCAATGTCTTCTAACACGGTGAATGTGGTCAAGACTTTCAGTTTGCCATCAGCTGTAGCGGTTGTGCTGGCGGCTGCTTCTGCACTGGCGGCGGGGTCTGCCGGGGCGGTGATGTCAGAGGTGGTGCAGCCGGTTAGCCAAACCCCCAGCGCCAGACTAGAGGCTAAAAGCACCCTTCGCTTAGAGAAAGAGTTCGCCATGGGATGAAAGCTTTTTCATAATCGTTTCATATTTCATATTTATCTCATAATGTGAAAATGGTCTACTCCTGAAGTCATATTTACGACTCAGGGCTCCAAAGCCTGAACGCTTCAGCCTGTTCTAAACGGGCGCAGTGGTCAAACGGGTGCAGTAGACCCTGGCGGTCTGCGGCGGCGACTCCGGCTGTTAGGGATTGCAAATTGCTCAGCCTGCTGATTTTGAGCCTCAAACCTGGCCTATTGTTACAGCATAGCTACGGCTTTGCGGCTCTAACTCGACCGTTAGGAGCATGTACAACGAGACATTAAGCAGCCTGCTGCCGAATAGAAGCCGGGTGCTATGATACTTGCCTTGTCGGTTTCAGGGAAATAGCCCCTGGAGGAAACGGGGAAAGTGCAGTGAGAATCTGCCGCTGTCCCGCAGCTGTAAGCCGATTTCGGATTTTAGATTTTGGCGGAGCGTGAAACCAAAATCCAAAATCGCAAATCCAAAATTGCGCCAAACAGGTGATGGCGATCGCGTGAATCAGACTGCCACCAGCGGTGCCGCTCTGCGGTGGCCCTGTCTCGTTGGGCATTTCCAGGCTCTGGTGTGCGATCGCACCTCCTACCCGTTGCTGAAGCCCCAGGTATTGCTCTGCTGATGGCGTAAGTTTCTCCAGGCCAGCCACCCTTTCACCTGCACAATACGACTCATTTCAGGACACCATATTCATGACTCTTCGAACCATGACGCCCCTCAAGGCGATGGTGGCCGCCGCACCGCAGTTGCGAGAGGAGATTTATGCAACTACCTATTGAGGTCTGGCAGGGCTGCTCGGGCTACTGGCAGTCCGCCTTTATTCGTGAAAATCTGCTGCCCTTGGGGCACGTCGCCTGGCAGGGCTACCGGGCGCAGGGACGGGGGCTGGTGGTCTGCGATGTGGAGACCGCCAATGCCGCGTCGGTAAATTGGAGCGACGCTGTGGTGACATATCAGGCTCGCTATATTCCCACAGCGGCAGTGCCCGACTATCTCAAAGCGCAGGGTTTGAAGACAGACTATGTAGATCGCCTGAGGGAGGCCGTGCAAACCTACCAGCCCGAGGGAGAGCTGCTGATTGCGATCGCCCACGGGAGGTCAGTCGAAATCAACTGGCTGCGAAACCTGACCATCTCGCCCCCTGACTGCTACCGGCAGGTATGCAACCGCTGGGACGAGTTTGCTCTAGACCCCAGAGCCGATAGGAGGTGTAACAATGACGACTAACATCAGCCGTCGAGTTTTGCCCGACGGCTGATGTTAGTTCTGGCGGGCGGCGCAGCTATTTGCCCGATCGCCCCTACCGCCTCTGGTTACTCAACCGATTTGGTTTGCAGATTGACCAGGGCTGCCTGATCGACCTCAAGATTACTTACCAAGACCTGGCTGACGTTAGCGGCCTCGGCCGAGTCACCGTAACTCGCCTCCTGCGCCAGTTTAAAGACTAGGGGTTGATCTACCGCGATCGCGCCAGCTAATCTTGGCCGAGACGAGCGACCATTGGCACTACAAGATCTAATCGAGACCTACAGGTTTACCGAGGAGCGTTTGGGCGGCGATAGAAATTTTTGGCTGTCCAAATGTTTCTAGGTGCAATACTCCGGACAGTTTTGGGGGTTAGGTTGGAGAAAAGCTATCCACCGCATAGAGTGCAGCGGCAAAACGCAGCAAGCCGAACGAGGGTTGGAAGGGTCGGTGATTACGGTCGTTGATCTGGCGCAGAAGACGGGCTAGGCGCTATCGGCTCAACAAACCGAAGCAGGCCTGGGGGCACAGGACCCCGCCACCACCGAGGGAACCGCGCCTCCCAAGAGCCGAGTCGTCTTTTACCTGAGGCATCTAGCCTACGACAAGTCTACCAAAATCGGACTGTCAACCGTCTGAAGCGGCAGCGGAAAGCAGGACAACGCCTCCCGCACGGTTACAGTATAGAATTCAGCTTGAGAACGAGTCTCGCCCCCATCTGGCCTATCTGTATAGGTGCAAGTCTCAACTTCGACACAGTAACGAGGCCGCTGCTGAGGCGCCAGGGCATCGGCCAATGCCACAATTAAACGGCTGTGGAACGACGACCAAAACGTCGCCTGCTCTAAGTAAGGATCTATACCAGGAAAAGGAGAAGGCATAGGCACACACCACAAAACCTGGCGACAAGACCATTTCTTATTGTGGCAAATCAGCTAAAACCGTAGCCTACCTGCTCAGCCCCAGTCAGGCCCGCTGGCCGCACATTAGCCGCTGCTCCGCTGTCACCTCGCTGTAGAGTCGCTCTAGGGCAGAAATGTTGTCCTTCAGGGTGTAGCGCTGGAGTACTCGCTCGCGGGCCTTGTGGCCCAAAAGCTGGGTGATTTCGGGGTGGTCGCGCAAAATGGGCAGAATGGTTTGCAGCTGCGACGACACCCGCTGCGTGTCGAGCACAATGCCCGCCCCGTCGGCCAGCACCTCGCCATCGGCCCCGGCATCGGTAGCGATACAGGCGGTGCCGCAGGCCATCGCCTCCAGCAGCGACAGCGACAGCCCTTCGACTAGAGACGGCAAAATAAACCCGTCCGCCGCCCGCAAAATGTCGATGCGGCGCTGCTCGTTGGCCAGGTAACCCAGCCAGATAATGTCGTTTTCATCGCCGTAGAACCGCTTTAGCGACGCTTCTAGGGGGCCGCTGCCGACGATCGCCAGCTTGCAGTTTGGTCCCATGTCGGCCTGCCGCCAGCCCCGCAGCAGGGCTTCTACGTTTTTTTCGAGCGAAATGCGCCCCTGGTAGACAAACAGCTGCCGGGCATAGATGTCGGCCTTGACTGCCGACGGCCCCGGCGAGTAACGACGGGTATCGACCCCGTTAGGAATTACCACCAGGGTCGAGGCGGGCACCCCCAGTTTGCTCAGCAGGTCGCGCTGCAGGTCAGAGAAGACAATGACGCGATCGTAGTGGGCTAGACAGGGGGCATAGAGCTGGTAAGTGAGGTGCTGGGTGCCCGAAGTCAGGCTGCGCACCCGGCGATCGAAGGCGGGGTGAAAGGTGGCCACCAGGGGAATATTCAGCTCGGCACAAATTTCGGGCAGCCGAAAGTCCAGGGGCGACAGCGTCAGCGACGCATGAACCAGGTCAGGCTGTAGCCGCTCCAGGGCCTCGGCCAGCAGCTTGCCCGACTTCAGCGAAGGAATCGTGAGGATCTGGGACTTGAACAGAAAGGGGAGCGGCACCTCTTCTGAACGGGGTAAATGGTCGGCAGCGTGACCCTCCTGAGGTTGAGCAAAGTGCAAAAAGGTAACCCGATAGCCTCGCTCAAGCAGGGCGTTAGTAACCTCTCGACCATAGGTAACGTTGCCACAGAAGGGTGATTTTTTGCCTAGCCACGCGATGTGCATGCCGTGTAGCGATATCCATTAAACAACCGAAACAAGCGCCAGCGGAACACCGACGCAGTTCGCGCAGCGTTCTGGAACCGACTCAGGATGAGCATCCGTTACCGGATCACCTCAATGGGCCGTTTTCTAGCTATCGCCCGGGCCAGAGCGCCAATTTGCTAGCCGTTTTAAGGTAAAAAAACGGTGCCTAGCGTGGAACCTAGACCTTTCTCATAGCCGTATCGGCAATATACCAGGTTACAACTCCCCCTAAGCCCACCAAAGCGCCCATACCGATAAAAACATTCGCCAAACCGAGGCGTGCTTCTACGGCGCTGGCCAGGGCCAAAGGCAGGCTGAGGGCAATATTAACCAAATTATTTTGCAGGCCAAATACCTTACCCCGCATGGCTTCTGGCGTTTTTTCTTGAATCAGGGTCTGCATGGGGATACCCACAAAGGCACCACACAGGCCGAGGGCGGCAATGATGGCCATTGAGGCCCACAGCTGCTGGGTTGTCCAGGCCAGGGCAATGAGGCACACCGCAATGCCGATCGCACCCCAC
>PYGV01000344.1 GCA_003022385.1 filamentous cyanobacterium CCP3 | reverse complement strand
CCCACGCACAAACCCCTACGGCAACTCCACCGACGTCGGCTTAGCAATATGCGGCAGCCCCCAGCCCAGTTTTTCCCGCAGCACAGTGAAAAACTCTGGCGACTTCAAGCGAATGAACCGGGCGGGATAGGGAGCGCGACAGGTGCTGACGCGGTCCTTGGGCATCACGTAGCAGCCGGCATTGCCATCTACAATCAGCACCAGCGGGTCGGGGTTCGCGGAGTGAATGGTAACCTGCTCGCGATCGGGAAACACTAACCCCCGCGACGCCAGCGAGTGGGGACAGATGGGAATCAGCTGCGTGACCGATACGCCAGGGGCAATCACTGGCCCGCCAGCCGAGAGCGAGTAGGCCGTAGACCCTGTAGGCGTAGACACAATAATGCCATCAGCGGCGATATCGACCGGGGCATGGCGACCGATCGCCACCTCAAAATGGCACATGCTGGTCAAGGGCTCGCGGTGCAGCACCATTTCGTTCAGGCACAGCGCCTCCCAAACCAGGTCAGCGCCGTGAAAAAGCTTGACGGCCAGCATCCCTCGCTCTTCGACTTCGTAGTCGCCCGCCAGCACCTGATCCATCGCCTGGGGCAGCTGATTCATGTAGGCTTCGGTCAAAAAGCCCATGTGGCCAGTATTTACCGTCAGCAGCGGCACCCCGATCGGAGCCAGCTGACGAAAGGCCGACAGCACCGTGCCATCGCCCCCCAGCACCACCGCAAAGCTCATATCGGCGTCAAAGTGGGGCGGTACCAGGCTGTCGAGGGGGGTATGGCAGACGGGGCGATTGGGTTGGGAATAGCCCAAAATACCGCCCATGCCTGTGGCCAGCCTAACAGTGTAGCCCAGGCTGGTCAGCTTTTCCTCCCATTCGAGAGCAGCCTGGCGGGCTACAGGCTTAACGTCGTTGTAGATAATGCCAACCTTGGGCACAGGCAGGGTCCAACCTTACAATCGGGGAAGATAGGGTAAACAAAACGTGCTCTACACCGCTAAGATGCCGAACACGCTACTGGGGATCGTAGTTTACCTTCTCCCTAGGCTACCGTTTTTTCGTCTAGGGTTAAACAGCCTGCGTCGAATTGCTCAGCTAACCCTGCATTCACTCATGTATTTAAGGCCCTAGGTCGTATCGTTGCCCACACTTTTGGGGTAGACCACAGCCTACGCTACGGTTATCGTACCTGTGAGGGCTGATCTAGCTCCGCCAACTGCCCATATTTTGTACTGCCTGCTTTTACTGCTGTGACCCGCCGTCAATCTGAAACCACCGCTTACGTTCGTATTACCCACCAGTCGTGGAGCCAGGGCCGCATTGAGGGGGAAGTGCGGGCCAGCACCTATGAATGGCAGTTTCAGTGGCGCTTTCGCCAGGGGCAGCTCAGGGTAGAACCATCGCTGGGGCGGGCGCTGATTTGCGAACCCCTCAGCCGCTTTCTAGAACGATTTGACTATCAGCTCGAACCCGGCGGCGACTACTCGTTTACGATTCGGGCCAAGCTTTAGAGGCCCATTAGGCAGGAGACGTGATGACGTACCGCTCTACCGAGCAGGTTTTCCGTGACCATTTGGCTTTGGCCCAGGCGGGCGATGTTGAGACCGATCTGGCCCGCAATTTTGCGCCCGACTGCGTGCCGCTGACCCGTTTTGGCACCTTCATGGGGCATGCTGGAGTGCGCGATGTCGCCCAGCTAGTGGCAGAGCAGCTGGGGCCTGCCACTTACGACTACAAAACAGTGGGCTGGAGCGGCGAGCTGGCCTTTTTGGAATGGACTGCCGCCACCGATCGCGCCACCATACCAGACGGTGCCGATTCGTTTTTGATCCAGGCGGGGCAGATTCGGGCTATGACAATTCACGACTCGGTGTACCCACCCTCAACGGCTTCACCGCAGGAGTGATGGCTATCTCCCTAGATCGCTCAAGCGACCTAAGCGGCCATTGGCAGCGATCGCTGCGCCAGCACCTGACGATAAAACTGCTGCAGCTGTCGCGTTGCAGCCGCCCAGCCCCACTGCTCGGCCTCGGCGACGGCGTTGCGGCGCATCAGCTCGCGCTCGGCCTTAGCTTCGATTAGGCGACGGGTAGCGTTGATGGCCCCAGCCTCATCCAGCGGATCGAACAGGAACCCGTTCATGCCGTCGGTCACAATATCGGGAATGCCGCCGGAGTTGGCGGCGACCACCGGACAGCCCGCTGCCATCGCCTCTAGCAGAACCAGGCCCAGGGTTTCGGTGCGAGAGGGAAACACAAAGGCATCGGCGGAGGCATAGGCCGAGGCCAGATCTTTTCCGGCCAGATAGCCGACAAAGTTGGTGGGGGTGCCCTCGAAGTGGGCCTCTAGCTCGGCGCGGTAGGGGCCGTCGCCCACCAGCGCCAGCCGCGCTCCAGGGATGGCTTCCAGCACCGGCTTGATGCGGTCAATCTCTTTTTCGGCGGAGAGGCGACCAATGTAGAGCAGCAGGGGCGCTTCGGGGTGACCTTCGGAGAGGCGATCGCGCATTTCAGCACTGGCCAGCTCGGGGCGAAACAGCTCGGTATCGACGCCGCGCTGCCACACCTCAATATTCTCAACGCCGTGCTCGGACAGCTCGGCCTGCATAGCGGTGGAGGTGACCAGGTTGATCTGGGCCTGGTTGTGCATCGCCTTGATCAGCTCCCACATCAGCCCCTCGAGCATACCGAGGCCGTAGTGCTCCAGGTACTTGGGCAAATGGGTGTGGTACGAGGCCACCAGGGGCAAATCCAGGGTCTTGCTATAGTAAATGCCCGCCAGTCCTAAAACTGCCGGGTTGACTACATGCACCAAGTCGGGCTGAAACTCTTCCAGCGCCTCGCCAATCGAAGGCCGGGGCAGCGCCAGCTTTAGCTCTGGGTACAGCGGTAGCGGAAACCCAGATACACCGTGAATTTTAGCCCCTCGGTACTCGGTCAAACCACCTTCAGGCGAAAACACTAAAACCTGATTGCCCTGCCGCTGCAGGTGATCGACCGTGTGCTTGAGACGGGTAACAATGCCGTCAACTTTCGGCAAAAAGGTCTCGGTAAAGAGAGCAATTCGCATAGCTATCGAGGGGGGCTAAGGAAAATACAGGAAAAAAATTCGTCAATAGGCCCAATTCACGGCGTGAACTGGGCCTATTGACGCACTAATCGCGCCGCCACTGAACTTTGGGCAGAATCTGGTTCTTGTCGACGCGATCTTTGTACTTGACCGCGAAGTTGAGCAGGCTGTCGAGCAGCGAGTCAGACAGCAGGTGGGGCTGCAGACCCAGCTCTAGCAGGTTGGTGTTTTTGGCGTTGAAGTAGTGGTCTTCGGCCTCAACCCGGGGGTTGTCCATATATTGGATATCGACATCGAGGCCCAGGGTGGTGCCGGCTTTCTTCACCATCATGGCCAGGTCGCCGACGCTAAACATTTCGGTGAACTGGTTAAACACGCGGAAGACGCCGGGGTCGCCGGGGTTGGCGATCGCAATTTCCACGCACCGCACGGTATCGCGAATATCCAAGAACGCGCGGGTTTGACCGCCCTTGCCATACACCGTCAGCGGGTGACCCACCGCCGCCTGAATACAGAAGCGGTTGAGGGCGGTGCCAAACACGCCGTCGTAGTCGAGGCGGTTGATCAGCAGCTCATCCATGCCGGTTTCTTCGGTCAGCACGCCGTAGACCACGCCCTGGTTGAGGTCGGTGGCGCGCAGGCCCCACACCTTACAGGCGAAGTGAATGTTGTGGGAGTCGTGCACCTTGCTGAGGTGGTAGAAGGAGCCGGGCTGCTTGGGGTAGGGGAGGGTGTCTTTGCGACCATTGTGCTCAATGGTGATGTAGCCCTCTTCAATGTCGATGTTGGGGGTGCCGTACTCGCCCATGGTGCCCAGCTTGACTAGGTGGCAGTCAGGGAAGTGATCCCGCAGCACGTAGAGCAAGTTGAGGTTGCCCAGCACGTTGTTGGCCTGGGTCAGCACCGCGTGCTCGCGGTCAATCATCGAGAAGGGGGCTGATCGCTGCTCGCCGAAGTGCACCACGGCACCCGGCTCAAACTCCAGCATCGTCTCTTCTAAAAAGGTGTAGTTGTTGATGTCGCCGACATAGAGGTCGATGTGCTTGCCGGTGAGGTCTTTCCAGCGCTGCAGGCGGTTTTGGATGGGGGCAATCGGGGTCAGCGTTTCGATTTGAAGCTGAGCGTCCCAGTGACGCCGCACCAAACTATCTAGAATCCCGACTTCGTAGCCGCGATTGGAAAGATACAGGGCAGTTGCCCACCCGCAATAGCCGTCGCCGCCAATTACAAGGACTTTCATATCAATGCTTCAATCTCTTTGCTGATACCAAGACAATCTACCAGGTTTGGAGGACCTGTAAACCACTGAATAAAAGATTGAGGGATCAGAACATTTTTTTCGCGGCAGCCAAATTGAGCCTCAACTTAGGGCTGTTCCCATCGTTTTGCGGCGTCCTCAATCGGCACAGCAGATAGGGCCGTAGCAAGCCACAATTCAAAAATACTCAGCTAAGCTAACTATTAGCTAAGCTAACTATCTCTTAAACGAGCCCCCTGCTGTGGTTACCCAAACCCTCACGCCCACCCAGTGTGCGGCCAACATGATGACGACGGTGCCTGCGGTGACGCGGTTTTTGCGGGCGGGCCTTCGTCGCCACGGCAAGCCGCACCTGTCGCTGTCGCAGCTGCGGGCGCTGTACTTTTTGCGGCGGCGATCGCGGTCTTGCCTGTCAGAGGTGGCTGACTATTTAGATGTCACCCGCCCCACCATGTCGGCTATGGTCGATCGCCTGGTGCAGCGCGGGCTGATCGATCGCACGGGCGACCCCGCCGAGCGACGGCGCATTGTTCTCACCCTCACGCCTGAGGGCGCAGCGGAGATGGCGCGGGTCTACGATGCGACGCTGCACACGGTGGCCGATCGCCTGACGAGCCTATCTGAGGCGCAGCTTCAGCAGGTGCAGGCGGGGTTGGCGATCTTGGGCGACCTGTTTGATGAGCCGAGGGAGGGTAGGTAGTAGAGTTCAAAGTGCAAAATTCAAAATTTTGAATTTTGCACTTTGAATTTTGCACTTTCTACCC
>PYGV01000343.1 GCA_003022385.1 filamentous cyanobacterium CCP3 | reverse complement strand
CGGGGGGCTGTGCGATCGCGGCCTCGCTCTATCAAGACTGGGGCCAGCCGGAGCTGCTGAGAGCCGTCGAAGCGCTGCTAGAGCAAAAGTGTCAGCAGGACAAAGGTACTTACATCAAATCCGATTCCTCAACCCCCGATTACCAAAAGGCCAAACCGTAGGGGCGCATGCCATGCGCCCTGCCAGATCGGGGGGAACTAGCAGAAAAAGTCGGCGTAGGCGCTGCTGGGGTGACTCAGCGGTGGCCCCTGACCGTAGGCCCGCTGAATGTTGTCGAGGGTCATGACGGCGGCGGGGGTGTCGTTGGCGAGCAGGTGGCGGTTGAGCAGCAGCAGGCGATCGTAGCGGTGCAGCGCGTCGCCCCACTCGTGGCTGCACACCATCAGGGTTTTGCCCTCGGCCTGTAGCTCGGCGAAAATGCCCAGCATCAGAGCTTCGGTTTTTTTGTCGATGCCGGTGAAGGGTTCATCTAAAAGAAGCAGATCGGCGTCCTGGGCCAGGGCGCGGGCCAGAAATACGCGCTGCTGCTGGCCGCCCGAGAGCTGGCCGATGGGGCGATCGCACAGGTGCAGCATATCCACCCGCTCTAGGGCGACAGTAACTCGCTGTTTGGCCCGCTGACTGGGTTTACGAAACCAGCCCGACAGGGCCGACTGGGCCATCATCGCCACCTGTCCGGCGGTGATCGGGTAGTCCCAGTCGATGCGCGATCGTTGGGGAACGTAGGCGATCGACTGCCGCCGTCGCCGCAGCGGCGCGCCCTGAAACAACACCTGGCCTCGACTGGGCACCAGCCCCAGCATGGCCTGAATGAGGGTGCTCTTGCCAGCCCCGTTGGGGCCAATCAATCCCACCAGTTCCCCTGCCCCAAGGGTCAGCGAGACATCCTCCAGGGCCGCAACACCCCGGTAGTTGACAGACAGGTTTTGAACCTCTAGCATGGCATCCATGAAATGATAACCATTATCACTATCATCATAGTTGAGTCGACCATTTTTGGCTATTTTTGGGAGTAGAAGGCAATGCTTTTAAACACAGGGATGGCGGTAGGTCGCTGGGCTAGGCCCCTGGGGCTGGTGATGGTGCTGGGCCTGATTGGCTGCAGTGGTGACGATGCTGCCGTCACATCGCCCAATGGAGAAGCCGCATTGGCTCCGGTCGATGCCCCTGTCGTGATAGCGACCACCAGCGTGATCTGCGATTTGACAGAGCAGATTGCCGAGACAACGGTGGCGCTCACCTGTCTGCTAGAGCCGGGAGTTGACCCCCACACCTATCAGGTCAAGCCCTCCGATCGCCAGGCGATTGAGCAGGCCGATCTCATTCTCTATGACGGCTACAACGCCGCTCCCGGTCTGATTGCCCTGGTCCAGGACAGCGCGACCGGCGCTGAACGGTTGGCGGTCTATGAGGCGGCAGTGCCCAATCCGCTCATGGGTGCGGCCCATGACCACGATCACGGGGCCGCCGCGACCCACGCCGATGGGAAGGATCACAGTCACGATCATGGCCATGATCACGGGGCCGAGGCCGCCTCCGATCATGACCACGGACATGGAGAGGGCCAGGGCGCTACAGCAGAGCTAGTGCCTGATCCGCACGTTTGGCACAACGCCACCCACAACGCCGCTATGGTGACCGTTATCGCTGAGTCGCTGGCCCAGGTTAACCCCGACCAGGCCACGTTCTACGCCGAGAATGCCGATCGCCTGGCCAGCCAGTTTGCCGATATAGATGCCTGGATTCAGGCCCAGGTGGCCACGGTGCCGGCCGACCAGCGCCAGCTGGTGACCACCCATGAGGCCTTTGGCTACTTCGCCGATGCCTACGGCTTTGAGGTCAAAGGCGCGCTTAGCGGTCTATCGACCGACGAGAAGCCTACCCCTGGGGCGCTGACGGCCCTGGTCGATCAGGTAAAAGCAGCGCAGGTACCCGCCATTTTTGCTGAAAACACCACCAACCCGCAGCTGATTGAGTCGGTGGCCAAAGATGCCGGGGTGGCGGTGGCTGAGCAGCCCCTGTACGTCGAAGGCCCCGGTGAACCGGGTAGCGACGCCGAAACCGTTCAGGCGATGCTGGTGGCCAACACCTGCACGGTAGTAGAGGCTCTGGGGGGTAGCTGCGATCGCGCCGCTGCGCCGCTGTAGGTCGGCGGGTTGCCGTCCTCCCTGGCGGTTGTCCCATTGGCAAGCATAGGTGAGGTGATGGCGATCGCGCCCGGCCCACCGTTAGACATTGTTACGGTCAGCGGAATTGGGCTGACCGATTTTTTATAATGGAGGTGTAGCCGAACGCCGCTGGCCTGGCTCCTCCTACTGTCTCTAGCGCTGAATTTTCAGAGAGCCTAAAACGCGGGCCTGCACACCAGGAGATTCACCGCCATGTTTAAGAAAATTTTGGTTGCTCTCGACAACTCGACCCATCGCTCAGCCGTCTTCAAAAAAGCGCTTGACTTAGCCAGCGCCACCGGAGCCGAACTCATGCTCTGCCACGTGCTCTCCGCCTACGAAGAAGGCAGCCCCGGCATTCCCATTCGGTCGTACCAGGCCTATTACCCGGTGCTCGAAGACTCGACCTGGCGGCTGTACCAAAAGCGCTGGGAAGAATTTGAAGCCCAGGGTATTGCCCAACTGCGCCAGGAGCTAGAAACGGCCCGCAGTGCCGGAGTAACCGCTGAGTTTACCCAGGTCGCGGGCGAACCCGCCGCCACAATTTGCAGCGTGGCAAACTCGTGGCAGGCCGATTTGATTATGGTGGGTAGTCACGGTCGCCGGGGCATCAGCGAGCTGCTGCTGGGCAGCGTTAGCAACTACGTCATGCACCACGCCGAATGCTCGGTGCTGGTGGTGCACGGTACTGCCGATACGACAAACACCCCTACCCCCGCCGCGGCCAGCGCCACAGTCTGAGCTACCGATAGCTTCTAACGCGTTTGTCGGGCTGCTGTTTGCTCACCCAGGCGACAAACCGCTGTAGCCTGGGTTCGGCCTGCAAACGGTCTAAAGTGTTTAGCTCACGGGCCAGGGTGTGGTTGTCGAACAGCGTGTGAATGTGTTTGTGGCAGGGCCGGCACAGCAGCACCGTGTCGCCAGGAGGCAGTTTGCGCCGTCGGGTGTACTGGCGCGGCACCAGGTGATGTTCGGTTAGCTCGGTAGGGCGGTGGCACAGCTGGCACGGCATAGAGAATCGTCTACAAAAGGCTCTTTTATTCTCGCGAATTGAGCAAAATAAATGGCCCCTGGCTGACGGGCCAGGGACCAAAGTTCAAGCTATTCAGAGTAATGCGTTATGGGCGGTAAGCGATGAGCCTGATCGGCCAGCAAACTACAATCCAGTAAAAGCCTGCAGCCTTAGGCCTTACGGGAGTAGTACTCAACCACCAGCAGCTCGTTGATATTGAGGGCCACCCACTCGCGCTCGATGATGCCGTTGACCTTGGCGGTTAGTTTGGCTTTGTCGAGTTCGAGGTGGTTGGGTACGTTGGCCAATCCAGGAAACTCCAGGTTGGCTTCGACTAGTTTTTTGGAGGCATCGCGATCGCGCACGGTGATCACATCGCCAGGGCGGCACTGGTAGCTCGGAATCGAGACCACACGACCGTTGACGCAGATGTGGCCGTGGTTGACCACCTGCCGGGCTGAGGGAATGGTCGGCCCAAACCCAAGCCGAAAGACGGTGTTGTCAAGCCGCATTTCAAGCAGCTGTAGAATGACCAACCCGGTCGAACCACCGGCCCGACGGGCTTTCTTCACGTAGCGCAGCAGCTGCTTTTCGGTCAGGCCGTAGTTGAAGCGCAGCTTTTGCTTTTCTTCTAGCCGCACCGCGTACTCAGACTTTTTCTTGCGGTCTTGGCCGTGCTGCCCAGGCGGATAAGCCTTGCGGGGGGATTTGCGGGACAGGCCCGGTAGCTCACCCAAGCGGCGTACAACCCGCAGGCGAGCGCCTCTGTATCGCGCCATAAACGTTTACTCTCCGAACAATTTCCAAAGATTCTAATTTTAGCGTCAATACGCACAACAGACAACAACCAGCGCGGAAATGAATTTTGAAGAAGGCTGGCGGGCGTTGCCCACCCCATAGAGCAGCAGAGCCGTTTTCGATTATGGGGCGGGCCAGGGCCAAAACGTATGGGCTATCTAAACTACCTCCTGCAAATGTTCGGCCAGACGAATGGCAAGGGCGGCCAGGGTCAGCGTTGGGTTCGCCGCTGGCGACGACGGAAACACCGACAGATCGCAGGCGTAGAGGTTGTCGTAGGCCAGGAACTTAAGATTTGTGTCCACTACCCCGTCATTGAGCGACTGGCCATCGTCGGTTTCGCCGCTCATGCGCAGGCTGCCGACCTCGTGGGCCACCCCGCCCAGGCCCGCGCCCTTGAGGCTGAGGTCGTTGTTGACCAGGGGTTGGCCGCCCAGGGCGGCAATTAGCTGGTCTTTGATGGCGCTCATTTCGCCGTAGTACTGGCCGCCGAGGGGGCTGGGCTGCATTTGCACCACAGGTTTGGCGTAGGCGGGGCCAAACTGCTGCACGGTGTTTTGCTCAATCAGCGGGGCATCCATTAGAAAAACGATTTCGCAGAGCATGACGTTGCCTTTTTCGCGGCGGTGGCGATCGAGCAGGTCGAGATCGACGTAGCGGCCCTGGTTAAAGTCGGCCCCAAACTCCAGCACGATGTTGTAAGGACGGGCTTTGCCATCGTTGGGCTGGAGCAGCACTTTGCTGGTGCTGTTGGGGTCGTAGAGGTCGGCGGTGACAGGCAGGGCAAAGTGGGTGAAGTAGATCGGGTGGTCGGTAATGCCGACGCCAATTTTGTTGGTGGGGTCGGCCAGGCCGCTGAGCTGGGCGATTTTGGCGCTCTCGACGGTGCCCGCCGCCAGCACGATGGCCTTGGCCTGGTAGCTGCGCTCCTGCTGGGCAATCAGGTCGTAGGCCACCACGCGGGTAGCCCGGTTGCCCTGGGTTTCGACCCGGCTGACGGGGTGGTTGAGGTTGATGAACAGGTGCTGGTTGCCCTGGGGGCCGTTGGTCAGCATCGACTCGGTGAGCAGGTCGGCGGTCGAAAACATGCCGGTGGGCACCGTGCTGAGATCTTGAGG
>PYGV01000342.1 GCA_003022385.1 filamentous cyanobacterium CCP3 | reverse complement strand
TTTTTTTCGGTCGGTTTCGCCCTGCCGGCGCAGGGGCACTCGCTGACCCTGCCAGCCGCGATAGGCGGGTGGCGTGTGCAGCAGTTCTAGCCATACGTCGTCGAGGTAAGGGCGTTGTTCGGGCTCGGGCAGCACCAGCCGCCCCACCCAGTCGCCCACGGGGCGATACCAGGGAGCAGGCAGGGCTTGCTGTACCGGGTAGTAGCTGGGGTGGTTAAAGGCCGCGCTCTGAAAGTGGTAGTAGTTGCCCAGCTTGACCACCTGAATTTTTTGAATATCCAGGTGCTGGCGCAGGTCGCCCACCAAAATATTGAGGGTGAGATCTAGGGTTTGCTGCAGGTGGCTACGGCCATCGGGCAGCATCGCCTGGTCGTCGAGAACGCCCCCTGGCGTCTGGTGGCCCACGGGTCCCAGGTTCACAAAGGTAATTTTGCCCTTGCGCTTGGCCCGGTTCCAGTAGGAGAGCGGCACGGCCTTCCAGCGGCGGGGAAACATGACTGGCCCTAGGCACTCGACGGGGTCTTTGGTGCCCACCAGGTGGTAGATCTGCTCGGCCTCAGTGGCGCGCCCGCTGCCGCTGATCACCCCAGCCAGCGAAATGACCTCAATCGGGGCCCCCAGCGCCTGCTTTAGAAAGGGCAAAATGCCCAAGGCGATCTGCCCGCCGCCGCTGTAGCCAATCAGCGTCAGGGGAATGCCGCCCGCGGCGGGGTACCCGGCCTGCACGAGGCTTTCGTAGACGCGCTGGGCAACCCCCTGGTTGTAGATAGGGCCAAAGCGCTGGTCAGCAGACACCGCCACAATCAAAATATTGCGCAGGTTGATCACCAGGCCCACCCAGGGGCCGAGGCGCTTGGTCAACGACTCGATGCCGCGCCAAAAGAAGGCCAGGGGCCGGTCCTGGGTTAGCGATCGATTCAGCACCGAGTAAGGAATCAGTCCTTTGACCAGGGCAATGTTGGCGGGTAGCCGGTGGCTCAGCTCGTCGAGGTAGCGGGCTACGGCGGGCTGATAGTCGGCGGTGGCCTGATTAATGCCGTCGAGGTAGACAATGAATCGGCGTGGATAGGTGGTTTTTTGGCCGGGTTCATCCACTGGCTGGGGGCTGAGGATGTTGACCCCGTCGCCATACCAGCCAGCCCACCAGCCCAGGGCTTCTAGTGGGGCGAGCATGGCGGCAACTACCAGGGCGATCGCGCCGATCCAGATCAAATCAGCCAGCCAGCGAGCCGTCCGGCTCTGCCCCTGCCAGGGGGTTAGCACCGATCGCAGGGGCTCCAGGCTCAGGGCCACCAGCAGGGCCAGCAGAGCCAGCCCCAGGTAAATCCACAGCAGGTTTAGCCGCCGCGATCGCCGCTGAGTCAGCTCTTCCAGGGCTCCGGGTGACGAGGGTTGGGCTGCGATCGCTTCGGCAGAACCGGGTATGGTCGGGGGCGCGATCGCCTCCGGCGGCTGATCGGGACCCACAATTGCTGTCGGCTCTACCCCCAGAGAATGCGCCGCAATTAGAGACTTGAGGCGATCGCGGTTGACCACCAGCTTGACCCCAGCGGTGCGATTGGTGAGCCATCGCCCCAGGTTGACAACGGGCTGCCCCACAGTCTGCTGGAGCACCAGCAGCACCACCCAGCCCAGCGCCACGTGGCTTACCGCCTGAGTGGCCGTGAGGTTGGCCAGCACCGCAAAGCCCACCACCACCGCCAGCAAATTCCACACCTGCAGCAGCCGCAGTACCGGCACCCCCAAATAGGGCATGGCGCCAAAAAAGCTAAATACCAGCGGTAGGTAGCTAAAAGCGAGGCTGTCGGTCACCGCCTGCCACGAAATTGACTGATCCAAAAACCAGCGGCTGGCCAGCCAAATGCTTGCTGCCCAGAATAGATACCCCGCCACAAACAGCAGCGCCGCCAGCACCAAACTCAGCCCAAACCGCAGGGGTTTCACCCGGTTTACAAACAAAATAATGCTCTGAGCCACCGCCTGAGACAGCCCCGCCACAAACACCACCGCCAGCGCCAGCGTGTCAACGGTATCGGCCGGAAACTGACGCAGGGCCAAAAACGCTTCAGCATCGAGGGTTAAAATTCCCGCTAGCGTCCGACCCAGGGTGTCAAACGTCAGCTCATTCATGGTGAGCCAAGCCCGTTGCCAAGCCAGCAGCGGCCTGCTTCAGCGGCTCAAGCAGCGCCAGGGGAAGGTGCAGGTGGTTGAGACCAACCGGGGTATCGGTTTGTTTTTTGGACGGCTGCCTGACACTAGAGCCGCCCTTATCTGATGGGTTGGCCGCAGCTTTGGCCCCAGGCTTTTTCTCCGGGGGACCGTGGTAGTCGCTGCCCCCTGTCATTAGCAGACCGTAGTGGCGGCAGTAGTCCTCCAATCGTCGCACATCGCTGGGGCTGTGGTGGGGATGGTATACCTCAACGCCCATCAGCCCTGCCTCTACGAGCTGAGGCATAAGCGCGTCTACAGTTGACCCTTTGAACAGATAGGGGTGCGCCCAAACCGGCACCGCCCCGCAGTCTCGCAGCAGCTGAATGCCCTCGGCCGCCGAAAACTTTTCGTACTGCACGTAGGCGGGGCCGTGGTCGCCCAGCCAGCGGTCAAAGGCTTCTCGCTTGGTGGCAGCGTGGCCCGCTTTGACCAGCGCTGTCGCCAGGTGGGGGCGGCCCGGAGCCATACTGCCCGGCATCGCTGGCAGCTCAATGGGGTAGCCCAGCGCAGCGAGTTTTTCGGCCATCTGCTGCGCGCGGCGGCGGCGGCCTTCGATGCGTTCGCTTAGGGATGGCTCCAGTCGGTTGCGGTTGGGGTAAAAGCCTAGAATATGCAGCGATCGCCCGTTTTCTACCGTACTTAGCTCCACCCCTGGCACCACCTCCAGCTCGCCGCCGGATGCCTCAAGGGCCTCATCCCAGCCCGCCAGGGTGTCGTGGTCGGTAATCGCCAGCGCCCTAACCCCAGCGGCGATCGCGGCGGCCACAAGTTCCGTGGGGGTCAGCGTGCCGTCTGAGAAGGTGGTGTGGCTGTGCAGGTCAAGCATGGGGGTAGCGCTAGGCGTCGGGGTATGTCTTTCATTGTGCCGTATGGCCCACCTACGCCGTGGCCCTAGGCTGACCATTCGCCTCACCAATGGCTCCGTCAATAGCCTTTTCGACTAGGGCCTTAGCCTTTTCGTCGAGGGTAAGCCAGTTGATTTCGCCGTCGGGGTCGAGCAGAGCCGGGTCAACGGTGACGGGCTGGTCGGGCCGGTAGTCGCTAAAGCACACCGCAAAACACAGCTCCCACACGTCGAGGGTGGCGGTTCGAGGCTCCTCGGCTGCGTCAGCACTCTGGGTGAGCCGCAGTTCGTAGCCAGGCATCGGCGTGGGCAGCTGGCTCAGCTGCTGACGAATCGCGCCTGCCTCTGCTGGAGTAGCTCCCTCTAGCTGAGCGGCCAGATCGCGGACCTGCTGCCGCTGAACGGCGGTGGTGCCTCCCGGCCAGCGCACCTGCTCCAGGTAGTCACTGCGCCAGTCGAGGGTTTCGGTATGCTTGCGAATATTGTCGACGACGCGAATTAGGCAGGGCTGCATTAGCTGGGCAGTTAGGGCTTCGTCGGCAGGGGTAGCAAAGGTCAGCATGGGGGCGGCTGTGGCAGCATAGGACGGGGCGTGACAGCATTTTAGCTGGCCCCACGTTGCTCCGGTGGCTAAAATCGAATGCCACACTACTGTGCGATCCCCTCTGCTTCCTATCAACTTTGAGAACGGTATGCCCCTGCGGCCCTTCCACAGCTCCGGTGCCGGGCTTGAATATCGCCTGCTGATGGCCCTGATCATGGCCGGGGCGGCCCTGGTTACGGTGCTGCTGATTCAGCTCCTGCTACCCTGGCTTGTGGTCGGCGGGCTAGGGGGTGGTGCCGTCTGGTTTTGGCGGCGGCGGCAGGCGCGAGAACGGGCTTTGCACCGGGTGTTTTATGCGCAAATTGCCGCCCACCAGGGCCGCCTGAGCGTGCTTGACTTTGCGATCGCAGCCCAGATCACCGGCCGCGAGGCCCGCCAGTTTCTCGATCAGCGGGCCGAGGAGTTTTGGGGCGACTTTGAGCCCACCCCCACAGGGGACGTGCTCTATACATTTCACTCACCCAATACAGCTAATCCAGCGGCGGTAGGGGAGGCCTCTCTGGCGCTCTCGCTGACGGCCACCGACCTGGCCCAGCGGTTGGGCTGTACTGTCGCGGAGGTAATCAGCCACCACACCCAGCCCCAATTTGGGCTGTGGAGCCGCGATCGCGACCCCGACGGCTGCGGCTGGCGGTATGATGCAGAGCGCGATCGCTACTGGCCCGACCTTAATGCCTAGGGCTCAAACCATAAATCTTTGGCCAAATCCTTTACAAAGTGGCCACCGTTTCCCAGCATAGAAAAGGTCTTTCATCCACAGACGCTTTCGCAATCAACCCTTTCACAGCACTAGGAACAGGTATCTATGGAACGCACTTTTTTAATGATCAAGCCCGACGGCGTTCAGCGCGGCCTGATTAGCAACATCATTGGCCGGTTTGAAACCAAGGGTTTTACCCTGGTCGGCCTGAAGTTTATGGCCGTTTCTCGCGAACTGGCCGAAAAGCACTACGACGTGCACCGCGAGCGCCCCTTCTTCGCCGGGCTGGTTGACTTCATTACCTCTGGCCCCGTGGTCGCCATGGTGTGGGAAGGTGAAGGCGTGATTGCTTCCGCCCGCAAAATCATCGGCGCCACCAAGCCCCTGGAAGCTGAACCCGGCACCATTCGCGGTGACCTGGGCGTCACCGTGGGCCGCAACATCATCCACGGTTCCGACGCGCCCGAAACCGCCCAGGCCGAGATCGCCCTTTGGTTTAGCGATAGCGAACTCGTCAGCTGGGAACCCGCCGCCAAGGGCTGGCTCTACGAGTAGTCAACTCAACCCTGACTTAATAACGATCAAGCCCCAAACATCGCAGTGTTCCTTCCAAACATTGCGATGTTTTGTTTTTCAAACGCCTATTGAATCCTGGTTGCAAAGCCGTTCTCCACACTGACTCATCCTGTCTCTTATACACATCT
>PYGV01000341.1 GCA_003022385.1 filamentous cyanobacterium CCP3 | reverse complement strand
CGCATTGACCTGAGCCTGATTGCCACCCAGCCCTTGTTTGCCGGAAGCGACCTGCTGCCCTACTTGAGCGTGGTGCAGGTAGGGGCCGATACCCACATGCAGATCACCACGCCCCTGGGGCAGACCTCGACGGAGGCGATTTTGTCGGGAGTCGACGCCGATTCTATTACCGACGCCAGCTTCACGTTTACGCCGCCTAGCGGGGTGCCGCTGCTCAAGTAAGCGCCTGAAAACGACTCCACTTTCCGGTAGCATCAGGGCTGAAGCAATGCAGGCAACGACCATGATTGAGGCCCAGCTGTACCAGTTGGCCACCGCCCTGGCCGGAGAGTTTGACAACCGTCCCCAGTCCCTGGCTGACCCGGCCTGGTATTTGCACCTGCGGCTGTGGCTGCGGCCTCTGCCCCAGGCTGTCTTTGGCGAGGGCTACGGCTTTTTTATCGAGCAGATTGGCGTCACCTCGGGCCAGCCGCCCTACCGGCAGCGCATTCTACACCTGACAACAAAAGAGAACGGTCTCTGGGGGCAGTACTATGCCCTGCCCGACCCGGCTACCTACCAGGGCGGTGCTACCCAGCCCGATCGCCTGGCCGGTCTTAGCCGCGCAGAACTGATCGATCTGCCCACCTGTGGGCTCACCATTGAGCGCCAGCCCGACGGTCAAACCTACAGCGCCCGGCTGCCCGGCGACAGTTTGTGCACGTTTACCGCCAATGGCGTTACCTCCTACGTGCGGCTGGCCTTTGACATTGGCCCCGAGTCACCGGCCCCCGGTAGTCCGCTGGTGTTTCAAATGAACGATCGCGGTATTGACCCTGAAACCGGTAAAACCACCTGGGGGCCAAAGATGGGGCCGTTTCGCCTGCTGAAGCAAAGCGCCTTTGCCCTGCCGGGGTAGGGTGCTGATAAAGGGGCTCTTTTCCTGCTTGCGGCACGGCACATCGGTGTTACCCTAAAGCGATGTCCGAGGCTCTGGGGCCTTACTTCAGGGGCGATCGCGCCACGTTCTCTAGGGAAATCATCCCTTTGTCGCTATACTGCGTTGGCCCTGTGGCTGAGGACATACGCTGACTGCAAGCGTCCTGTTGAAGCCGACGCTTGCTATAGTCCACCGGCTCCACCCCTGCTCTCTAAATACCGCCCCTTCTAACCAAGCTCGCATGGAGATCGATATTCTCATTCTGACGGTGTACTTCATCTGCATAGGCATTGTGGTCTATCAGATGGCGCTGTCGATTGAGGAGGAGTTAGAAGACCAGGTGGTGCTGGTGCCCGATGCCGCCAGCCTGGAGAGTACAGTGCGATCGCAGATGGTGCGCCAGGGCTTTGCTGAAACCACCGTCGAGGTGCTACCTGGGGTAGAACCTCTGGGTAAAGCCGTCTCGCTGCGGCTGACGGTGCCCGAACCCCGCAGCCTCGCACCGCCAGAAGACCGACCCGAAACGCCGCAGATTGGGCAGATTGTGGTGCAGGTGCTGCCCCAAGGGCCGCATCCACTCCAGCCCATTCAAGGGCTAACGGTGCAGGTGATCAACCAGAGCAAGGCCCTCCAGGTCATCATTGACTGGGATCGCAGCTCCATTAGCCGCGTGACCAACGAAATTCGCCGCGTAATTCGTCAAACCCCCGGTATGCGGCTTGACCTGGCCCTGCCCCAGGTGGCCAGCGTGGTCAACCCCAATCAGTTTCTCAGCACCGTAGTCACTAGCGAAGACTGCTTTAGCCGCAGCGCCGATACCCAGGTGCTGCAACAGGCCGCCCCCGTTGTAGATATCCCAAAAATAGTCAACTTCAAAGCGCCCCTGCGCAACTACTCCCTCGACCTGGTGGTGCAGCTCAAGCCCTTCAGCGATCGCGGCGGTCGGCCCGTCATGCTGCTGCTGCCCTTTCGCTTTGCCGTCGAGCCGCTGCCTGCCAAGGCCGCCATTCCGCTGGTGAACTGGATTTTGAAGCGCTAGTGGGGGTGACTTGGCGCTGAGGCTCAATCGCCTGGTGGCCAATGGCGATGAGGTGCCCGATCGGCTGGTAGAGTATGTGCAGCACCAGTGGCAACGGCCATCGGTACGTGCTTGGATAGAGCAAGGCATAGCGGTGGCCGGTTCGCTTAGGATGTAGGTGACCGTCATTAGCGACAGCTCAAGCGGCAAATGGCTCTACAGCTATCGCGCCCAAACCTTTGGAATGTCTCACGATGCTGGCGATGGCTATAGAACGCGGCCTAACGATTGATCTGAGCTTGAGATGGATCCTTTTCCTCAACCTAAAATGTCTCTGAGGAACCGTTAATGGCCACTCGCCTCTGGAGCTTTCTCACCGCCGATATCTACGACCTGGTTGCGCTGGAGGGAGCCAAGGGTACTGTCGATGCCGCCGATGCCGTGCTGGGTTTAGCTGAGGTATTTGCAGAAGAAGGCCCCAACCTCCAAAAGCTAGCGCCATTGGTGAACCAGCTTGATTCACTGCTGGCCGCGCTTAACTCTCCGTTGGGCAAACTGGTCGGCTCAACGCTGCCTTTTCTGCCAATCGGCCCCGGACTTCTGAAGGTTTATCTAGAAATTACCCAGAAAGAACTCACGCTGGCCCAGTCCGTTGCCCTGATCAGCCAGGCCGCCTATCTGGAAAGCTTTCGAGAATTTGTTAAGCAGCATCCCAAAGTCGAGCAGTGGCTGGCGGCTAAGGACGGTACGCCCCAGGCCAAAACGATTACCCTGGAAATGAAAGCTCTGGGAATTTTTGAACTCAGCGATCAAGATGCTCGCCTGGCTGCGCTTCACTTTCAGCAGTCGTCCCTGGCCACGGCGTTCAATAACGCTTTGAGGGCACGACTGGTGCAGCTTGGTATTGATGACCTCAAAATGGCTAACCGGATCGTCGAAGTGATTGCCAAAAAAACCAATCGACACATGAAAACGGCGATCGCCGATGCCAAAAGCTGCCTCAACCTCAGACTAGAGTAGGCCTGAGCCCTCTAGCAAAAATGGCGATCGCGCCCGTCAGCTCTGCGTTGCTGTGCTCAAGATTTGGACTTCCGCTGCAATGGCTCAGCTCCCAAGGGTCTACCCAGACTGCCTTTTGTCGTGCAAAAAGCGCTGAAGGTCTGGGTTTGTGGTCATATAGATGATGGTAATGGCGCTGAGAATGGCCAACGCCACGCTGCCCACGGCTAGCACCGCCGAAAGCTGGGAGCCCAGGGCGATGACCAGGGCCACCAGGCTTACCACCAGCAACGTTAGAATCGCCAGCAGCACCCACTTGGCCCATTTGCGACCCTGCCAGACCAGGTACATCACCCCAGCGGTGAGCAAAATTCGCGCGATCGCCCATTTATCTTTAGCCAAAATAACCAGCCCCAGATCGAGCACACACAGCGCCACAAACAGGGCCAGCAGAGTGTTGCGAGCCTTGATTACGGATGGTTCGAGAGCAGGTTGATCAGGAGTTTTAGCTGAATTCATGGTTGAGGATGGTTGATGTCTGGCTACTGCCCTAGGGCGTGTCGTCAATTCTGGCCAGAAGCCCTATGTTTAAGCCTTGCCACGCCCGACCCAAAAAACAGGCTAGGGGCTGTAGTCCTTGATGTTTAGGCATTCAGCAGCTAATTGATGACAGCCCCTAGTTGAAAAATTACGCCTAAATATTCGCGATAGGCGCAAACGTTACCATCCTTAATTTCGAGGGCGATCGCCGCCTGGTTTTCGTAGGGCTGCCCCAGCATCGTCCCGCTGGAGCGCACTTCATAGACAACGGTCGTGGGGTTAGACGTAACCTGCAGCACCACCAGCGTCAAACCCCCTGGAAACACCGTCGAGGCCAGCGCAAAGAACTCCGCCGCCCTGGCCTTGCCGTGGTTAAGCCCCTTGAACGGGCCAGCCGGGAACCAAAAGGTAAAGTCATCGCTTAAGCAGGCCAAAAAAGCCGTCCAGTCACCGCTGGCTAGACCTGTGGCAAAAGCTTGAAAGGCTTGCTCAGCCACTTGCAGGGTGTGGGCACTGGCTCCAGACATGTCTACGCCGCTCCCTCAAATGCCGCCTACAAACCGACCAGGGCTGAGGATGCCGTGGGGGTCAAACTGGGCTTTAATCGCCTTCATCATGCCCAGGGCGCTGCCGCTGTAGCCCCACACATCCATCGATTTTTTCAGCGATATAGGGGCTTCGAGCAGGGTGAGGTAGCCGCTGGCCGCTTCGGCTTGAGACCGCACCTCCTCTACCATGGCTGCCGTGGCATTGGCCCATCGCACGGTGCCAATGCCGCTGCCCCCGTGCAGTCGGGCCAGGCTCCCCTCAGGCAGCGCCGCCAGCCAGCCCACTGCTTTGGCAGGGAGAACCGCGACTTTGGCCACCACCGCATCGCTCTGCTCTGGGGCGGGGGGGAACAACGCCGCCCCAGCGGTAGCCCAGGCCCGCTCATCCTCTACCCCGTCAAAGATGCGGGCGGAAAGACCCTCGCCCACCAGGCCTAGGAGTGATGCCACCTGTTCTTCGACCCCAGGGCCGATCGATTGAAACCGCACCAGCAGGGCAAAGGTTTCACCATAGCCCAGATGTGCCGCGAGGGCGGGGGACAGTATATCCATGGCCACAGGGGTCAGGGGCGATAGGCGCAGGGCACCAGCCAGCGCCTCTACCCGGTCAGTGGCTCCCGTTACCACCACTGTTTTCGACATATCCTGCCCTGGGTAAAGGCGAAAGGTGAGCTGAGAAATTATCCCCAGGGTGCCGTAGGAGCCGGTCATCAGCTTCATCAGGTCGTAGCCCGCTACGTTTTTGACCACGCGCCCGCCCGCTTTAGCGATCGCGCCGTCGTAGCGCACAAAGGAAATGCCGATTAGCATGTCGCGCAGGCCACCGTAGCGCTGGCGCAGGGAGCCGGTATCCGCCGTGGCAACTATGCCGCCCAGGGTGGCTTCGTTGGGGTAAGCCGGGTCAACGGCGAGAAACTGGTTGTGCTCAGCCAGCCGAGGAACCAGATCCGCCAGCTTTACCCCGGCCTGGGCCGTGAGGGTCATATCCCCCACCGCGTGCTCAATTACCTGGTTGAGCCGGGCGGTGCTGACCACCAGATCGGCCCCGGTCCCCAGGCCGCCCCAGGTTAGCTTGCTGCCGCTGCCGCAGGGCAC
>PYGV01000340.1 GCA_003022385.1 filamentous cyanobacterium CCP3 | reverse complement strand
TGCCCCGCTTCATCTATCCCGTCTCACTTGAGACTCTTTGCACGGCAAGCCTTTCAGAACTTTTCTGCACCACTAAGACCCCAGGCCATGGTTCTGGGCCGACGACCCAAGCGGCAATGGCTACTGCTGCCCCTGTGCTGCCCTCTCGGCGGGAGGGCGCACGACACGCCGAGCCAAACCTAGTTTTTCAAATAGCCAGATGGCGTACCAGGTGACATCGACTTCCCACCAGCGCCAGCCTGCCGGGGCCACATTAGGGTGGGCGTGATGGTTGTTGTGCCAGCCTTCGCCGTAGGTAAGCAGCGCTGTCCACCACAGGTTGCGCGAACCATCTTCAACATGAAAGCGTCGCTTGCCCCACATGTGGGTTGCTGAGTTGATTAGCCAGGTCGAGTGCCACAGCACCACGATTCTCAAAAACACGCCGTAGATGATAAAGGGCCAGCCACCCAGGGCAAAGAGAGCGATCGCAACCGGCACTTGCAGCAGCAGAAAGTAGCGATCGAGCCAGCGGTAGTAGGGGTCGCGGGCAATATCAGGGGCGTAGCGGCGGTAAATTTGGCCATTAAAGATCGTCGGGTTGCGGTGAACCAGCCACAGCACATGGCTCCACCAAAATCCGCGGCTGGCAGCATAGGGGTCTTTTTCGGCATCTTCGGTGTAGAGGTGGTGCTGACGGTGCCCTGCTACCCAAAAGATCGGTCCACCTTGAAGCGCCAGTGCGCCAACGGTAGCAAAAACATACTCTAGCCAGCGCGGCACCTGAAAGCTGCGGTGGGTCAGCAAGCGGTGGTAGCCCAGGCAGATACCGATGCTGCCAAACAACCAGTGCAGGGCCACCATAACGCCTAGCGCCGACCACGAAAAGAACCAGGGGGCCAGCAGTGCTACGCCGTGGATGGCTGTCAGAAAGCCGACGAGGGTCCAGTCGAGGTCGGCGATGCCGGGCTTAGGGGGCGTGGGGTTTAATGTTGTTGTCATAGCAAGTCCTTGTGGAATTGTAGGATTCAAACCATCGACCTGAGCCGAGTTTGTCCATGCCGATGCGGTAAGTTTCTGCCTGCTTCCCCCTGTAGGGGCAAGGTCAATTGCAAGTGACGCTTACATTTGTGAGCTTAGCAGCTCCTCTGGTAAAATGCAAGTGTTGCTTTCTTTTTGCTATGGCAGCTCAGCGCAAATCAGCTCGACAGCGGCTTGTAGATGCGGCATTTCAGCTCTTTTCTAGTCAGGGTGTGGGGGCTACTACGACTCGTCAGGTGGCCGATCTGGCCGGAGTGAACGAGGTTACGCTGTTTCGCCAGTTTGGCAGCAAGCATAGCTTGCTTGCAGCAGTGATGACCGAGGCCGAAGTGTTGTCTCATCACCCGGTTGCCCTGGCTGCTGTGGGGCAAACTCCAGTCGATCAGGCGCTGCGCGATTTTTTGGCCCAGTGCTTAGATACCCTCGATCAGCTCTCAGAACTGGTGCGATCGGTGATTGGCGAAGCGGGGCAGTTTTCTGCCGACAATAGTCAGGCTATGGGGCGAGGGCTACAGGCTATTCGCAATGCTATGGCCGAACACCTGGAGGCGCTTTTAGGCCAGGGCAGCCGGCCTGGGCTGCCCCCTGAGGAGGTGGCGGGCTTGGTCATGGCTGTGCTGCTGGGCTATGCCGCGATCGCTGGCACGACGAATAGCGCTACTGACAAGGCAGAAGACCACTACAGCCTGTGGCCAAGCCGAGCTGCTTTTGTCGACAGTCTGGTGAGCTGGCTGCTGAGCCTCCAGCCTCAGTCTGTCAGCAGCCCGACCGCTGAGCAGCTTAGCCCAGCCACTGCACCTCTCAATAGCGAAACCTGGATCGATTTGCCTGCTCCCATCGTGCACCAAATTATGCAGGCGGCTCGCCAGGCTGGCCATCAGACCTACGCGCTGATCTACGTAATGCTGGGGGCCGGGGTGGCGGCTGCAGAGGTGCCGCTCTTAACCCGAGCCAGCGCCCTCTACGACAGTAGCCAGCATATTTTGCTGGTCGGCCCCCACCACCGCCAGGTGCCCCTCAACCAGTGGATTATGGGCAAGCGCTATGGCACCTACACCAAAAACCCATTGACCCGCTGGCTCAAGAGCCGCAGCGATGCGTCGCCCGCCCTGTTTTTGGGGCCAGATGACAGACCCATTACCCCTTTGCGGGTGCGGCAGCTTTGGGCTGAGGTGACCGCCGGTATCGCCTCACCAATGGGTACCGCGTTGGCCCCTGATCAAGCCCGCGCCACCTGGTGCGTTGAGATGCTGCTGCGGGGGCTCAATCGCCACGACTTGAGCCTGCTCAGCGGGCTATCGGTTGAGCAGCTCGAGCCGCTGGTGCAAAAGGCCCAGGCGCGATCGGCGCTGGCCCAGGCCCTACAGCTGGACCAGCAATCGGGCTCAGGGGCGAATAAAGCCAGTCCGTCTGTACCCACAATTAGCCTTGACGCAAGCTAACTGCGGCTAATTAAGGGCCAGGTCGTCACGACATGGGCAACCAGGGCAGATCGGTGATGCCGGGGTCGATGCCCATCTGGCTCAGCAGGGTGGTGACCTGCCCCCGGTGGTGGGTCTGGTGGTTAAACAGGTGGGTGACCAGCAGCCAGGTGGGCAGCAGGCGGGTGGTTTTGTCGATGTTGCTGGTGTACTCAAAGGGCTGGGCCAGCCAATCAGGGGTAAAGGTGGCGACCCAGTTGATCAGGGTGGCATCCATGTCTGTACGGGCCTGACGAAGCTCGGCAAAATCGGCGTAGAGGTCCTGGCCCAGGTGGGGGCGGTGGTAGGGCTGACCGCTGAGGCGGCCCACCCAGGTGCGATCGCCATAAAGCAAGTGATTTAGCGTGGCGTGAATGGATTTAAAGAATGCGCCCCGGTCGGCCTTGCGATCGCTGTCAGATAGTTCAGCGCAGCAGACGTAGATTTTCTCGTTCATCCACTGGTTGTAGCGGGCCATGGTGCGGTAGTAGTCAGGGTGGTTCACGGATGACAGATAAGGGGATGGGGGGTGAGGAAGGTGTCAATGCGGATCGTTCTTTTGCAGTGGGTGCTAGGTGCGGTAGCCGGGCCAGGGGCCAGGGGGCTGCTCGGGTAATTCTGCGATCGCGGTTTTGGTGTCGTAGAGGGTGAAGCCGCGCGACTCGTAGTTTTTGTAGGCAAAGGGGCCATCGAGGCTACAGGTGTGGACCCAAACGCGGTGGGTCGCTAGCTGCCAGGCCCGCTGTACGCCCACGGTCAGCAGGTGGCCGCCCAGGCCCTGGCCGACAAACTGAGGCAGCAGACCGAAGCAGGTGATCTCTACATTGCCGCCGGGTTGCTCTTCTAGCTCGATGTAGCCCGCTGGGGTGCCCGCGACGTAGGCTATCCAGGTTTCGACCTGAGAGCGATCGAGGTAGGTGAGCCAGCGATCGCGGCTCCAGCTCAGGCGATCGCACCAGTACCACTGGCCGCCCACGCTGGTGTAGAGAAAGCGGCTCAACTCTGGGCAGGGTACGGTGGCCTGGCGAATCTCCAGGTCGGCACGCTCGATCAGCCTGGGCCGCAGCTGGGCTGGATCGAGCATTTCGAGATACCAGGTGGTCACATCAACTTGCATCAGGCCAGCAAATTTTTTTATGCTACACCCTCTTGGGGAAATGATTAACTCAGCATAAACACCTGCCGAATTTGATCAGCGGTCATAAAGCATTGGTTGGCAGGAAAAACGTCGGCCATAGCCTTGGCCACCTCGGGCAGGGTACTGGACGACTGCCCCTGAAACCGGCCCAGCACCCCATAGCTCACCAGGCCCAGGTACTCGCGAATGGCCAGCAGCGATCGCTCTCGGATGCCCACATCGGCAGGCAACGGTTCAACGTGGGGCATCACCGTGAACCCCAGTCCCTTAAAGGTGAGCCAGGCCCGCAGCATGTGCGGCGTATCGGTAATCAGCACAATCTTGTTGAGCCCTCTGGTCCCCAGAGCGGCAGCGGCTGACTCGGCCTCTTGCTTGGTGGTTCTCACGCAGACAGCGCTGATCATGTTGGGCGTCAGGTTGCGCTCGTCGCTGGCTTTAACCACCTCGGCGGCCTGGGCACGCCCCATAATCAAAAGGGTTGACGATCGCCCAGCGGCCACCATATCTAGAGCCTTCCCGTAGCGATCGCCCTGAATGCGGCCAGTGCGCGCCAGCACTACGACGGCGTCGGCAGGCTCACCTGTATCGGCGGGCACAAAGCTCGATAACAACGCCGTAGCAGGCACCGAAAAGAGCGGAGACAGCAAAAACAAGTAGCCGGCTATAAGGGCCAGACAGGCCGTAACCATCTTGCGCCGGAACCTAGGCTTACTTACCACCATGGCTACTACAGCAACCACCAGCAAGGCCAGGGTTACCTTCTGGGGATCCATGAACCAGTAATACAGTTTCCAGGTTAGTTTCGGCCAGTAGTGCCTGATTACATTGCGAAGCGACTCTAGCATGGCGACATCCTAGGCAGTGCGAGAAGGCTAAACCCAAGAGTTTAAAGTTGTCAGATCTAGCCTACTCACCGGCCCTGTCAAGTCAGCATTTAGCCCCCGCAGTCAAGCAAAGTTCACAGATCTATGTAGTCATCGCAAACTCGGAGGCCGCCATCTACTGGTAGTAGCGCTGGTCTGCCCATACCCGCAGCTCCTGTTCAGAGCTAAAGGTATGGCGCTGCTGGCTGACTGGGTCATAGACCACAAACATTAGTTGACCCTGGCGATGGCCCCCGAGGGCCGATCTGCGACTAACGCGCTTGACCGTCACCCTCAAGCTGTTGGAGCCGCACAGGTAAGCCATCAGTCTGCTGGCCATAGGACGCAGTTGCGCCTTCGCCATCGCCCACACCCGGCCGATGGCATAGTCTGACTGAGAAGGCTCTAGCGACTCTGGAATGAGCTCAAGCTGAGCATATAGGCTGCTGGGTTTCATGAAGCTGTCCTCTTAAAAACGGCAAAGGCCTGGGGAACAGCACGAATCGATTCGGCATAGCTAAAGTTTCTTTGATCTGCCCCTAGCCGAACAGAGGCAGTTAGCGTAAATTGTCTTGGTAACAGTTTGATTTTTTGCAACTGTTCTGGTCGCCCCCTCGCCAAACTGTTCCTCACCCCATGCC
>PYGV01000339.1 GCA_003022385.1 filamentous cyanobacterium CCP3 | reverse complement strand
CCAGAGAACTGGGCCACCCCGTTCAGCACACCGTCTACCCCAGCCCCCAGTTGGTCGAGCTGCACGGCATCGGCGCGGATAGACGACTCCCACTGGCGGCTGTTTAGCCCCAGGCTACCCTGGCCAACCAGGGTGCCCCCGGCCACCTGCACAAAGGTATCGGTAAAGCGCAGAGTATTGTCGGCCAGGCGCAGATCGCCCCGGGCCGGGTAGTCGCCCGCCGGAGCCCGCCAGCTGGCGGTACCCGTGAGCTGGCTCAAGGGCCCGCTGACCTCACCTTCTAGAAATACTGGCCCCAGGGCTACGGTGTCGGGCAGGCCGTAGGGCTGGCCCAGGGCGTTGGCGGGCAGGCGATCGCCCGCAATCGAGAGCGCCAGCTGCCCCGGTTGACCAAAGCTGTAGCGCCCGCTGCCGGTGAGCGATCCTCCGGCCTGGGGCAGCGCTTGAAAGCTATCGATCACCAGGTCGCGTCCCCCCAGGGTGGTGTTGGCTTCGACCATCGCGAAGGCCACCTGATCAATGGTGACAGGCCCCTGTGAAATAACTTCGGTGGTGATCACAGGCCGCCGCAGCGGCCCGGTCATGGTGACATTGGCTAAGAAGTTGCCGGTCGTCGACACCGGCAGCGCCACATCGTATAGCTCAGTTAGCTGCTCTGGCCTGAAGGGGTTAACCTGGCCGCTCAGGTCGTAGCCCTCGTCGATGTCAAGGGTGCCGCCCGCCCTGGCCGTCAGCTCGCCCAGGCTGGCGGTCACCCCTTCAAACTCGATCACTCGGCCCCGAAACCGCACATCGCCCTCCAGATTTTTCAGGGCCTCGGGCAGGCCGCGGGTAATCAGTGACGCGTCTTCAACCCGCGCCGTACCCACCACAGTGGTCGGGGCGCCGCCGCCGCTTTCGATATCGACCTGGCCACTGACTACGCCAGTAGGAAACTGCACGGGCAGCGGATTTTCTAGAAAGGAGTCGAGCAGGGGCAGAATATCGGTCGCTCTGGCCTCCTCGGTGCGCAGGTTGATCCTGGCCTGCAGACCAGGGCCGGGAACGTCGGTGGCATCGGCGATCGCGCCAGAGTCCTGGGGTGGGGGCAGCAGAACGACGCCCTTAACCTCAATGCTGCCGCCCTGGATGGAGTTGCCGCTGAGGGCTAAATTCAGCTGCCGGGTTTCTAAAGGAGAGTTGGGATCTTCAGGAACGTCAATGAAGGTGTCGCTCAATTGAAGCTGCCCCTGCAGATCGGCGATCGCCACCCGCAGGGGCTCTGCGTCCCCCTCGACGTAGGGCACCATGGTGAGCTGGCTATCTCTGACGTTAATCGTGTCGAGGTCAATGGCAATAAACGGATCGCGATCGGGATCTTGCTCCGGCAAATCGATGTCGAGGTTAAACCACTCGCCTTCGGCATTTTGCTCCAGGTAGAGCTCTCCCTGCTCTAGGGTGAGGGTGAGCGGCAGCTCTCGCCGCCACAGGTCGAGTAGGCTAAAGCGCAGCTCCACCGCCTCTAGCGATAGAGCATCGGGATCAGTTGCTGTCGGGGGAATGGTGGACGGCCCCACCCGCACCCCACTCAGCCCAATCTGCTCTAGCGGCCCCAGCTCGACGGGTCGATTCAAGATTTCAGAAAGCTGTTCAGACACCCACGGAACCAGGTTGTTGCGGCTCCACAACCAGCCGCCCAAGACTGTGCTACCCCCCAGCACCAGTAGCCCAGACCCCACCACCAGGGCTGACGTCAGCCATGGCTTGCCACCGCCCGGTTTTGGGGCTTGAGGAGGCTCTGGCATTTGAGCAGACTCTGGCTCCTGAGACGACTCCGAATCTTGAGAAGGGCTCATACCCGTTTACGCCACCGCAGAACACCCAACAATAGTAATGAACTCCCGAAACTTCTGCCCACCATCCGCAATGAACTGATGGATTTCTCCTGGTTGGGGCGTTCACAGCTATGCAGCCATTTCTAAAGATATAGACGGCAGCCGCAGTAACTTTGTTCGCGCTGCGATCGCCCGGTAGAGTAAACAAAGTAATGCTGTATGTGAGATAGGGCTATGGTGGTGTACGTGCTGTTGTTTAACGCCCGCACCGATAACGAGGGCATCCACGCCGAAACCATTAATGGGCAGAATCTAATTCTGATGTTTGAGCATGAGGACGATGCCACCCGCTACGCGCTGATGCTTGAGGCCCAAGACTTTCCGGAAGCCACGGTGGAGGGCTTCGAGCAAACCGAGATCGAAGAGTTTTGCGAATCGGTTGGCTACGGCTATCGCCTGATTCCCGAAGGGACGCTGGCGGTGCCCCCCGAGTACAACCTGGATGAGCACCTCTGGGACCCCGACCAGCCCAACCCCGACCTCCAGCCCAGGGATGAGCCCAGCAAGCGGGCCAGTGAGCGCCCCGACGAAGCGGCGGGTGGTATTTCCCAGGCCGAACTCGATCGCATGCGTCAGCAGCTTGAGAAACTGCTTTGAGCTGGCCCGCCTATGACCACCCCCCTCTCTACCCTGATTGCCCGCGCCCGCCAGGGAGATGCCCGCGCGATCGCCCGGTTGATCACGCGATCGCTAGCTGCCCAGGGCGTCGTGGCCCAGGGGCAGTGGCGGGGCACTCAGCTCTACCTCGATTTGGAGTCAGAGGCCGCCATTGACCAGCGCCAGGTGGTGCCGCAAATTCGGCGCGGGCTGCTGCGCCTGGGGCTGACATGCCCGGTTGACACCGTGTGGGTAACAGCCCGCCGCATTGGCTGGACCGAGGCCACCTGGCAGGAGGGCTTTAGCTTTGAGGGGGCATTATTTTCCCCGGAAGGCGCTGCGGCTGGGGAACCCGGCGACACCTCCCCCAACGTTGCAGGGGCAGCCCCGCTCAATTTGCCGGAGTCAGCCTCTCCGACGCCAGATCTGGCCCTGACAACCGCCGACCGTTTTGACGACGACTTCGATGCCGATCGCCCATCCCCAGCCCCGGCTCCAGAAATGGCCCCTTCGGACAACACTTTGGTGGCCCTGGCCCATCTTGCTCCGGTGTTGAGCTATCTCGTACTGGGCAGCCAGTGGCTGGGGGGATGGCCGCTGCTGTGGGGCGGTTCCTTTTTGCTGCCCTGCCGGGTGGTGGCTCCTCTGGTGCTGCTTTTAGTTAAGAGCACGGGGGCCAGTGCGGCTTCCAACGCAGTCTACGTTCAGCAGCAGGCCAAAGCCGCCCTCAACTTTCAGCTCACGATGTTTATGGCCTGGGTCATTACCCTGGCGCTGATGTTTGTTTTGGTGGGCTTTTTGCTGGTCGTGCCCCTGGCCCTGTTTGAAATCGTCAGCTGTATTGTGGGGGCGGTGCGGGCCTCGGAGGGCAAGCCCGTCAACTACGTGACGATTCGATTTGTGCGCTAGGGGCACCCTATCCTCTACATTAGCGGGAGTGCTTGTTGCCCAAGGAATGCCCCCGTGCCTGTCAGTTCTTCTATACACTCGCCCTCAGACCCCGCCGATCGCGGTCATTTGCTCACCGAGCAGGCCAACCCCCGCAGCGCCCAGCTCGATCAGCTCAGCGCCATCGAACTGGTAGATCTGTTCAACCAGGAAGACCAGCGCACCCTGGAGGCGATCGCTGGCGCGCGGGAAGCCCTGGCTGCCGCCATCGACGCGGTGACAATGGCCCTGGCCCAGGGCGGGCGGCTGTTTTATATCGGGGCAGGCACCAGCGGGCGACTGGGGGTGCTGGATGCAGCGGAGTGTCCGCCGACGTTTTGCACGCCCCTGGAGCTGGTGCAGGGCATTATCGCCGGGGGGGCCGGGGCGCTGGTAAAAAGCTCTGAGGGGCTGGAGGATGTGGCCGCAGACGGAGCCGCCGCGATCGCCAATCGCGACATTCAACCCCAGGATGTGGTGGTGGGCATTACCGCCGGGGGCACCACCCCCTACGTGCGGGGGGCGATCGCCGCTGCCCGCCAGCGGGGTGCAACCACGGTGTTTATCGCCTGCGTACCCGCCGACCAGGTGCCCATTGAGGCCGACATCGACATTCGCCTGCTGGTGGGGCCAGAGCTGCTGGCCGGTTCCACGCGCCTGAAGGCGGGAACGGTGACCAAAATGGCCCTCAATATTCTTTCCACGGGTGCCATGGTGCGCCTGGGCAAGGTCTACGGCAACCGCATGGTCGATGTGGCGGTCACCAACACCAAGCTGCGCGATCGCGCCCTGCGCATTCTCTGTGACCTCACCGACTTAGACCGCGCCGCCGCCGCCGACCTGCTCGATCGCAGCCACCAGCAGGTCAAGCTGGCGCTGATGATGCATCTGGGCAGGCTAGATGCGGCAGCAGCCACCAAGCGATTGGCCCAGCACGGCGGTCATTTGCGGCGATCGCTGGAGGCAGGGCAGTAGGGGAATGAGGAGGTGAGGACGATGAGGACGATGAGGCGCTAGCGAGTGGGGGACAGTTCGGGGGGCTGGGAGTCGGCTTCGTCGATCCAGGCGCGATCGAGGCGAGCCCCCTCTAGCTGGGCTGCCGCCACCGCTGCGCCGCGCAGGTTGGCCCCTGTCAGGTCAGCTCCGCGCAGGTCCGCCCCCGCCAGGTCCGCCCCGCGCAGGTCGGTGTAGCTGAGATTGGCGTTGCGCAGGTCAGCGTTGCGCAATGTGCTGTGGTGCAGCGTAGCCAGGCGCAAATCGCTGCAGCGCAGGTTTGCCCCCGCCAGGTTGATATAGCTAAGCTCGGCTCGAATGAGCACCGTGCGGGCCAGATCGGCGTTCTCTAAATTGGCCCCCTGCAGGTTAGCCCGCCACAGGTTGCAGCCGCTCAGCTTGGCCTCACTCAGCCTGGCCTGATGCAGGTTAACCGACACCAAATTGGCCTGACTCAGGTTGACACCGGGCAGATCCAGTCCCGGCATCCAGGCTTCGTGGAAGTCAAGGTGGCTAAAATCGCGTCGACCCTCGGCGTACAGCTCTAGCACCTGGGCCATGGTTATGGTGACAGACTGAGTATTCATAGAACCTTCTTCACCCACCCGACATTGCTCCAACCGATTCTGCTAGCTGCTCACAACTCGACTGTCACTTCACTATGGACAGCGCTCAGTATATTACCGAATGTTGCGTATTTGTAAATTAATGTAACAATTCCTCATCCCTGTCGCAAGGGG
>PYGV01000069.1 GCA_003022385.1 filamentous cyanobacterium CCP3 | reverse complement strand
ATGCCGTCCAGGTAAAGTACTGGTCAACGACGGCCTGGTTGAGGCCCAGGGCTTCGAAGATCTGCGCGCCGCGATAGCTCTGAATGGTGGAGATGCCGATTTTAGAGGCGATTTTGATCACGCCTTTGGTGACGGCCTTGATGAAGTTTTGGCAGGCTTTGTCAAACTCCATGGGCGGCAGCAGCTGATCGGCGATCATGCCCTCGATAGTGTCAAACACCAGGTAGGGGTTGATTGCGCCGCAGCCGTAGCCAATTAGGGTGGCGAAGTGGTGCACTTCGCGAGGTTCGCCCGACTCCAGCACTAGGCCAACGCGGGTGCGGCTGCCGTTGCGAATCAGGTGGTGGTGCAGGCCCGCAACGGCGAGCAGGGCGGGAATCGGGGCGTGGGCAGCGTCGATGGGGCGATCGCTCAAAATGATCAGGCTGGTGCCAGCCGCGATCGCCTCATCTGCCGACGCAAAAATCCCGTTTAGTGCTGCTTCTAGACCCGCTTCGCCTTCCTCAGCTTTAAACACGATCGGCAGCGTCACCGAAGGGAATCCACTCTCACCAGCATTCTTCAGCTTGGCCAGTTCCGCGTTGGTGATGATTGGCGTCTTCAGGTTGATCAGCCGACAGCTCTCGGGCTCGGGCTTCAGCAGGTTGCGCTCGCTACCGATGGTGGTGTCTGCCGAGGTGATGATCGCCTCGCGGATCGAGTCGATCGGCGGGGTGGTGACCTGGGCAAACAGCTGGTGGAAGTAGTCGTAGAGCAGCCGGGGCTTGTTGGAGAGCACGGGCAGCGGCGTGTCGGTACCCATGGCGCCAACCGCCTCAACACCGTTTTCGGCCATCGGCTTCAACAATAGCCGCAGTTCCTCGAAGGTATAGCCGAAGGCGGTTTGAGCGATCGGTAGGGGCGTAGGGTTGGGTAGGGGCACAGCATGCTGTGCCCCTACGGGGTCTTTGCCATTGCCGTTTACCCCGGCAGGGTCTGTCGCCTCCGATAGATCGCCCAGTTTCACCAGGTGCTGATCCAACCATTCCCGATAAGGATTCTCTGTGGCGATCTGCTGCTTGATCTCCTCGTCCGAAACAATTCGGCCCTCGTCCATATTCACCAGGAACATGCGGCCCGGCTCCAAGCGACCCTTGTAGGCCACATTCTCGGGTGCGATGGGCAGCACCCCGGCTTCAGAGGCCATGATCACCAGGTCATCTTTGGTGACGGTGTAGCGGGAGGGGCGCAGGCCGTTGCGATCGAGCACCGCACCCATCATGGTGCCGTCGGTAAAGGCGATCGCAGCGGGGCCGTCCCAGGGCTCCATCAGGCAGGCGTGGTACTCGTAGAAGGCTTTCTTCTCGGGACTCATGGACTCGTGGGCGGTCCAGGGCTCGGGCACCATCATCATGACGGCGTGGGGCAGCGATCGCCCCGCCAAAGTCATCAGTTCCAACGTGTTGTCAAAGATGCCGGAGTCGCTGCCTTCTTTGTTGATCAGCGGCTTGGCCCGCTGCAGGTCATCGCCAAACAGCTCCGACTCAAACATTGACTGGCGGGCATACATCCAGTTGATGTTGCCGCGCAGGGTGTTGATTTCGCCGTTGTGGGCCACATAGCGGTAGGGGTGGGCTCGCTCCCAGCTGGGGAAGGTGTTGGTGCTAAAGCGCGAGTGCACCAGGGCCAGGGCGCTTTCCATATCGCTGTCGGCCAGGTCGGGAAAATACAGCCCCACCTGCTCCGGCGTCAGCATGCCCTTGTAGACCACCGTGCGGCAGGAGAGACTGGTGGCGTACAGGTAGGGGTCAACTCCAGTGGAGTTGATCGCTGAGTGGGCCCGCTTGCGAATGATGTAGAGCTTGCGCTCGAAGGCCTGATCGTTGGCCAGGTCCGCAGAACGCCCAATAAACACCTGCTGCATGAAGGGCTCGCTGGCCTTAGCCGTCTCCCCCAGGGAGCTATTGTCGGTGGGCACATCGCGCCAGCCCAGCACCGTTTGGCCTTCTTCCTGCACAACGCGCTCAAACAGACGGCGACCCTTCTCGCGATCGCCGGCCACCGGCGACGAAAAGAAGAACCCTACCCCGTAGTGCCCCGGCGCGGGCAGCGTGATCCCCTCTGCCGCCGCCACCTTGGCCATAAACCGGTGGGGCATTTGTAGCAAAATGCCCGCCCCGTCGCCGGTATTGGCCTCGGCCCCCACGGCCCCTCGGTGGGCCAGGTTGACCAAAATTGTCAGCCCCTGCTGCACAATGCTGTGGGACTGTGCGCCCTTCATGTGGACGATGAAGCCCACGCCGCAGGCATCGTGCTCGTACTGCGGGTGGTAAAGACCTTGGGCTTGGGGCGGTTGGGTTAGGGTCATTGATTTATCGGGCAAAAGGAAGGAACTCAAACAGGGATAGCTATGGACCATGCCTAGCTATTCTGAGATCAGCTATGGGCTGCTGACCATTCTCTTAAGAAAATGATCAGATCAAGGGCTGCGTAAGTTTGCGAAATATCACAAAGGTCAGGAGCTTTTGATGTCAGAAGTTTCTGCTACGTTGATTACAATTGTAGGAAAAGATGTCTTAGGGCCGAGTGTAGTTCAGGTTCGCAGAAAAGCCTTATATCAAGGAACCAGGCTAAAGAATCGCTTTAGCGTGGCTTTTTCCATTGCCTCGCCAAGCAAGTGTTACCGTCCCCGATGGGGGTGTCAGTGTCATAATAGAGAGGTCAAGCATATTGTCTTGGCTTAAGCGAAATAGCAATCCAGAGTGGAGCCCATGGAACCAAGTATCGCCCTTGACCCCCAAGCTTTAAGAGCGTTGATCAAAGAGAGCGTTCGAGAGGTCATGCGCGAAGAATGGTTTAAGTTTTTTGAAATGCTTACACCCTACGTTGACGATCAAGAACAGGCCGAAATTGCAGCTAGTTTTTCTCCTGGCGATTACCAGGCTGAAGACTTTGCTGATGTAACCGACTGGTTTGACGATGAAAGTCAAGCTTAGTAAACCAGCAGAGCGGTTTTTGAAGCAGTTGGAACCCAAGCTGCGTGCCTCTGTTCTCACGAAATTTGGAATTCTTAAAACTTGTCTTGAGACTCAAAAGGTCTACCCCCCTGAGGAGCTGGATATCAAGAAGCTCAAGGGGGAGTTAACTGGATTTTCTAGAATTCGCGTTGGCAAAATTCGAATTATCTTTCAAGTTAGAAAAGATACTGGGGAAATTTTTATCTACGACGTTGCTTACAGGGGCAATGTCTACGACAACTAGCATGAGTAGTCACAGAGCCAAAACTTGGTTCCTAGGCATCTGGGAAAGTCTCAAGCTTAAGCCATAGAAACCTATTTTTGGGGTATCAGCTTTCTATCCCTCGCTGATCAGTCGCAGCAGTTGCTCGGTGGAGATCTTGCCGCTCATGTCGGTACCTTCCAGCAGGCTGTCGGCCAGGTCGCGTTTTTGTTTGTGCAGATCGACAATTTTTTCTTCAATGGTGTTTTTGGCTACTAGGCGATAGATGGTGACCGGGCGCAGCTGGCCGATGCGGTGGGCGCGATCGCTGGCCTGATCTTCCACCGCCGGGTTCCACCAGGGGTCCATGTGAATTACATAATCTGCCGCGGTCAGGTTCAGCCCGGTGCCCCCGGCCTTGAGGCTGATCAAAAACACGTCACCTTCCCCCGCCTGAAAGGCATCCACCCGCTTTTTGCGATCCTTGGCGGGGGTGCTGCCGTCGAGGTACTGGTAGGCGATGTTCTGCCCATCGAGAAACTCCCGCAGAATGGTGAGGTGATCGACAAACTGGCTGAACACCAGGGCCTTGTGGTTGTTCTCCAGTAGTTCTTCCAGCACTTCGCCAAAGGCTTCGAGCTTGGCGCTGGGTAGCGCCGTGGTGCCCTTAACTAGGCGGGTATTGCAGCAGGCGCGGCGCAGCTTCATGATTTCGGCCAGCACTTGCAGGTGTTTGGTGCCCGACTCGATGGTGGGGTCGGCGAGTTTTTCCACCGCCTCTCGCCGCAGGGCTTCGTAGAAGGCCATTTCCTGGGCGCTGAGTTCTACCTGGAGGGTAACTTCGGTGCGGGCAGGTAATTCATCTAATACCTGGGTCTTGGTGCGCCGCAGAATGAAGGGCTGAATTAGTTTCTTGAGCCGGTTACGGGCGGCTTTGTCCTGGTTGCGCTCGATCGCATTGGCAAACCGCTGGCTAAACTGATCCTGCGATCCCAGCAGGCCGGGGTTAATGAAGCGAAACAGGTTCCACAGCTCGCCCAGGTGGTTTTCGATCGGCGTGCCGGTGGTGAGAATTTTGAAGCCGCCCTGGAGCTTCATCGCCGCCTTTGAGCGCTTGGTGGCAGAGTTTTTGATCGCCTGAGCCTCATCGAGCACAATAGTTTGCCACTCGACCTTGGCCAGCATGTCGGCCACCTCATCCTGTTGCAGCAGGCCGTAGCTGCACACCACCAGGTCAAAGGGCTGGAGGGTGTTGAGAATTTTTTGGCGATCGCCTGTGCCAAACTGCATCGGCTTCAGCGTCGGCGCAAATTTCTCGGCCTCGCTAATCCAGTTCATGCACACCGAGGTGGGGGCAACAATCAGGGCTGGCCCGTCCGGCGCGCGGGTGAGAATGACCGCCAGGGCCTGCAGGGTTTTGCCCAGACCCATGTCGTCTGCCAAACAGGCCCCCACGCCCCAGTGGGCCAGGCGGGCCAGCCAGTTGAAGCCTTCAATCTGGTAGTCGCGCAGTTCGGCTTGCAGGGTTGAGGGCAGCTCGGGCTGAAGATCTTTGGCCTCTTTGAGGCGTTTGAGGTGCTCCTTCCAGTGCTTGTCGGTCTTGAGCTGGCCCACCTCGTCGATCCAGTCTTCCATCGCCAGCGAGGCCAGGGGATGAAAGCGCACGCCGTCGCCGCTGGTTTCAGAATAGGCCCGCAGGTCGTCGAGGCGCTTGCGAAACTCCTGGGTGAGGGCGAGAAACTGCCCGTCGGCCAGTTTAATAAACCGACTGGGCGACTGCTCCAGCAACTCCATCAGCTGCTGCATGCCCAGCACCTCGTCGTCGCTGATTTGCAGCTCGCCGCTGGCGGCAAACCAGTCGCGCTGGCGCTGAATCTGAATCTTAAAGTTGCTCAGGCTGACCCGGTTGGCGATCCGCATTTTTTCGCCCTCGGGCCATTCCACTATGGCCAGGTCGCCAACCTCCTGAATCTCCATCAGCAGCTCTAGGCAAACCTCGGGGTCGTCGATCAGCCACTCGCCTGCTTCATCCTCCAGGCGTTGCAGGGTGGGGCAGGCGGTTTCAACGGCGCGGGCCAGTTTTTTCTCTTCCTTCAGATTGCGGTGGGTTTGCAGGCGGCGACCGTCAATTTCGGCGATCACCATTTCGCCGCCGGTACCGGGTCGGTAGTAGGGGCCGTCGTCGCCAAAGGGCCGGGTCAGCAGCGAGACCTTGAGCCCTTCGCCTGCGGGCAGCAGGTGCAGGTGGGGCTGGGGTTGCGCTGCAACTTCTTCGGCATCGGCCACGCCGCCGCCAATGTCGGAGTGGACGGTGACCAGACCCGCCACGGCGTTGATGGCGGCGAGCACCTGCTCTTTGGCGCTTTCCGGCACCTCCAGAGCATTTTTCGGCCCCAGCACTTCGGCAATGCGGTGGTGCTGAGCGGTAAACTCGATCACCTTGAGCTGGGTGGGGGTTTCTTTGACCAGGGCGATCGCGCTTTTACTGGCCACCTCTGGGGTGAGCGAAATTGCCAGCTTGCCCGCTCGAGTCTGGCGCACCAGCAGGGCCGGTTCCCCCTTCACCACATCCACCCGAGTGGTGGGCGAGTCTTCCCAAAACACCAGCGGGTGCCCGACTAGCGCCACCAACGCCTGGTGCTTAAAGGTGTAGTTGTCGTAGCCATAGCTGTAGGGATCGCTGGCAAGGTGGGCGCAGATGTCGCGATCCTGAGGGGTGAGGTAGCCGAGTTTATCGGTCTCGTACTTGAGGCGCTTGAGGGCGATCGCGCGGCCTTTGCTCCAGCCGCCCTTGACGCTGATCTTTTGCTCCTTGGGCTGCAGCATCCAGGTCTCAGCGGAATAGATCGTCAAAAACCAGGCCAGACGGTACTCGCTGGAGGTAGCCGCGTTCGTCTGGGCTGACGGAGTGGGGCTGAGGCCAATCAGCGCTGTCAGCGACAGCTCCCAGGGCTGTTTGGGGCTAATAATGTCAATTAGGGGGCGAATGCCGGTTTTTTGGCGCAGTTCGGCGGCTGTTTGAGCGTAGGTTTCATCGTCCGTCAGCTGGGCTAGCAGTTCGGCAGTTTCGAGGGCAAACCAGTCGTACCCGGCAGCGGTGGCGGCCTGGTAAACCTCTTTGGCAATGTCGGGCAGCCGCTCCCTGGCATTCTCCAAATCGACCCAGTAAAGGCACAGCATGTCGATCAGGGTTTCAAAGCTGTTGGCGTGGTCGAGGCTGCTGACGGGGGTGGTGGTCAGGTAGCGCTTCGCCGCTGAGTTGCCCTGCAAGACCTGGGCAACTTTCTCCAGGCAGCTGTAGATCACGCTCATCCAGTGGCGGTAGCCCTGCTCGGCAATGATGTGGGCATAGCCCTCAGCCTCTTTGAGGTTGGCGATCGCTCCAGCCTGGATCAGAGCCAGCACCAGAAACAGGCCGGGCACGGTGTCGAAGTAGATTTTGCGCTTGCCGGTGCTTTTTTTGAGCAGTTTGAGGGCAACAGCGCCTGCTTGGATGGTGTGGTCGTAGTCGCCCCGCAGGCAGCTCAGCCAGCTCTGGTGCAGCAGCACCTCAATTGGGTCTTCGTCGGCGGGGTCTTGCAGGGCGGTGTCGGCCTCCCCCAGTCGCCCCTGGGCGATCAGCTGCTCAATCCAAATTCCCTTTAGATGGTCGGAGACGGTGGAGCCCTGGGTACATTCTTCGTGGAGCAGGGCTATGGGTTCTGCCGCTGGGGTCAGGGCCATCAGCGAGTTGAAGCAGAGGCTTCCCAGGGCCGTCTCGTAGAGCTCAGGGTCTTGCTTAAGGCCCAAAAACCAGTCGCGATCGAAGGGATTGTTGCAGATCAGCTCAAACACCTGCGCCATAGAAATGCGTCCAGAGGCGTAGGGGTTGCTGTAGTAGGCCTCAAACTGCTGCTCGATGTAGTTCCAGTCGCGGCGGTAGAGGCCGATGCGCACCTCGCGCAGAAATTCGTCCTCAGTTTGAAAATAGCGCAGGCTCTGATTCCAGCCGTGGGTGCGAATCGGCAGCTTGGTCTGCACCGCCTTGACCATGGGCTCGAAGCGGCCCTGAGAAATGGCGTCGCGGGTGGCAATTTCGGCCAGCAATGGGTTGCACTGGGGGCCGTAGGTACTGTGGGTAACCAGCAGGCGCTTGCCGTTGAGGCGGGCAAGGCGCGGGTTGAGCAGGTGCGGCCCAGCAACGGTGGGTTTTTGGGTGCTCTCTAAATAGAGGTTGAGGCAGTCGAGCAGCTTCACCTTGCCCACCGGGGCATAAATGATGGAATACAGCTGCACCAGCTCTTGCTCTGGCTCGGTGAGCTTTTGGTAAGACTGCACCAGAGTGGCGCGGAGGTCGGCGGTTTTGGGGGAGGAGGGCATGGTTAGGCGATCGCAGAAGTCTGCTCATTATGCAAATTTTACTGGCCCAGGGGGTTTGTGCTGTGCCTGAGGTGCCCAACGGCTCGCCAGAGGGTTGCAACAACGCATTCTTATTGAAAATCTGTTGCATTAATACCAGAGCTTGGGTATGTTAGTAGTAACGAGAGTCAATAGCGACAACAGCCTATGACCGCCTAGAGCTGAGTGAAAAGTTTTTTCAAAACCTACTAAAGCGCTTGCTGGTAGGGAATTACAGCCTTTGGCTCGCCTGCCTTACCGATACCTGCGATCGCCTAGTTCAGAGTTAATTTCAATAAGTTCAGGCCTCTTGGGGTCGCCACTATGGAGAGTCAGTCGAGTTAATATGCAAGCTTTAAAGTCAGACTACGCCGAGTCCGGGCCCAACCTTCAAGCCGTTGCCCAAGCCAAAACCGTAGTTGAGCTAGATCGGGTAAATCGGTGGAATGTCTACCGCCGCCTGCAAGAGTTAGACCTGTTGTGTGAATGCGGCAGCGATCGCCCTCTTGCGGTGGCGATCGAAACCCCCGCTGCGGCCCTGCAAGTCTGGAGCGTGGTGCAGGCGATCACCCGCTCAAAGCTATCTCTTACTGACCACCTGGAGCGCTGCTGGCAGCAAAGGACCTCGCAATGAAAACTCTGTACGAACCGGCTGTAGCCCATCAGCATGCGCCACCCACGGGGCAGGTGCTCAAGGGCCAGTATGCCGGGGCCTATCGCTCCGACAAGGGCAAGATCAAAGGGCTGCTGCTGCAGGCTGGTGAGCACGAGTACACTGTCAAGCTACCCAAATACCTGCGGCCCATGCTGGTGCGCGAACTGACCCCTGGTGAGTTTGTCCAGGTTTGGGCGTACCCCGAAGACGACCGCTGGCGGGCCATCAACGTCTTGCCCCTGCCTGCCTGTGAAGCCGAAGCGCTACAACAGCAGTGGGAGGCTTTTTTGCCACCGCCGTCCTCTCCAATCAAGGCCCAGCCCAAGCGCCTGTGTATTGAGGTGTGTACCAAGGGCAAGTGCTACAAGCAGGGTGGTAAGCAAATACACAGCGCCCTACAGGATGCGGTAGAGGCTGATCCCAACCTGAGCCACATTTCTATCAAAGGGACGGGCTGTATGAAAGCCTGTAAGCATGGCCCCAATCTACGCCTGCCTAACGGTCGCATGTTGCACAGCCCTACCCCCGCCGAAGCGCTGTCTCAGGTGAAGCCATACCCGTGAGTGCTCAGGCGTTTGACCCCCAGCGGTGGGATCATTGGCTGGTCATTGTGGCTTTCGTAGCGCTGTCAAGCTGGATTATTTGGAAGGTGTATCTCGATTCGTAGGTGGTGAGCGTGAGCAAGCAGCAACCTGAAAAGACGCTAACACTGGCTAGATCCCCCCTGCCCCCCTTAAAAAGGGGGGTGGGAAGTTGCTACCAGCCCAGCTTGAGGCTGTCTGGCGTAAGGAAGTGCTCCAAATGGTAAGCTCGCTCCTCGGTTTTCAGCAGAATTTGCTCGTACAGGTAGCGGGTGGCGCGATCGCCCAGACTTTCTGCTTGAGCTGCCAGTCGCCGAATCAGCTCGATCAGCGCCTGCTCGGCTTTGAGATCGTGGTCGATCATGATGCGGCAGCGATAGGTGTCGTCGTTTTCCATGTCGAAGCAGCACAGCTCACCCAGCTTGCCAAAGCTCAGGGGAGGAATACCCCCCAGCCCGTGCAGGCGCTCACCCACCTCGTGGGCATGGCCCTGGGCCGCTTCGTAGCTCTCTTCAAAATAGTTGTGGAGCATGTAGTACTCAGAACCCTCCACCACAAAGTGGTGCTTCTGGTACTGCAACGACAGGGCTGTAAAGCTAGCGTAGAGCGTTGCCAGCCCATCGACGACGGGCTCTGTAACCGATTTCTCCAGCAGAACTGGGTTGTTTGCAACCTCGCCGTAGGTTTGCAGCAGAGTCTCAGTAATAGGCATAAGCGTCCCCCTTTATCACCAGTAAAAGCAGCCCTAGCTTCTCAGGGTTGCTCATTGAGCCTAACGTATTTTTTGGGATTTAACTAATAATTTTGTTTACCTAAAACGTATAGAGAAATGCAGAATTCAGTTGTCAATATCAATAGCGAAAATGATTTTCAATAGCCTTAAAAACCCATATCGAAACTGATTTTCGATAGGCTGGAACGCAATGGCGAAAGCTAGTTCTGATAGCAGGGTATAGCTTGATAAGCCGTGAGTGATCGCCTTCAAACTATTCCTAGTATACCCTTGGCTAGATGTCAAAGCCCTGATTGATATGGCTAATCCAACAGACTTATTTAATCGTAGCGAAACGACGATGCAACCCGATCCAGCCTTGCCCAATCTAAATCAGGAGCCTGAGCTACTCAAAACCGTTCTTAATAAAGAAGGGTTTAGATTTACCAGCCAGCGGCAAAAGATTTTAGATTTGTTTCAGTCTGCGGCCCTGGGGCACCATCTCAACGCTGAAGAAATTCACCAGCAGTTGTTAGATCAAGGCGAAAAGATTAGCTTTTCTACCATTTACCGGGCGCTGCACGTGATGGTGCGTCTGGGGTTATTGCAAGAGCTAGAACTGGCCGAGGGGCGCAAATACTACGAACTCAACACCCCCTTTATGGAGCAGCACCACCACTTAGTGTGCGTCCACTGCGGCAATGTGGAAGAGTTTGAAGACGCCACCATGAGCCAGGTGGGCAGCAGCGAAAGCACCTCGCGCGGGTTCTCGCTGCTGAACTGTCAGTTTACGGTCTACGGCATTTGCCCCAGCTGTCAGTCACTGCTGGGCTAGATGGCGGTAGTAGTGCCAGAGCAAGTGGGCGACGGCACCCCGGTAGGGGTTGAGGTGTGATGTTGCAATTAACAGCTCTTGGCGAGTCGGGCGGCTCTCCAGACTGTGCAGCCGCTGGTAGCCTACTTGAATGGCCAAATCCGAGGCCGGAAAACTGCTCCACCGCTGCAGGCAAAATAGCAGGTAGACCTCCGCCGTCCACACCCCAATGCCCTTGAGCTGGGTGAGCTGGGCGATCGCCTCAGCATCTGAGAGCATGGCGATGGCGCTGAGATCGAGCTGGTCTGACAGAATGGCCGTCGCCAGCCCCTGGCAAGTGGCAACTTTAGCCTGGCTCAGCCCCGCTTGCTTGAGGGTGAGATCTGGGGCGGCGGCGATCGCCTTCGGAGTTAGCTCCAGCGCGGCCTGCAAGCGCTGAAAAATCGCCTGGGCCGCCCGAGACGACAGCTGCTGCCCCATGATGATGCGCACCAGCGATGGAAACCCCGCTGCCCAACTGCGCACGGTGAGGGGGCCAGCCTCGACCTCAATGCGCTGAAAGGTGGGTTCGCGACCATACACCACTGCCACCGCCCGCCGCAGCTCAGCGCTGGGCGGCAATAGCTCACTATCCAGGGTCTTAGCTACATCACTACCCGACATTGCCACAAAATCCAAAATCGCCAATAGTTCGACAAGCTCACTACAAGTCCAAAATTGATCTCACTGGCTGCTGAGCCACAGCACGGTGGGCAGGGTAAACACACTGAGAAACGTGGACAGCATAATCGTGCGGGCGACCCGAACGCGATCGCCCCCCAGCTCCGTCACCCAGATCAGCGAGTTCACCGCCACAGGCATCGCCGCCTGCAACACCAGCACCTGCCGGTCTAACCCCTGCAAACCCAGCGCTGTGCCAATGCCGTAGGCCAGCAGGGGTGCCACCCCGAGCCGCAGCCCCGCACCAATCAATTCATAACGGCCAAACACCAGCTCCGTTCGCGCCAGCTGCACCCCCAGCGTCAGCAGCGCCACCGGAATTGCGCCCTCCCCTAGCAGCGCCATACCCCGCTCCAGCGGCAGTGGAAACGCTTCCTGGGTAGCCTGGAGCCCAATACCCGCAAGGGCAGCCCAAAATACCGGCAGCCGCAGCGTGACATTGATCCCGGCCTTGATCCCGGCCTGCTTCAGCACAATGGGGAAGACGGTGGCAATCATGACGCTAGAGCCAACCAGATACACCACCGCTCGCTCTAGCCCCGCCTCCCCCAGGGCAAACAAAATGAAAGGCAGGCCCATGTTGCCCACGTTGGAGAACAGGGTGGTGGCAATCAGGCTCTTTTGCTCATCGACAGAGAATTTCAGGCGGCGACCGACCCCCACCGCCAGCAGGTACAGCAGGGCCGTATTGAGCAAAAAGGTAGCGACGATCGCGATCGCACTGCCCAGCGCCAGCGTAGTCTCAGCCAGACTGGTCAACACCAGCGCCGGCAGCAGGGCGTAGATGTTCAACCGCGTCAGGGTTTGCATGTCTAGCTCAAAGCTGCGGCCCACCCCAAACCCCACCAGGGCCACTAGGGCAACGGGCAGCATTGCCAAAATTAGAATTTCCATAGCTTGCGACAGGCTCCACGTCACCACCTATGACATGGTGACGGTTTCTAAGGCTCTATGCAGCAACGTCAGGATGGGCGGAGTCTTCAAATTAGGCAGATACTGGCGAACACTGTGGCTGCCGATCCTCGTTGACCTAAACGGTGGACTACCAGGCAGCAGGTCGGAACACCTCATCATTGGCAATAGTCACCGTATCGCCCGTCTGCTGAATCACAAATAACCCCTGCTGGTAGGCATAGCGGTCGACCCCAGCGTCAATTTCAATGCCGGCGACAGCACCGTAAAGGGCATAGTCGCTGTAGTGGGGAAACGCCTGGCGAAATCGCCCTAGCTTGCCCAGAAAGTCATCTACATCCCGCTGGGCTAAACGCGACTTGACCTCGATAGCAACGGCCACATCCCCATCCACGGCAAAAATGTCAATCTCCATTTGTGCACCTGGTCGCTTCGACTTCATGCGCCGGGAAGTTTCCTGCACATCGATACCCCGCGACTGAAACAGTCGAATTACAGCGGGTTCTACCAAATTTTCGACAAACTGCCCCCAGCGAGTGGTCAGTCCGGCCACCTCGCGACTGGTGTTAGCAGCAATCCGCTCCAGCCGTTCGAGCCGCTGGTCAGCTTCGGCTGCCCGACGGTCAGCTTCAGCCGCGCGTCGGTCGGCTTCGGCCTGGGACGTCCGAAACAGATCGTAGATATCTTCAATCGTAATCGGGTCAGCCATAGTATCTAGGGGAAAGCAGGCTACATCTATTATGGGCATTGCCGCAGCGCCTTGCCCTAAAACTGGCGGCTCCACTCCTTGGGCCAGCGCTCGACTACCACCTTGGTCTGGGTGAAAAACTCCACCGCGTGAGCTCCCTGGCCGTGGAGATCGCCAAAGAAGCTATCCTTCCAGCCGCTGAAGGGGAAGAAGGCCATCGGTGCCGCCACACCGATGTTGATGCCGATGTTGCCTGCGGTGGCCTCGTAGCGAAACTGGCGGGCGGCGGCACCGCTGTTGGTAAACAGGCAGGCCATGTTGCCCCAGGGGCTCTGGTTTACCAAGGCGATCGCAGCTTCGATCGTCTCCACCGGCATCAGTCCCAGCACCGGGCCAAAGATTTCAGTGTGGGCGATCTCCCCGGTAGGGGGCACGTTTTGCAGCACGGTTGGCCGAACAAAATTACCCGCCTCCAAATCAGGGATTTGGGCATGGCGACCGTCTACCAAGACCGTTGCCCCCTCGTCTGCCCCGGTTTGAATCAGGCGCTCGATGCGCTGCTGGCTCTGGGCGGTGATCACCGGTCCCATCTGCACATTGGGGTCGAGGCCGTTGCCGACATTGCGAGTAGCGGCGGTGTGGGCGATCGCCTCCGTAAACCAGTCCCCCGCTTCCCCCACCATCACCGCTAGCGACGCGGCCAAACAGCGCTGACCGGCACAGCCAAAGGCGCTATCGGCCACAATACGGGTGGTCATGTCGCGATCGGCATCGGGCAGCACGATCACCGGGTTCTTCGCGCCGCCCTGGCACTGCACCCGCTTGCCGTGGGCCGCCGCCTGGGCGTAGATGTACTTAGCCACCGGGGACGAACCTACAAAGCTGATCGCCCGAATCGCGGGATGCTCCAGAATCGCATCTACGGTTTCCTTCGCCCCATTCACCAGGTTCACCACGCCGGGGGGAAAGCCCGCCGCATCCAGCAGCTCGAAGATGCGCTGCATGGTCAGGGGCACTTTTTCGGAGGGTTTGACGATGTAGGTGTTGCCGCAGGCTAGGGCGTAGGGCATAAACCAGAAGGGAATCATCGCGGGGAAGTTGAAGGGCGCGATCGCCGCTGCGACCCCCAGCGGTTGGCGAATCATGAACTCGTCGATGCCGCTGGCAACATCCTCTAGCACCGTGCCCTGCATCATCATTGGGATGCCGCAGGCCACCTCCACATTCTCGATCGCCCGCCGCAGTTCGCCCTCAGATTCCGCCAGGGTTTTGCCGCACTCCTGGGTGATGATCTGGGCCAGCTCGTCCAGATGGGTTTCGAGCAAGTCTTTGAGCTTAAACAGGGGCTGCACCCGCTGGGGCGGCGGCACGCGACGCCACTCTTCGAAGGCGGCGGCGGCAGCCTGGGCGGCTTGATCGACCTCATCCTTGGGAGAAACGGGCACCTGGCCCAGCACTTCGCCGGTAGCGGGGTTCTCCACCGGCAGAGATTCGCTCGTTCCAGAGGGCACCCACTGGCCGTTGATGTAGTTCTTGAGAATCCCCGATTGCGTCATGCCCGTTTGCCGTGATAACTGCTCACTAAGCATCATAGGTGCTCTCGTCTATCCGAAGCAGGGCAGCAATTCCCGTGTCGATCAAGCCGTGGGCTATGGCCAGTCGATAGGTTGCTCAAAGATATCGGCTTCAGAAAAAGGGCAAGCGGTCGGCAGTTGCTTAGGATCGAGGGGCGTTTCCCGGTTGACCAAATCCAGGCCATCTTCGTAGCCGATCGCGATCGCGTCAGCCAGATAGGGCTTCAGGCTAGGATTTTCTTTCAGATGACGATGAATTCTTCGTCGCTGCTCTTTAATTGTAGCCGCCCAGCTTTTGGTGCGGGCTTCGGGCTGATAGTGCCACTTGAGTAAATGCCCGAGCAATACTCCAAGCCAATTGCGAAGCTCCTGGCGTTCCTGTCTGCCCAATGACTCAATTTCCTCAGCCAGGTTTTCAATATCGAGTTCATTCCATCGACCAGCGCGCAAGAGATCTACCTGGCGCTGAGTCCAGCCATAAAAGTCTTGGTCGTAGAGCGTGGTCGTTTGCATTGGAAATACTCGATCGTGTGGTCATCAACGGCCCGTATTCAAAACCTGTTCCGCAGTTAGAGCCAACCCTGGAAATGTGGACGAGATAACGGGTTGATTCCCCCGCAGTGGCTGAATGTTGTACTCGCCATTTACCAGGGTGCAGATTGAGAGGGTGGGGCGTTTGGGTTTGCCAATATGTCGAGTGCCCCCTAATCCGGCGTAGTCGGCAATCCAGTATTCAGGAATGCCTAAAACCGCGTAGTCTTCGACCTGACGGGCGTAATCGTTTTGCCAGTTGCTGCTCACGACCTCGGCGACAAACTTCAGTGAACTACCCAGCGTTAAAATCGATTGGTCTGCCCAGAGAGGTTCTTGGTTCAGCTCGTCGCGATCGACCACGGCAACGTCGGGACGAAATGCCGTCATTCCTGTACCGGCAGGACGCAACAGCCCTCGCTGAAGCACAAACCAGGGTAAGCTGGCCTGGTCGATTTGGACACAAAGCTTAGCGGTAATAAATGCTGCAACTTCCTCATGGGGGCCAGTGGGCTCCAAATCAAACACCTCCCCATCGATCAGTTCGTAGCGGTTGTTGTCCCCGTAACGGGCGAGAAATTCGTCAACGCTAAGGGGCTTTTGCTGGATGGGTGAGTTAACGGCGAGGGTCATAGGTCAACATAGCCCAATCGATGCCTACAGCCTATCAAATAGATGATGGAGAAGCAGAAACCGGGTTGCTTTTGGAGAATACGCAGCCGTCTAGACTACGGCCCCAGAAACCCGGTTTCTCTGCGATCGCGGCCTCTATGCCTTAACCATGGCCTCCTTCGCCAAGAACTTCTCTAGCTCAGTCAGGGCATCGGCATCTACCTTAGTCTGCATGGGGCAGAACTTAGGCCCGCACATCGAGCAAAACTCGGCGGTTTTGTAGATGTCGGCGGGCAGAGTTTCGTCGTGGTACTCCTTGGCGCGCTCAGGGTCCAGCGACAGCTCGAACTGCTTATTCCAGTCGAAGTTGTAGCGGGCGTGGGACATGGCATCGTCGCGATCGCGCGCTCCCGGTCTGTGTCTAGCAATATCCGCCGCGTGGGCCGCAATCTTGTAGGCGATCAGTCCAGCTCTTACGTCCTCAGCATTCGGCAAACCCAGGTGCTCCTTCGGGGTCACGTAGCAGAGCATCGCCGCCCCGCTCCACCCCGCCAGGGCCGCGCCAATGGCCGAGCTGATGTGGTCGTAGCCCGCGGCGATATCCGTCACCAGGGGGCCGAGCACGTAGAAGGGGGCTTCTGAGCATTCCTCCATTTGCTTTTTGACGTTGTAGTCGATCTGATCCATCGGCACGTGGCCGGGGCCTTCGACCATGACCTGCACGTCGTGCTCCCAGGCTTCGCGGGTCAGTTCACCCAGGGTTTTGAGTTCGGCTAGCTGGGCGGCATCGGTGGCGTCGTGCAGGCAGCCGGGGCGGAGAGAATCCCCCAAACTAAAGCTCACGTCGTAGCGCTTGAAGATCTCAATGATGTCGTTGAAGTGGGTGTAGAGGGGGTTTTGCTTGTGGTGGTGCAGCATCCAGCGGGCGAGGATGCCGCCGCCGCGGGAGACGATGCCGGTGATGCGATCGCGCACCAGGGGCAAATGCTCAATCAAAATCCCGGCGTGGATGGTCTGGTAGTCGACCCCCTGCTGGGCGTGCTTCTCGATGATGTGGAGAAAGTCATCGGCGGTGAGGTTCTCAATATTGCCGTGGACGCTCTCCAGCGCCTGGTAGACGGGCACCGTACCGATGGGAATCGGCGATGCCTGAATGATGGCGGTGCGGATGGCATCCAGATCGCCGCCGCCCGTTGAAAGGTCCATCAGGGTGTCGGCCCCGTACTTCACCGCCAGGTGCAGCTTGGCCACCTCTTCGTTGATATCCGACGAGTTGGGCGACGCGCCAATGTTGGCGTTGACCTTGCACTTCGACGCAATGCCGATCGCCATCGGCTCCAGGTTGGGGTGGTTAATGTTGGCGGGAATAATCATCCGCCCCCGCGCCACTTCGTCGCGGATTAGCTCCTCGGGTAGGTTCTCCCGCTTTGCCACATGGGCCATTTCTTCAGTGATCAGGCCCTGGCGAGCGTAGTGCATCTGGGACACGTTGCTGTGGCCCTGGCGTTTAGCAATCCATTCAGTTCTCATGGTTTACCTCTGGTGTGGCGCTAGAGGTCTGGCCTGAGTCGGGGCGGGTGTGGATGGGTAGGGCCGAGTGGGGAGCGATCGCAGGCAAACCTCAGCCATCGGCTGAAACTTCACCTAAAACTCTGGAAACAGCTCCAGAGCACGAATATACTCGTCGTTTCGGCTGGTTACCGCAAGCAACGCTTTCCTCCGCTGGTATTAACCAGGTCAGGTTCTGAGGGTATGATCTCAGTCCGAATAGTCGGACACCCCTAGCTTGTTAAAAGCATACTACGAATGCCGGGGGGCAGGGCAGTTCGGTTACGGTTCCTCATAAATATCGCGCCGATGCCCTACCTTGATCACCCTGACCACCAGCGCCTCTTCCTCAATGCTGTAGATAACTCGGTAGTCGCCTAAACGCACCCTGTATTGGCTTTGCCGCCCCTTTAGCTTTTTGCATCCTGATGGTCTGGGGTCTTGGGCTAAATGCTCAATCAGGACAATTAAGTCTGCTTGCATAGCTCTCGGGAGTTTCTTGATTTGTCGCTGAGCAGCGGGCTTGATTAAAACCTCGTAGCTCATTGCAAGCCAAGCTCTTGCTTGAGACTACTCAACGAAATTTCTCCTGATTCTTGTAGAGCTACATCGGCGTCAAAGCTATCGATTTCGTCCTCAATTGCCTCCAGGGTTGGTTCTAAATCTACTCTGTACTTGAACTGTAAATATTGCAGAAAGTGATACAGCTCATCCAAAGCCGTTCGTGGAAGCGGCGTCAGCTCTAGGGAAATAGGGTCGGTGAGCGGTACAGTAGCCATGGCTTGCCCAGAAAGTGGAGCGAACGAAGACATATTTATTGTAGCTAAGCAACTGCCATGCCTATCAGGCGAGATTATTAGTCATTAAGCAAACGGGTGATGCGGTAGCGATGGTCAAAGACCGGCCCTGCAGGGCCAATGCCAATGACGTCAGTTCCACGGGTTGGCTGCTTGATCAAAGCCGCCGCGATGGGGACTGCCAACGCAGAAGCGATGCCCGCTCGGAGCTTGCATGACCACCCATCCGTCCTGACGAGAGGCGACCGTGGCCCCCAGGTGCTCTAAACGCGAAACCTCTGACTCTATTGAATCGGTCTCAATGTCGAGATGCGCCCGTGCTTCGTGGCTGACACGCTGAATGATGACTTGCACTTCGCCGGGTGGCGTGGTGAGCTGAATGAAGTTGCTGCTGGCATCCAAATCCTGAGGCAGCGGATAGCCCAGCGTGGCGCTCCAAAACCTAGCCGCCGACAGCAGGTCCTCGGTTTGGCAATCAATGACAATATTTCCCAACCTGCTTCTATGCACTGCCGCTCCTTTTGATGCCTAACGATGTCCATTACTCGCCACCAGTGAGTAGGTAAGGTTGAGCTAGCGATGTCCAGGGAGATCTGCGATCGCACTTTTGCCCAAGCTCCTTCGCGTCACCTAGCCTGGAGATGACTCCTTAAAGGCGTTCGCCCAGTAATAGGGCTGAACTTCCCCCAGCGTCTTGGCGATCCACCTGCGAGCATCTTGAGCGGCGGGCGTAGCGACCTCCACGCTCTCTCCCCAGTGGAATAGGCGTTCTTGACAGATCCCACACGGGGTTAGGATCAGAATCGGGCTGTCGCCCGACAGCCGCGAAACGCACACTGAAGCCGTAACCCGTTTGTCTAATTTTACGGCTTCACAGATGGCGCCCGTTTCGGCACACAAGCCGCCCCCACCCCATTCGGGCTGGAAGACGACGCTCGTTAAGATCTGGCCGTCGTCGGTGTATAAGGCCGCCGCGATTCCTCCTGCGGTTGGAAAGCGCTGTTCTAAGAGATCAATGGCCGCGTCGACTAGCGCTTGATCAAGCTTCATGGCTATCCCCTCATTCGATCGAATTACGGTCTTTGGGCAGTCCAACGGTGCCCATCACCCACCGTAGATCATCTTTGCATCACAACTGAGCAACTGAGTGAAGTATTTACCCGGCTAAAAAGGTATTACTTGCGACTTTTCCACCCATTCCATAAAAATTGTGCAGACAGGGCAAGCAAACCCCCGATTCCAAATAAGTATAACCCTGCCCCTATTTCGTCATTGGTATATTGCAATGATTCTGCTGGAGAATCGGGATTGTAGTACACCCTCGTTTTGTCACCTATTTCTATTTCCTTGAGGTTGCAGGTTCTGAAGGATTGTCGGTGCTGGGCCAAATGCGACTCACCTATTTTGTCTGTATATTCTACAGCATACTCATACACTGCTACACAGCCGTCTACAGTAGAATTTTTTGTAGCATAGGTAGCTTTCACATCCATCACCACCGCTTCGGTTTTTACATAGCCCCAGTAAGGTTTTTGTTTATAAGCTGCTATGGTCAGACATCCCAACACAATCACTACCTGCCACCAGGCAGGAAAATGTCGCGTCCAAGAAGTTTGATCTTTTTCTTCTGCCATCGTCTTCTTGCTTTATTTTTACAAGGCTGTATTTTTGCCCTCGGAGTATTTTTGCATTAAGTGTAAAACAATACCGCCCCACTAGCGATCTCTATTTTTGCTGGTTCTTCCGGCAGCATGGTGATAAGTTTTTCTAATCAGAAAAGCAAGCTAGCAAGCGCTTACGGAAATTTTCAAAGTTTACAAACCCATAAGCTTGGCGCTTAATCAACTTAATTCGATTGTTGATTCCTTCCATCGGCCCACTCGTGGTTCGAGTACGAAAGTAGTTGCAAATACCATCTAAATGATTACGAATAGTCGTCGTCACCTCACTGAAAATCTTTTGGGCTCGATTTAACCATTCCTCAAAGTGCAGTCTCCCTATCTCAACAGTTAACGGACTCTCATAGATGGCACGAAGTTCTTCTTTCGACTCGTAGGCTTTCCTAAGTCGTTTATAGCGGTTCCTGAATGGGCGAGGTACGATCAAAGTAGAGGAAATACTGCGCACGCTACAGTCTTAGTTTTCCTTTAGGAGAGTGTGATGAAAGCCTACTCACTTGACTTCCGGGAAAAGATCATTGACGTTTACTTTACAGAGCACGTGTCTGTTCGCAAACTAGCCAAGCGATTTGGCGTGTCGAAGAGTTTTGTAGAAACTCTTCTCAAGCGTCTCCGAGAAACGGGTGATATTTTGCCTAAGCCCCATGGGGGTGGACCACAACCCAAACTCAATGCGGAACAACTGAAGCTTGTGAAGGCGTTAGTCGATGCGGACAACGATGCGACCCTGGACGAACTGCGGGACCGTCTAGCCGCTGAAACCTCGATTTTGATGAGTCGGTCGTCGATGGGACGGATTGTGCAGAAGCTTGAGTTGACTCGTAAAAAAAAACGCTGTATGCGACCGAGGCTGCGAGCG
>PYGV01000338.1 GCA_003022385.1 filamentous cyanobacterium CCP3 | reverse complement strand
CGGGGCCACTGCCCAGGCCGGGGCCGCCGCCGCCCCTGCCGCTGCCGGGGCTAAGCAGCTCCGCGTGGGCTACCAAAAATCCTCAATTGTACTCAACCTGCTAAAGAATCAGGGACTCCTGGAGAAGCGGTTTGAATCCGAGGGCTTCCCCATCACTTGGAACGAGTTTGCCGCTGGCCCGCAAATGCTGGAAGCGCTCAACGTCGGCAGCATTGACCTTGCCTATACCGGCGAAACCCCACCGATCTTTGCCCAGGCGGCGGGTGCTCCCCTGGTCTACGTCGCCTGGGAAGACGTGGGATCATTAGCTGAAGCCATTCTGGTGCAGGAAGATTCGCCGATTAAAACTGTGGCCGAGCTGAAGGGCAAAAAAGTGGCCCTCAACAAAGGCTCTAACGTCCACTACCTGCTGGTCAAAGCGCTCGAAGAAGCGGGCTTGCAGTACAGCGACATTGAGACCGCCTACCTGCCCCCCGGCGATGCCCGCTCGGCCTTTGAGCAAAAGGGCGTCGATGCCTGGGTGATTTGGGACCCCTTTCAGGGGGCGGCAGAAAAGCAGCTCGGGGCCAAAATTCTGCGCGATGGCAAAGGCATTGCCCGCAACCGGGGATTTTACCTCTCGACCCAGTCCTTTGCCGACAGCCAGCCCGATCTGCTTAGAGCGATTTTGGAAGAGGCCGAGACCATCAGTACCTTTGCTAAAGAAAACCCCGCCGAGGTGTCGAAGTTTCTCTCCAACGAGCTGGGCATTCCCAATGACGTGCTGGAGCTGGTGGAAAGTCGGCGGGGCTACGGCATTCAGCCCATTACCGATGAGGTGGTGGCCTATCAGCAAGATATTGCCGAAACCTTCTTCAAGCTCCAGCTCATCCCTAAGGAAATTGACGTGTCTACCGTGATCTGGAACGGCTAGACCGCACCAAGCCTGACGCAGGCGGAGGCCTATACACCTCCATATCACGCTGCATAGCGCTTCTGACTCTATCCCCTGCGTCTTTTCTCTTCATTGTTCTCTCCGCTTTTCCATTCCCTATGAGTCTCGACATTCACTGGTTTATTCCCACCCACGGCGATGGGCGCTACCTAGGTACTGCCCACGGGGGTCGCGCCATTACGCCTGAGTATTTGCGCCAGCTGGCCGGGGCGATCGATCAGCTGGGCTATGCCGGGGCGCTGCTGCCCACGGGCAAATCCTGCGAAGACGCCTGGATCACCGCTGCCTCGCTGATTGCCGTCACCAAACGGATGAAGTTTCTGGTGGCGATTCGTCCCGGCATTTCGTCCCCCGGCATGGCGGCCCGGATGGCGGCCACCTTCGATCGCATCTCCGGTGGTCGCCTGCTGATCAACGTCGTTACCGGGGGAGATCCATCAGAACTCGCTGGCGACGGGGTGCATCTGATCAAGCAGGAGCGCTACGAACTCACTGACGAATTCCTCGTAGTCTGGCGCCGGGTCATGCAGCAAGAAGTGGTGGACTTTGAGGGCCAGCACCTGACGGTAAAAGGCGCAAAGCTGCTGTTTCCCCCGGTGCAAGACCCCTACCCGCCGCTGTATTTCGGCGGTTCTTCCCCCATCGCTAAAGAGATCGCTGCCAAGCACGTAGACCTTTACCTCACCTGGGGCGAACCCCCCGCCCAGGTGGCCGAAAAAATCGCCGAGGTGAAGCAATTGGCCGCCGAGCAGGGCCGCACCCTGCGCTTTGGCATTCGCCTGCATGTGATTGTACGCGAAACCACTGCCCAGGCCTGGGAGGCCGCCAACGACCTGATTCGCTACCTCGATGACGACACCATTGCCGCCGCCCAAAGCGCCCTAGCCACCGCCGACTCCGAAGGCCAGCGTCGCATGGTTGCCCTCCACGGTGGCAGCCGCGACCAGCTCGAAATTAGCCCCAACCTTTGGGCCGGGGTGGGCCTAGTGCGCGGCGGCGCTGGCACCGCCCTCGTCGGCGACCCCGATACCGTTGCCCAGCGCATGCAGGAATACATCGACCTGGGCATCGACACCTTTATTTTCTCCGGTTACCCCCATCTAGAAGAAGCCTACCGCTTTGCCGAACTGGTGTTCCCCAAGCTGCCTCTGGAGAACCTGCCCACGGTGGCCCCCAGCCGCTATGTCAGCCCAATTGGCGAAATCATGGCCAACGAAAAGGTGCCTGCTCCGGCAAGCTGAATCGATTTTGGGTTTTGGATTTTGGATTTGTAATCCATCAGCCAAAATCCCCAATCCAAAATTCCCCCAGGGCAGACCCAACCCCAAACCCAACCAAAATCCAAAATCCCCAATCCAAAATTCCTCCCTACCCCTATGCCTGTCCTAGAACGTCTCGACAAATCCAGCATTCTCGCTACGGCGGCAGCCCTGTCTCAGGAACTTGCTGCCAACGCCGTGGAGCGCGATCGCACCGCTGGCATTCCCACCTACGAAGTCTCGCGCCTGCGGGAGACTGGCCTGCTCTCCCTGATAATTCCCGCCGAGTACGGCGGGAATGGTCACCGTGTATCAGGTAATCAAAGAACTGGCCAAGGCCGATGGCTCCATTGGGCAGCTCTACGGCAACCACGTGGGGCTGGTCACCCTGGCCCACGCCATTGGCACCCCGGCGCAAAAAGAGCGCGACTATCGCGGCACCGCCCAGCACCAGTGGTTTTGGGGCAATGCCATCAACACCCGCGACGATCGCCTCCAGCTCAGCCCCGATGGCAACGGCTTTCGGCTCAATGGCGAAAAGGGCTTTGGCACGGGCATTGCCGCCGCCGATCGCTGGGTGTTTTCGGCGGTGCAGGCGGGCGTGGAGCTGCCGCTGTTTTTGGCGATTCCGAGCGATCGCCCCGGCGTCACCATCCACGACGACTGGGACAATGTGGGCCAGCGCCGCACCGCCAGCAACAGCCTCAGCTTTGACAACGTCTGGGTCGAGGCCGATGAAATCTACGGCCCCCCGGTTGACCCGGACGGAGCCTTCACCACCCTGCCCGGCCCCGTAGCCCAGGTAGCCAAGGTCTATACCTACCTGGGCATTGCCGAAGGAGCCCTGGAAGTCGCCCGCCACTACACCCAGGAAAAAACTCGCCCCTGGGTGACCGCCGGAGTCAGCGGCATCACCACCGAGCCCTACATTCTGCGCCACTACGGCGAACTGTGGACCGAGCTTCAGGCCGCCAGCCACCTGGCTGATAAGGTCGCTCAGCAGGTGCAGACCGCCTGGGAAAAGGGCGATGCCCTCACCCCCGAGGAGCGCGGCGAACTCGCCGTACAGGTCTCGGCGGCCAAAGCCTTCTCCACCCGCGTCGGCCTCGACATTGCCAACCGCATCTTTGAGGTCACCGGCAGCCGTGCCACCGCCACATCCTACGGGTTCGATCGCTACTGGCGCGACCTGCGCACCTTCACCCTCCACGACCCCGCCGACTACAAACTGCGCGATGTCGGCAACTGGTTTCTCAACGGCGTCTACCCCACCCCCACCCAGTATTCCTAGCCTGTAGGGTGGGCAGTGCCCACCAGCCAACCTAAGCTCCTCACCATCAAATCCAGCCCCTTCTCTTACTCAAAATTGACCTAGCTATGAATCGTCTTTTCAACCTTCAACTCCCCTCCCTGGCCCAGATCCTGCCCTTTAGCTTGGGACGCAGACGCTTTTGGCAGCGAGGCTTACTCACCATCGCGGCTGCTTTCTCTGTAGCGATTCTGCACAGCTGCGCCCAGCCCTCTAGCCCAGGCAGCACCGCCGCGCCGCCCAGCGCAGTGCGGGTAGACTTTGCCTACTACAACCCCGTCAGCCTGGTACTCAAAGACAAAGGCTGGCTCGAAGAAGACCTGGCCAAAGACAACGTCAACGTGGAATGGGTGCAGAGCCAGGGCAGCAACAAAGCCCTTGAACTGCTCAACAGCCGCAGCATTGACTTTGGCTCTACCGCCGGGGCGGCGGCCCTGCTGGGCAAAGCCAACGGCAACCCGATCAAGTCGGTCTACGTTTACTCCAAACCCGAGTGGACAGCCCTGGTCACCCGCCCTGATACGGGCATTGCCAATGTTGAAGACCTGAGGGGCAAAAAGGTAGCAGCGACCAAAGGAACCGATCCCTATATCTTTCTCCTGCGTGCCCTTGACCAAGTGGGTCTTTCAGAAAGCGACCTAGAAGTGGTGCAGCTTCAGCACGCCGATGGTAGGACCGCCCTGGAGCGTGGCGATGTTGATGCCTGGGCTGGCCTTGACCCCCACATGGCCAAAACCGAACTAGAAAATGGGGCCAAACTCTTTTTTCGTAACCCCGACCTGAATACCTACGGTGTCCTCAACGTGCGCGAAGAGTTTGCCAACACCCACCCCGCCTATGTGGAGCGCGTCCTCGCCGCCTACGAAAAAGCCCGCCAGTGGTCGCTTGAAAACCCAGCAGAACTGGAAGCCATTCTGGCCGAGGCCGCAGGTCTAGAGAAAAACGTGGCCGCCAAACAGCTTGAGCGTACCGACCTCTCGAACTCGGTGATTGGCACCGTCCACAAAGACACCATCATTGCCGCTGGAGACGTGCTGAAGAAGAGCGGTGTGGTGCCTGCTGACACTGACGTGAATGCCGTGGTGAATTCCCTGATCGATCCGCAATTTATTGAGAAGGTGGCGGTTCGGTAGGGAGCCCTGGTTGGACTGGGCAAACACCGTTTGCCCCTACCGAATCTGTCCGCTTGAAATCGGGGGTATGCGATCCAGATTTGGTATCACGCCCCACGCCTCACGCCTCACCCCTCGCCCCTCACCGCCAAGCCCTCTGGGCAGGCTTCGCCACTCCCTCTCCCATATCAACCTGTAGCCAAACCAGATAGGATAAAAAGCATGATCGCCGTGGAGAGTCCAACTTCTCGGCGCGATCGCTGTTGAGTCTGCACCTTTAGTGATGTCCCTGTTTGACTGGTTTGCCAACCGCCGTAAGTCCGGCCCGATTAGTGAAGATCGCCAGGAGCGCGAAATCGCCGATGGGCTTTGGACTAAGTGCGAAGCCTGTGATGTGCTCACTTACACCAAAGACCTCCGTTCCAACCAGTGGGTCTGCGTTGAATGCGGCCACCACCACCGGATTTTCAGCGACGAACGGATTCAGCAGCTGATCGATAAAAACACCTGGCAGCCC
>PYGV01000337.1 GCA_003022385.1 filamentous cyanobacterium CCP3 | reverse complement strand
CGCTCGCAGCCTCGGTCGCATACAGCGTTTTTTTTTACGAGTCAACTCAAGCTTCTGCACAATCCGTCCCATCGACGACCGACTCATCAAAATCGAGGTTTCAGCGGCTAGACGGTCCCGCAGTTCGTCCAGGGTCGCATCGTTGTCCGCATCGACTAACGCCTTCACAAGCTTCAGTTGTTCCGCATTGAGTTTGGGTTGTGGTCCACCCCCATGGGGCTTAGGCAAAATATCACCCGTTTCTCGGAGACGCTTGAGAAGAGTTTCTACAAAACTCTTCGACACGCCAAATCGCTTGGCTAGTTTGCGAACAGACACGTGCTCTGTAAAGTAAACGTCAATGATCTTTTCCCGGAAGTCAAGTGAGTAGGCTTTCATCACACTCTCCTAAAGGAAAACTAAGACTGTAGCGTGCGCAGTATTTCCTCTACTTTGATCGTACCTCGCCCATTCAGGAACCGCTATATCTCTACAAAAATCAGCAACGAAAATATTATTTTCTCTCAGTGACCCTTCCAGTACAGTCGATTGATATACTCACTGTCGGGTGAGGGTTGCCATGAAATGGAGCCCAGGCAAACCGAGTTGATTGTATGTAGCCATGCTTGAAGCCTAAAAAGTTACTAACAAAAGAACCACCATCACTTTTCAATAGAATTATTACGGTCCCATTTTTGTCGATAAATCCTTGCTTAGGCTTTTTCCCATCGATTCCACTAAAAGCGGCGACTCCGTCATAAAAATTTGATACACTTCCAAATCGATAAGGGATTACTAACTGACCTTCGGGATCAATAAAACCCCAGGCCCAATTCCTATTAGCTACAGCAGCTTTCCCTTCTCTGAACGATTTTGCCTGGATAAACGTTTCAGGCAGTATAGTTTTCCCTTCCTGATCTTTGTATCCAAATACAGTAGGTCGATATCCGTTCTTAGCATTCACAGGGAACGCTTGAAATGGCTCAATAACAGGATTAGGGTTTCTATCAGCTTCGTTCGCCAGTCGTTCCAGTTGGGCAATACACGCACTTAAAGCTCTTTGATGAACTAATCTTTTGATTTGAAGACCAGCTAGCGTGACTGCGAGAGCCATAGCTAGTACAACTACTAATGGTTTCCATTTCATTTAAGTCGACCTTCGTTTTGACTAATCAACATCCCATTTACTGGTTACTGCCGTTGGACTAGGTTTGAGGCAATCAGCGTTGCTAGGGACGGCCTCCCTTCACCCTCATAAGAGCTATAGCCGAGTTTCGCAATTGCAGAATACCCCAGGCCCTCTAAAGATCTTGGAACATCTCGAAAAAATTTTGCTGACCTGTCGATCTGGGGTCTGTTGGTTCGACTAATTCACACACAGAGGGTTGAGGGTTGACGCCCAGCCCGCTGACAGCCATCTATGAGGATTTATAACCATGACCTTGACCTCGATTCAAACCAGAGCAGAAGCCCTGATTCGTCAGCTAATCGACGATCACACCCGCGCCATCTGCGCCAAAAACCTTGACCAGATCATGGCCCACTACGCGCCTGATGTCGTCATATTCGATATGAAGCCACCGCTGGCGCTGCGGGGTATAGAAGACTGCCGCCGCATGTGGGAAACCAGCCTGCCCTACATGCCGACCATCTCTGGTATGGAACAACAGGCAGTAACCATAACCGTTAGCGGCGATTTGGCGCTTGTTCACTGGGTTTCTCGTTTTGTGGGGCTTGCGCCTGAGCACCCGGCGGCGCAGATGTGGCTGCGAATTACCGCTGGTTGTCAGCGACATGGAGATACATGGCAGATTGTCCATGAGCATGTCTCGTTGCCCTTTGATCCGGGCAACGGCGGCGACTGTTCCCAGGCCTGAGGCTGGCCCTGCCGGGGCTGGCAATCTTTCAGGTCAAGGACTTAAGCTGGCCCGTTTAACCACTCACTTCATAGCCATGATCACCTGGGTTAAGACAATCGGAAGCCTTAGAAACGTTCAAACGTTGTTCAGAAAACTGTCCTAACCAGACTGGCTACAGCTATAAAACAAGCGCTCAACAGGAGAGTTCACCATGAGAGTTATGGTTTTTGTCAAAGCTAATGCTGATTCAGAAGCGGGGGTTATGCCCAGCGAGGCGATGCTGACCGAAATGGGACAGTTCAACGAAGAGCTGTTCAAGGCTGGCGTGATGATGGCTGGCGAGGGGCTGCACCCCAGCTCGAAGGGGGTGCGGGTCAAGTGTTCTGGCCAGGAGCGCACCGTCACCGACGGGCCATTTACAGAAACCAAGGAGCTGATCGCGGGTTTTTGGATTTGGCAGGTACCGTCGATGGAAGAGGCCGTTAACTGGGTCAAGCGCAGCCCCTTTCAGGACGACGAAATTGAGATTAGACCGATCTTTGAAGCGGATGACTTTGGCGAAGCGCTGACCCCAGAACTGCGGGAACAGGAAGACCGTATGCGGGTCGCCTTAGAAAAAGGTCAGTGATGCCAAGTTTGGTTCATACAACCCTGGCTTGCAACCGATAAGGAGTTAGGGGCATACGGCCATTTGCCCCTGCCAGAGGCGTTGAACGCTTGATGCATACCTGTGTTCAGCAACGCCCACTATTACTTAGCTGAGTAGCCCTGAATGTTTTCGGGGCGAAACTGGCGCAGAATGGGAGTAGCCTGGCGCACCAGGGCTTCGGACCCGCGCACCACGACCAAAAACTTGCCGTCGTTGAGGCGATTGCGGTACGACAGAGCATCGCCGCTGCCTACCGCAATGCCGACCCCGCCGCCAATAAAAAACGCGCCCATCGCGGCCGAGCCTGCTCCCAGCAGCCCGCCGATGATCTGGTTGCCGAGTCGCCCCGCAAACTCGAAGGTATCTAGCCCAGTGATGTTGTTGAACACAAACCCGGCCGCAAAGCCAAAGGGCACCAGCCATAGCAGCATCAGGCGAATCTGCTTCCAGGCCTGGTCGGCGGGGTCGATGAGGCCGTACTCATCGGCGCTCTTAAAGCCTTTACCCAAAATATCGATGTTCTCCTGGGGCAGACTGGCCTGCTCCAGGGCAGTGTAGGCTTCTTCGGCTTTGATGCGGTTGTCTAAAACGGCGACCAGGTAGTTCATTGCAGATGACGAAGGGGGCAACTGACGATGGGACAGAACAGCAGGTGTAGACCCACTTGATATTATGCCTTGCAGGCGATCGCCCCTGAGGCGATTCTTGGTCCCTCGAACCCAACCCCTGTTCCTAGACTATTCACCTGGGGCAAACATCTGCTGGTCGAGCCGGGTCTGAGCGACGACTCGGCCCGCTTTGATCACCGTGCGCTGGACCGGGGCTGCCCCCACCGCCTCTGACACCGAGCTGGCGTTAAGCAAAACCAGATCGGCGCGATCGCCCACCTCCAGGCCGTAGTCCACAATGCCGATCGCACAGGCGGCCTGGGTCGTGGCCATCGCTAGACAGCGCTGGTGGCTGATAGTCGTGCCCAACTGGAGCACCTGGGCCAGCAGGGTGCAAATTTTGAGCAGATCGCCGTCGCCAAAGGGCGTGAACAGGTTGAGGATGTTGTTGGTAGCCACACCCACGTTGACCCCCTGCTCGGCCAGTCGATGGACAGGCGCAACACCTCGCCGCTGGTTGTGGGTATCCTGGCGGGCCATCATGTAGATGTCGGAGGCGGGCAGGGCCAAAATTGAGATTTGGGTGTCGCGCAGGGCGGCGGCCAGATCGACCAGCTCCGCCGGGGGCAGCCCGGCCAGCTTGGTCATGTGCCCCAGACAGACTCGCCCCTGCCAGCCCCGCCGCTGGGTTTCGGCGATCACAAAGGGCAGCAGCAGGGGTTCGTCATCGTCCAAAAAGTCGAGGTGAAAGTCGACATCGCAGTCGTACTCCTGGGCGATGTCAAAGATGTGCCGCACATTGGCTTTGGGGTCGGCATCGACGTAGGGGGCTGAGCCAATCACATCCCCGCCCAGAGCCATCGCCTGACGCAGCAGGGATAGGGTGTCGGGCTGTTGGGTAATGCCCTCCTGGGCAAAGACCGCCAGCTGTAGGGTCAGGCCCCAGCGGTATTCCTCGCGCAGGGGAAGCAGGGCTTCTAGCGATCGCAGCCCGGCAGTGGGGTCCACTTCCACATGGCTGCGCATAGCGGTGATACCGAACCCGATCGCCCTCTCCAGCACTCGACGGGCGCGGGCCTGAATATCGTCTACCGTAAAGCCCTGCTTGAGCCTGAGGGTCTCGGCCATGGCTTCGGCAAAGGTGCCTAACCGGGCCGGGTGGCGATCGAGCAGCAGGGCTTTGTCGAGGTGAATATGGCCATCCACCAGGCCGGGAATGAGCAGATCGCCGCTGGCATCGAGAGTGGGGCTAGGGTCTGGTGACGGTTTGGAGGCTGCCGGGGCGATCGCGGCAATGGTTCCCTGACTCAAAACCAGGTTCCACAGCCCGTCGCGATCGGGCAGGTGAGCGTTAGTAATCTGCAAATCGGCAGTCATAGAAATGGCGGCAGGGGTTTCAGCTTGCAGCAGAATACCTTGAGATTGAAAGGCTTGCAGGTCTGGGAGTGCTCAAAATGCTGTGCCGCGATTGATCAGCTCAACGTTCAGGATGCCTTGTAGGATAGGCATCCTGCCTGTCCTGGATGAAGAGCCTAGGTCTGACCACCGGGGCAAACCGTAGACCACTGATCTAAATTGGCTCTGGCCTGAATAAAGCCTGTCAGTTCGCCCCGGTAGGCAATCAATCGAGCCCGATCGGGAGACGTGGGCGGAATCAGCACCACCAGGCGATCGACCGAAGCGGCGGCACAGGCCCAGTCGCTGGCGGCTACCGCCTCGGCCAGGGTTTCCTGGCGCTGCTCAATCTCAGCCAGCTTGGCGGCCTCGGCCCGCTCGCGGGCGATGTAGGTCTCCATATTGCGAATGGCGGCGGTGGCGTAGCGATCGCCCGGTCGAAACCCCAGGGCGCGGCGAAAGTTGATTAGCGCGGTGTGGTAGTCTTCGCGCTCGGCGGCGGAGTAGCCCGCCAGCATGGCGTAGCGGTACGACTGAGCGCGAGCCTGACGCGACTGTTTCAGGCGCGATGGCTCCACGGAGTCGGTCAGAGAATTTGCTGCAACAGCCAGCTCAGCCCCAGAGGGCATCGGAACCTTTGCCCGCGCCTGCTCCCATCCCCCACCGGCCAGAGC
>PYGV01000336.1 GCA_003022385.1 filamentous cyanobacterium CCP3 | reverse complement strand
GAATAATGCCCGCTTCTGCTAGCCCCTGGATATCGGCGAAGTAGGGGTGAGAGGCAGGCACATCCTGAAAGGTCGGGGTGGTGCTAGCGGTGGCGGGGCGGATGCGCTTGGCCGGTACATCCGCATAAAGCTCGTTGTTGGCTGTGAGTAGCCAGTGGGCAAATTCGCCTCGAGTAATCGGCTGATTGGGCTCAAACTCGATCGCAGAGGGGCGATTCCTGGACGGATCGCTGCGCGAATCGCTGCTGCTTTGGCCATCTGCAACTATTCCCAAGGCCAGCCAGTCTTGCACATAGGAACGCAGATCATCGGGGACTTCCTCCAGCCGGGCTGTAGTGCTAGCGCGGGGGGTGGAGCTGGTTGCCTCCGTGTCGCTGGTGCTAGGGGTAGAGGCTATGGGGTCAGATTCTTCTGCTGAGTCAGCGGTTTCAGAGGTTGTTGTAGATTCGGGGCTGTCTTCGCTAAAGACCGGTCGATCTTGCAGCTGCGGATCGGCCTCTAGAGATTGTTGCAGCGAGCTGCCCGCACAGCCGGTGACCAGCAGCAGGCTCAGCCCAGATACTATAAAAGCTTTGAGACGAAACGCAGCAGACAAGGGGCAACCTCTTAACTTGGGGCATAGATAGAGACAGAAACCATTTTAGAGCAGCCGCCTGGGCTCCTGCTGGCTGGGCTGTGCCAGCTCAAATCGCAATTACCGAACACCGCAGCGCTTGAATGGAAAGACCTTTAGCCATGACGATGTCCCCACGACCGTTGATTATTGACTGCGACCCAGGGGTTGACGATGCGATCGCCCTGCTTCTAACCTTTGCCAGCCCCGCCGAATTTGACCTGCTGGGCATTACCACCGTGGCGGGCAATGTGCCCCTGGCCCTGACGGCAGCCAACGCTCGCCGCATTTGCCACCTGGCCCAGCGCACCGATGTGCCGGTGTACGCAGGCTGCCCCCGCCCCCTGCTGCGATCGCTCGTCACCGCCGAAGATATCCACGGCAGCACCGGGCTGGGGGAGGGGTGGCTACCCGCACCGACGATGCCGCTCCAAACTCAGCACGCCGTTACTTTTTTAATCGAGCAGCTCACCACCGCTGCAGCCCCCATCACCCTGGCCACCCTCGGCCCGCTCACCAACCTGGCTGTAGCGCTGATTCAGTGCCCCGCGATCGCTCGCGGCATTCACCAAGTCGTGATGATGGGCGGAGCCCTGGGGCCGGGCAACATTACTCCCGCCGCTGAGTTCAACCTCTATGTCGATCCCCACGCGGCGAAGGTGGTAGTAGATGCGGGGCTACCCCTGACCATGCTGGGGCTGGATGTCACCCATCAGGTGCTGACAACGCCCGATCGCCTGGCCGCTCTGGAAAACCTCGACACCCCGGTGGGCAAAGCCGCTGCCGATCTGCTGCGGCCCTACGGTCAGACCGACTGCGATCGCCACAACTTAGACGCCCCGCCCCTCCACGACCCCTGCGTCATCGCCTACCTGCTGCGGCCCGATCTCTTTACCGGGAGGCCCATGCGGCTGGCGGTTGAAACCGAAGGAACGCTCTGTCTGGGCCGCACGGTCGCCAACGCCTACCCATCCCCGACCAATCCTGCCAACGCCACCGTGATCGAAACCGCCGATGCCGAGGGCATCTATGCTCTTTTGACAGAACGGCTTGGGAAACTATAGCTCGGCACAAAACTCCCCGACTGGGCTTGATAAGATAGGTCCATGAGTTACACCACCGAACAACTCCTGGACTTTCTCGATCAGGAACTGCGCGCTAGCTGGAAGGGCGAGCGAGTGGTGCTATCCTCCGCCGATCGCCTCAACAATCCAGTTATTTCTAAGGCGATCGGGGCCGACAAGCTCAGCAAAGTCTTTGCGATTCAAGACTTTCGCGCCCAGATCCACGACTATCAGCGCCAGCACGGGGTGTCGGGTCTGGTGTGGCACAATTGCCAGTTTGCTGGCCGCAGCCTGCGCGTCCCCGAGCTGCACCCCCAGCTAATAGCGATCCCCGCCGACAAGGCGGCGCTGGTGGCGGCTCGCCCCGCCATGCTGACGTTTTGGCGAGAGTCGATCGCTGGTCTGCGCCTGTGGATGGCCGGAAACCAGCCCCAGCCCACCACCTTGGAGCAGGTAGAAGCACGCATTGCCGCCAGCGAGTGGGCCGAACTCGCCGCTACTCGCGACGAACTTTACCTCAGCCTGTGCTGGGGTGACCCCAAAGACTGCCACTGCGACTGGGCCAAGCCAGACTCAGGCTGCGATCGCATTATTGCCACCGCCGGAGAACCAAGCGGCATCAAGGTATGATTGAGATTTGATTCCCCCTGCCCCCTTGTTAAGGGGGATACGTAATGGATCGGTTACGGCAAGAATTGGGGGATCAAGTCTATGCGTAGAGCAGCTCAAGTCAATTGGTATTCAAGGAGTCCCCTATGGCGATCGCAGTCGGCGTCATTGAAACCCAAACCTTTCCGGCGGTGCTGGCCGCTGCCGATGCCATGGTCAAAGCGGGCAACGTCACTATCTCCGTGCAAGATCGCTCCGAGAGCGGGCGGCAGTTTGTGGTGGTGCGTGGCTTGGTCGCTGAAGTTAAACGCGCCGTAGATGCGGGGTTAATTGCCGCCAACGCCTGCCCCAACCTGGCCGAAGTCACCACCCACGTCATCATCCCCAACCCCACCGACAACATCGACGCGATCTTGCCGATCGGCTTTACTCCTGCCTCTGAACCCTTCCGGGTGTAGGTTATTCCGGCTATAAGTTCCACTATTACAACCCTCCCACAGTCTTTAATAATTCGACACGGCTAGGTTGATACCGCTGGCCCGTACAATGAAGGTTGAATTTTTTACCCACAGAACTTTCCCAGGAGTACAACCATGCCACAGGCCGTCGGGTCGCTCGAAACCAGAGGGTTTCCCCCGGTGCTAGCCGCCGCAGATGCGATGGTAAAAGCAGGACGCGTTACGCTTATTGGCTATATTCGGGCTGGTAGTGCTCGCTTTGCCATCAACATTCGCGGCGATGTCTCCGAAGTTAAGGCCGCTATGGCTGCTGGAGTAGAAGCCGCCGAAAACACCCCTGGCGGCATTCTCGAAACCTGGGTGATCATCCCTCGCCCCCACGAAAACGTGGTGGCTGTGCTGCCCATCGACTTTAATGAGGAGACAGAAATCTACCGCCAGGCGGTCGAACAGCCCATTTTGCCAGGCTCCACCGGGCGCTAAAACACCACTCAAAACCTCAAACCCCAGAGTTCTTCTGCGAGAATGCCAACCTAACGGCTACTCACCTAAGAACCCTGGGGGTTTTACATAGTCGCAATCTGCTTAGCCAGCTTCCTGCTGTCACTGGTTAGAAGGCTAAGTGGTTATGATAAGAGGCAGCTATCGAGTAGGGTGAGCACCACTCACTCCAGCCACTATCTCTTAACCCAGGCGTCACCATGACTGCCACCCTGATTCAAAGCCCCGATCGCGTTATCTTACAGAACATTAGCTGGCAGACCTACCGCTCACTTGTGAGCGATTTTGAACAAGAGCCTGCCCTGCGCCTAACTTACGATTTAGGCACGTTAGAGATTCGGATGCCGCTCGACCCGCACGAAACCTACAAAAAGCTGCTGGGTCGACTGATTGAAGCCGCAACCGAAGAACTGGGTTTAGAAATTCGCAGCCTGGGGTCGCGAACGTGCGATAGAGAAGACCTTGCCAAAGGGCTAGAACCCGACCAGTGCTACTACATTCAGCACGAAGCTCAGGTGCGCGGCGTGGGGCAAATTAATTTAGCCCAGTACCCACCTCCAGACCTAGCCGTAGAAATTGATATCACCAGCAGCTCACTCGATCGACTGGCAATTTACTCGGCGCTGCGCATTCCAGAACTTTGGCGATTCGATGGCGAAAACCTGACGATTTATGCGTTGCGAGGTGAAGGCTACATCGTCAGTCTGACCAGCTTGGCCCTGCCGCCGCTAGCGGCTAGCGACATCGAGCGATTTCTACGGCTACAGCCGACTACTGGCGAAAACAGCTTGGTAAAACAATTTCGCCAGTGGCTCAGCCGTTAGAGTATCTAAACTAGCTTTCCTTTGTCAGGGCGCTTGGTTTGTGGGCGGCTTGACTGCCGGTTTTATCGCTTTCTACCAGGTATTGAGGGTCATCGTCAGATGCAGCGACGGTATGACCTTTGATTTCAGTGTGAGAGGTTAGCTTTTTTACGACTTTGCCAATCGTCTTGCCTTGGGGCGTGTTCCAGGAGACTGTGTCCCCTTTCTTAAAATTTTGTGCCATTGCCATTGTCTCATTTCAACGTACTCGATCGCGGCTGGTTTTGAGCTTATTCACTGCGATCGCAAACTCATTTGATCTTGCAGATACTTTGTTAATTCCTACAAATACCAGCAAAAAGCTCCGCTAAGTATAAGCAACTTTAGCGAAGCCATGTCGCTTTTGCTCAGAGCGACTTACTAATCGTCGGTCGGCAATCTGCCGTTGTCGACCCCAGGCGTCAGAGTCTTCGCATTTTGTGGATAAATCTCGGCCATATTCTTAACCGCATCGGCAGATTCTTCAGCAATCCGCTTCAGTTTCTTGCCGGGCTGCCCTTCTAAAGCTTCGTTTTCGGCCTGCCACTGGTTCATGGTGCGAGGCCGACCAACATCCTCAGTTGGCGGTATCTCACTGTTACGCTGGGCTTGCTGGCTAGCATTTTGTCTGGCATCAACTCCGTTGGCGGTCAGCAGAATAATAACTGTGGAGCAAGCCACTGCAAACTGCTTCCAGTGAATACTGTGCAGTACCTTCTTTAGAGATTCGAAAATCGCTTTCATCGTAAATCACCTATGAGTTACCTAACAAATGCTAGAAATAGCAAGCCATTGGATGCAGTATCCATAGCTTCTATCTACTAGTGGACACGCTAAGTAAACTTCACGCTAACCTCATCGTTCAAAGGGCATAAATTCCTAGGCAATCACGATACCTGCTCTGCACCCTAGGATATTTACCTCTTTTGGGAAGAGATTATGTGTTCCTAAAGAGTGAGAGCCAAACCATAAGCCCGACAGGGGTTAGTAAACCAACTTAGCTCTAATACTAAATCCGGATAGCACACCCCCGAAATGATTAGGCTCATGCGGGCCACCAATGATAGTTGGTTAGGGCTTTAA
>PYGV01000335.1 GCA_003022385.1 filamentous cyanobacterium CCP3 | reverse complement strand
AGAACCCTGGGGTCTCTGGCATGCGAAGGTTACAATAGAGGCCCAAAGCATTAGCAACCTATGACCCAAGAGCAAGACCTACTGGTGCGTTGGCGATCGCTGCCTTCCGAGCAGCAGCAAACCGTGCTGGACTTTATCCAATTTCTTCACACCAAAAGGCCCTCTGCCACTGTTGTCCCCGCTGCTGCCGTACAACCGTCTCTGGGCGATCGCCTTCGCAATCTTCGTAGCCAAATTGTTGCCAGTGGGGAACCCCTGCTCAACCAAGCCGCCCTTGAGCAAGAATTGACTTCTCGCCGTGGAAGTATAGAACCAGATTAATGACGCGCACCTTTGTTGACTCAGGCGTTTTGATTGCCGCCGCGCGTGGGGAAAATGTAATCGCTGAGGCTGCCCTGAGCTTTTTGGCCGATTCCACCCGTATCTTCGTTTCCAGCCCATTTGTCAGGCTAGAGGTGTTGCCCAAGGCCATCTTCAACCAAAAAACGGTCGAGACCGAGTTCTATGAAACCTTCTTCAGTGCAGTAGCGACCTGGGTAACTGATACAGACCGCCTAGTTCAGCAGGCCCATACACTTGCCTGCAACTACGGCCTAGCCGCCATAGATGCTCTGCACGTTGCTGCCGCGATCGCCCTAGAGGCAGAAGACTTACTGACAACCGAAAAATCCACCAAGCCAATGTACCGAGTTCCCAACATTCGGGTCATATCCGTTTTCGATGCAGGGCTGCTTGGTTAGTCATGCTTTCTGAACAGCACCCGCTCCGCCTTCACCGCCTGCAGCAGCTCCAACCCCTCCGGGCTAGCGAGAAAACCGCGCGATTGAGACGACATAGGCGTTGGCGACAAAGAGAGCTTTGTTCAAGGGTATCCGGCGATTCCAAAAACCGGGTTGCTTCTTTGGTTTGTCCTAACCCTTCGCCATTGGCCCAGAAACCCGCTTTCTAGCTCCCACCTATCAAGAAGCTGCTTTGTATGGATGAATCTGCGCCAGGGCTTCGGCTTCTTCTTGCTGGGCCTGGTAGAGATCCCACCGGAGCTGTAGCGTTAGCCAAAAATCGGCCGACATGGCAAAAAACTTAGCCAACCGCAGCGCTAGCCCCGGCGTTAGCCCCTGCTGCCCGCTGATCACCGCCTCAACCTTGGCAGTTGGCATATTGATTGAAGTTGCCAACGACTGGGCAGATAGCCCCATAGGGATCAAAAATTCCTCCAGCAGCATTTCGCCGGGGTGAGTCGGTGGTCGGTGGGTTGGAACTCTCATCGGCTAACCAAACCTAGTGATAATCAACAATCTCAACCTCTGTTACTCCCTGGTCTGTCCAGCCAAAGCAGATGCGGTACTGGTCATTGATACGAATGCTGTACTGCCCAGCGCGCTCGCCCTTCAGCAATTCCAGCCGATTCCCAGGAGGCACCCTCAGGTCATCAACACTTGCCGCCGAGTCAATCTGGTCTAGCTTGCGGGTCGCCCGCTTCCAAAGCTCTTGCGGGCAAATAGCCCTCGCTACCTTAGAAGCTTTGCCGTTAAAGATTTCCTCGCTTCCCTGATTGCGGAATGAGTGGATCATCTTTAGCCGCCATTGCTGGCACTAGCATAACAAACTGTCCTAACGGCCTCTAGCAGCTCCAACCCCTCGGGGCTAGCGAGAGAACCGCTTCATCCAGAAGTTTCGGTGGGGCAACCCTGGTGACGTTTTTGCCGAGAGCGCTGGCCTACTCCCTATTTGCTCTTCGCCCAAAATCGCTATAGTTGGATGAGGGTGCCCGGCAATTGTCTCTGCCGTCATACTATTTTCTAGAGGTTGACTACCCCAGCCCCTGCTCCAGGGATGTAGTGGCCACTTAAGAAATCGTATGAGATATCGACCTGTTCTTTAATCAAATTTGCAATGCAATACTGGTTAGCTTTAGCCCTCGCCCTGGGTGTCGTTGGCCTCTCCTCGACCAGTGCCCCGGCTCAACCCCCCGCCGACCCTGCCAGTCCCCAAACCGAGGCCAGCATCAACCCCATCTTTGTGCTGTGGGGTAGAAACGTGGCCCGCGGTGCCGCCGAGACCGCCAACGGGGGGCTGGGGAACTATATGGCCGAGCCCGCCATGCACGGCCCCACGGCGCAGGCCCCCCTGGTAATCAATGAGGATGGGTCCCTGCTGTTTACCTTCAAAGGCTTTCGCCCCGAAGATCGCGATGCCAGCGGCAACCCTATCTATTCCTATGAAACGGAGGTGCTGATCAACCCCAACCGGACGTTTGACGTGCTCTATAACGGCCCCATTCGCCCGCTCAGCCCCTAGCGCTTATCAATACCCGCTCAGGGAGCCCCGCTGCTTGGCGGTGGCTTCGGCCCAGCGGAACACCAGCAGCCCCAGGGCAAAATAGACCATGCCGTTGAGCAGGGCCAGAGCGTAGGTCAGCCAGTCTAGCTCCAGGCCTCGGGCCATCAGGTAGCGCAGCAGGCCGGTGCTGGGCAGCATGGGCAGCAGAAACCGCAGAATCTGCATCGGGCCGGTGGATTCTTCTAGGGGGGCGGCCAGCAGAAACAGCAGCAGAAACTGAAAAATTCCCAAAACCTGCTGCACCCGCTTAAACACCAGCGCCGCCGCCCCCATTAAAAAGGCCAAACCGTAGCCCGCCAGCAGCAGCGACACCAGCGGCAGCAGCAAAATGGGCGGAAAGGCCAGGCGACTGCCGGAGATTCCCATCAGGAGCAGCAGCACCACTATCAAAATGAGCAACCGCAGGGCCAGGCTGGCAAAGGCTCGGGCCAAAAAGACGCGGGGTGCGCCAAAGGGGGAGAGAAAAACCTGCTCCAGGGTGCCGGTTTCGGCTTCGATTTGGAGGTTAATGGCAATATCGTTGTTGACCGAAATAATCAGGGTCCACAGGGCGTAGCCGAGCACCACGGCATCGAGGCGATCGCCAAAGGCAAACCCTGGCCCAGCCATGTACTGGGCACTGGCAAACAGCCCATAAAAGACGGCCAGAATGATGACGACTCCAGAGATCACTTCCGTGGGGTAGCGAATGAACTGAATCCAGGTGCGCTTGAGTTCGGCGTGCAGCAAATCGATCATAGGGACGTATCGGGGTGGTCATTGACCAGTTTGAGAAATACCTGGGTCAGGTCGGCGCGATCGCGCTGTACCGACACCAGCGGCAGTGGGTTCAGCGCCCCCAGCAGCGCGTAGAGATGTTCTGGAGGGCCAGCATAGGTAATTTGCCTGCCCTCAACTGTCGCCCCCAGCTGGGTCACAGTTTGGATCTGCTGGGGCGATAGATCGTCTTCCACCTCCAGGTGATAGGTCGAACTCGAAAATTCCCTCAGCAGGGCTTCGGTCGATTGCTCGGCGATGATGCGGCCCCGGCGAATGATCGCCACCCGGTCGGAGAGTTCTTCGGCCACGTCGAGTTGGTGGGTGGTCAACAGCACGGCGCGGCCTTCCTGGGCAATCTGGCGCACCAGGGCTTTGACCATGGCGCTGGCCTCTACATCTAGCCCCAGGGTGGGTTCATCCAGCAGCAGCAGCCTGGGATTGTGGATCAGGGCAACGGCGATCGCCACCTTTTGCTGCATGCCGCGCGAAAGCTTTTGCACCGGGGTCTGGCGCTTGTCCTCTAGCCCAAAGCGGGCCAGCAGTTCTAGCCCTCGGCGGTGGGCCAGCTTGCGGGGCACCTGCCGCAGAACGCCGAAATATTCCAGGTTTTCTTCCGGCGTTAGTCGCCAGTACAAATTGCGGTTGCCCTCCAGCACGGCCCCAATGTGGCGCAGGGCGCGGGGCTGGCGGTGGGGGTCTTCTCCGGCTACAGTAACCTGCCCCTGGGTCGGGCGCACCAGGCCCGCAATCATCTTGATGGTGGTGGTTTTGCCGGCTCCGTTGGGGCCTAAAAAGGCCAGTACCTCGCCCTGGTGCAGGGTGAGCGAGACCTGTTGCACCGCTTCAAACCGCTGTTTGCCCCGCCCGTATACTTTGGAAAGATCGCGGGTGTCTAGCACAATGGAGCCCGGTGAAGAATGGTCGGCCCAACCCTCGGTTGGACGATGAGCAAGTTGCACGAAAGGATTCAGCTCCCAGCGACAGATAGAGTCTTTACTTATCCTAAAGAGTTTACCGATCGGTCGGCGCGCTCAGGCTGTCCTTGATGCGAACGTCCCTACAGGTGTAGCTATTTTGTCAGCCTCAAAACCGTCCTCAGTCGTTCGGTATCTGTCATCAATCTACTCTGGTGGGTTCTGGAGGTTTCAGTTCTGGTAACCGTTCTCAACGCCCTTCAGGTCGCAGAGATGATGGAAACAGGCGCAGCAAAATTCTGTCACACCGTGCGGAATGGCGCTGAGTTCGACTGAAGTACCGTGATGGTGTTGCCTTCATCCATTTCAGACTGTCGTCTCAGGCTAGAAGGCACCCCTTTATTCTCCAGGCTTCTGGGCCTCGCCCCGCCCGTATCAGGCAGCGGTAGCGGGGTCTAGAGCTTTTCTCTCCCTCAAACACCATGAGTATCTTGCTGCGACGTCCAGCCCTGGCTGGTCTAGTTTTAGTCTCGAATGTCTTGATTGCCTGTACTGGGGTGCCGCCGACGGCACCCCAACCCGAGTCAACGCCAGAAGCTGGGGCCGTCGTCACCGAACGGGCCGCCTCGGCGACGGGCTGGGCCGATGTATTGGGGCCGGTTTCTGCCCCGGAGGGCTGGCAGGTTGAGCCCTGCGTGAATGACGTGCTGCTCTGTGTCGAGGCCAATGGGGAGCTAATTGGCACCGTAGAACGGTTTAGCTATCCCATCGGCGAGGCCAATCTCCAGGGTGGTGCCCCGGTCACGGAGGAATCTCAGCGGCAGTTTTTGCAGGCCTGGGTGGCCGACCACTATGGGACGATTGAGCGCGATCGCAAGACCGCCGACTCAAACCTCACTTTTACGGGCGAGTCACCGCGGGCGATCGCTGTCGGTTCGCTGCCGGGGCTGCGCTACGGCTATACCGTCACCCACCCCAACGGGGCGCTGTTTGACCGGGGGATTGGCTATGTGGCCACCGATGGCGACCAGGTGTACGTGTTTGCTACCGGGGTCATCAGCGGCGACCCCACCGGGTCATTCTCCGATCAGGCGGCGGTAGAAGCGTTTGCGCCCCATCTAGACACCATTATTCAGGAATTAAAGCTATGAGCGCCTTTGATCGGACGATCGCACCGGGCTCGCCAT
>PYGV01000334.1 GCA_003022385.1 filamentous cyanobacterium CCP3 | reverse complement strand
GGTGAGGGGAACGGGACGGGGGATAGCGGCTCCTTTCTTGAAAATGCGCTGCGTTCCCCAAAGGCTGACGGGCAGCAGCGGTGCCTGGGCTTTGGCGGCAATTAGCGCCGCCCCGATTTTGGGCTCTGAAACGCGACCATCGGGCGTGCGGGTGCCCTGAAGAAAAATGCCCACAGCCCAACCCTGCTCCAGCTGCTTAAGGGCTTCACGAATGGCGCTGCGATCGGCACTGCCCCGTTTAACTGGGTAGGCACCGTAGAGACGAATGGCCTGGTTTAACACAGGCACCTTAAACAGCTCTTCTTTGGCCATATAGGAGACGGGGCGGCGCACAGCGGCGGAGAGCAGCGGCGGGTCGAAGTCGCTAGCGTGATTGGCTACTACAATCAGCGGACCAGCTTTGGGTACCTGGTCAGCACCGTAGACCCGACCCCGAAAATACAGGCCCAGCATGGGGCTCACCACCGACCATTTGAACAGGTGGTACCACAGTAAATTGACGGGCGGTTCGCGATCGCGGCTCATCAGCGTGATTTTGGAGTTTGGATTTGCGATTTTGGCTTGTGCCAGGGTTGTGGCGTCAGAGCTTCCCTCAATTCGTCAAACCGTTTACCTGCTCCAAATTGCCCACATTTACCAGCGCTAGTTCTTTGCAGGTGCGCTTAGTCAACCCGGTGAGCACGTTGCCTGGCCCCACTTCTACCACCATGTCAACGCCCAATTCGGGCAGCGCCAGCGTAATCTCGCGCCAGCGCACTGAGCCTGTCATCTGCTGCACTAGGCGCTGTTTCAGCACCGCTCCATCGGTAGCGGGGGTAGGATCAACGTTTGAAAGGACCGGCACCTGCGCCGATGCGAAGGGTGTTGGTTCTAGCATCTGTTGAAAGGTAGCGGCAGCGTCGATCATCAGCGGCGAGTGGAAGGCTCCGCTGACATTCAGCTTCACAGCGCGTTTGGCCTTTACGCCTTCCATAACGGCGGTGACGGCCTCAGGCGTTCCCGAAATCACCACCTGGCTAGGGTTGTTGTCGTTAGCTAGTACGACCCCAGGTGTCGCCTCAATTTTAGCGGCCAGTTCGTCGGCATTAAAGCCCAGCAGGGCTGCCATCATGCCGTCAGAGGCCTGGGCCATCAGCTCGGCCCGGCGCTGCACCAGGATCAGCCCGGTAGCGAAGTCAAAAACTCCGGCAGCATAGAGGGCTACGTATTCACCCAAGCTGTGGCCTGCCACCACAGCGGGTTGATGCCCCTCAGCTTTAAGCAGATCAACCAGAATGCTTTCGATAACATACAGACAGGGTTGGGTATAGAGCGTGCTGGAGACCTTATCGTCAGCATCTTGAACAATGTCGAGTACCGACCAACCCAGCACCGACTCAGCCTGGGTAAAGCGCTCCTGAGCCAGGGGAACTGTCGCTAAGTCTGTACCCATGCCAACCGCCTGAGAACCCTGCCCAGGAAACACCCACGCTGCGTTCGCCATGCCAGCACCTTACTTACTCTGCAAAGCAATACTGTCTCACAAAATGTTCGCCTGAAACAGGTGCTGGTTAGTTCCAGTGAATAATCGCAGATCCCCAGGTGAGGCCGGCCCCAAAGCCAGCGGTGGCGATGACATCGCCAGCCTGAATCTTGCCCGCTCGCACAGCCTCATCGAGGGCAAGGGGAATGGAAGCAGCAGAGGTATTGCCGTGGCGAGCCATATTGCTGACTACGCGGTCGGCAGGTACATTGAGGCGATCGGCTACGGCGTCAAGAATGCGCTGATTGGCCTGGTGCAGCACCATCCAGTCGATATCGGCAGTGGTCAGACTGGCTCGAAAGAGGGCTTTTTCAATGACTTCGGGAACGCGGCTAACGGCGAACTTATAAACCTCGCGCCCGTTCATGGCGATGGGCGAAAAGGTACCTATCTGAACGGTCATATCTCCTACCAGCGGAGCGGGCTCAGGCTGGTAGGACAAATTTAGACAGTGGTTGAGAGAGCCGTCGCTACACAGCTCAAAGCCCAGCAGGCGATCGCGCTCACTGGCCTGCAGCACTACAGCCCCGGCCCCATCGCCAAAGAGAACGCAGGTGGTGCGATCGTCCCAGTCAGTCCAGCGCGAGAGCACATCGGCTCCGATCACCACTACATTCTTGAACACCCCGGTGCGAATGTACTGCGCCGCTGTGACCAGGGCAAACACAAACCCAGAGCAGGCGGCCGTGAGGTCAAAGGCTACAGCTCGGGTAGCTCCCAACGCGGCCTGTACGTGGCAAGCGGAACCGAACAAGTCATCAGGCGTCGAAGTCGCCAGTAAGATTAAATCCACCTCGTTGGCGCTTAGATCGGCCATAGCCAGAGCATTTCGAGCGGCTTCAGTCGCAAGGGAGGAGAGGGAATCCGTAGCCGCAGCTAAGTGGCGCTGACGAATACCGGTGCGAGCCGCAATCCATTCGTCGGAGGTATCAACGCGCTGGCTGAGATCGTCGTTGGTAAGCTGTACGGTTAGACAGGCCGAACCACTGCCCACCAGTGACACACCGGGCATAAACTGTTCCACAGGTTATTCTCCGTCTGCTGCGGGCATGGCTACCCGCTGGTACTGGGCTTGAATGCGGTCTTGAACGCGGTTGTCAACCGCTTCTTTAGCCAGGCGAATGGCATTGAAGACCGACGGTGCTTGAGAGCTGCCGTGGCTAATCACCGTCACCCCAGCGACCCCCAGCAGCAAACCGCCGCCGTGTTCAGCATGGTCTACCCGCTGCTTGATGCGGCGCAGGTTGGGCTTGAGAATGGAGGCCCCAATCTTGCCGCGAAGGCCCTGGGGCAGTTCTTCGCGCAAGATTTGCAGCACTGACTCACCCACCGCCTCGGCAAACTTGAGCAGCACGTTGCCCACAAAGCCGTCGCAGACCACCACATCAAACTGACCGGAGAGAATATCGCGCCCCTCCGCGTTACCCGCAAACGGAATATTAGGGTTTTCGGATAAAAGTTTGTGGGCGCTGAGGGCGAGGTCATCCCCCTTACTGGGTTCTTCCCCAATGTTAATCAGACCAACCTGAGGCTGATCGACCCCCAGCACATAGCGGGAGTAAATCGTGCCCATCATGGCGAACTGCTCTAGATACCTGGGCCGACAGTCTACGTTGGCCCCCACATCGAGAATCAGCACCGACTTGCCCGCCACCACGGTGGGGAACACCGCCCCGATCGCCGGTCGGTCAATACCCTTGAGCCGCCCCAGACGCAGCAGGGCAGCCGCCATCGCCGCCCCTGAGTGGCCTGCGGATACAACGGCGTCGGCCTCGTTGCGCTTGACCAAATCCATTGCCACGTTGATGGAGGCCTGGGGCTTGCGACGCAGAGCGCTGAGGGGCTCTTCGTGCATTTCAATACTGCCTTCGGCGGGCACCAGCTCAATACCCTGAAGCTGATCGACGTTGGCCGTTGAAGCTTTAATTTGATCGATATCGCCAACCAAGGCCACATCGACGTCTAGCTCGGCCTTGGCGCGAATGGCCCCTGCGACAATTTCGCCAGGGGCAAAGTCGCCCCCCATCGCGTCAATGGCAATGCGTGCCCGGTTAAAACCCATCTGCTAAATCTGTTAAAAACCTGAGCAAATTCTAGCAGACTACCCTGCCGACTATTCTTCGCCTGGTTCCACTATCCGCTGAAACAGGTAACCGGTACCTCGGGCCGTGAGAATGAGTTCGGGGTTACTGGGGTCGTCTTCGAGCTTGGCCCGCAGGCGCGAGATATGGACATCGACCACGCGGGTATCGACGTGGCGCTCGGGGGTGTAACCCCACACTTCCTGCAAAATTTCAGAGCGAGAGAAGGGCTCACCAGAGCGACTAACCAGTAGCTCTAGCAGACTAAACTCCATGCCGGTCAGGCGAATGCGCTCGTCACCTTTGTACACCTGGCGCTTGTTGGTATCAATGCGAATGGTGTTGACGGAGATGACGCCGGAACTGGGGATGCCGGTCATACCGGTCTTATCGACCCGGCGCAGCACCGAGCGAATGCGGGCTTCCAGTTCTTTGGGCGAGAAGGGCTTGACTACGTAGTCATCGGCCCCCAGCTCCAGGCCGGTAATGCGATCGGCTACATCGCCCAGGGCCGTGAGCATAATGATAGGAATATCAGACTCTTTGCGCAGCTCCTGGCAGACGCCATAGCCATCGAGTTTGGGCATCATCACATCGAGCACTACCAGGTCAGGAGCGGCATTGCGAAAGGTTTCTAGGGCTTCTTCGCCATCGGCCGCGGTGACAACGTCGTAGCCAATCATCGACAGGCGAGTTTCGAGGATGCGCCGAATGCTGGCTTCATCGTCGACCACGAGAATTTTTTCTTTGTTGTTTTCCAAGGCTTTCAAAGCTCCCTACGTAACGTCATATTCTATAAATAATCGCAACGTTTAATAATTAACTTTTGAAAGCTAATTAGCCGATCGCACGGTGTAGCCAGATACAGCACTGGCAAAACGCGCAAAAACGCTGCCGGGCAGAGCCTGAAACATTTGTTTATTCTATGTGTATTGATTCATGCTGAAGACCAGGAACACCTGTGCTTCAGGCTTTTTTAAGGTTTATTGCGGGCCAGAGGTGTTCATTGAGGCTTAGGCCAGTCTTAACCGATTTTATAGATCAAGGGTAGTCATGGCGAAATCGCGCTCAATTTTTGTTTGCAATGAATGCGGGGCCGAGTCGCCCCAGTACTTTGGGCGCTGCCCGGTCTGTAACAGCTGGAACTCCTTGGTAGAGCAGGCTCAGCCCGCTAAGGAAACTGCGGTCAGGGCTTCGGCCTTGGGACGCAGCCGGGGTGGGGCAATAGCGACTAAGTCCAGTCAGCCGCGCCTAGCGATGACGCTAAACCAGATTCAGGATCATCCTCAAGCGCGACTGCCCTCGGGCTACGGCGAGCTCGATCGGGTATTGGGGGGCGGCATTGTGCCGGGTTCGCTGGTGCTGCTGGGGGGTGATCCTGGGATTGGTAAGTCAACCCTGCTCTTGCAGGTAGCCAACCAGCTGGCGGCGCGGCAGCGGGTGCTGTATGTATGTGCCGAGGAGTCGGGGCAGCAGGTGAAGCTGCGATGGCAGCGGTTGGGGCCGATAGGAAGTGATGGGGTAGGGGGTAGCGGGAGTGGTTCAAAAGGCAAAAGGCAAAAGGCAAAAAATGAAGTCGTTGAGGATCCAGAAGCCTATGAGGCCGCTGGAGTAGAGGCGGTGGATGCG
>PYGV01000068.1 GCA_003022385.1 filamentous cyanobacterium CCP3 | reverse complement strand
AACTCAGACGTGAAACGCAGCTGCGGCGAAGATAGTGAGGGGGTTGCCCCTCGTCAAAATAGCTCGATGCCAGGTTCTTTTTCAAAAGCCCTACTCTCTATCTGAGAGTAGGGCTTTTGGCATATCGATAGTTACCTCGTGGCCTGCTCCATTCTCCTATGGCCTCAGATTGTGCCATAGTTGGAGCGGCTTTGGGCTGGACGATCGCCTCCTGGCTGGTTTTTTCCGGCTCCGAGTCTGTCGCGCCGTTGTGTCAGAGAGAGCCTATGGGACGCTTGTTGTTGATTACTCGTTATCTAATTTTTTTGGCAGTGGGGTCAGCTTTGCTTGGTTCAGCTGCTATTTTGATCTTTGGTGCCATCGTTACGCTTAGAAATGTTGGCGACATGTTTTGGGTGGCAGAATTTACGACTGAAGCCTCAAAAAAGGTTGCCCTAAATGCCATCGAGGCTCTGGATCTCCTGTTTTTAGGGGTGGTGCTGTATATTACTGCGCTCGGGCTTTACTACTTGTTTATTGATTCATCTCTATCGCTACCTCGCGGGCTTGTACTGGAAGGATTTGAGGATCTTAAGGTTATTCTGGTCAGCGTGGTGATGGTGATACTGGTGATTAACTTTGCTAGTAGTCTGCTAGAACTGACCGATACTGCTGATATTTTGAATCTTGGGCTGGGTATTAGTCTGGTAATCGCCTCTATTGGACTGATTCTCTACGTGCGCAGCTATAAAAGCAAAAAAGCACACCCCGATTCCCTGCCGAGCTTGGGCGGCGATGCCCGATCTGACGATGCTGATGAAGAGTAGTCTTTGCTTTGGACCATTATGGTTGAAGCCGACGATAGCGATGGGTGACTGAGAGCCACAATCTGCCTGGGAACTTCCTACTAAAGTTAAGTTTAAGTTAACTCCTGTTCTAGGATGTGCATAATGGTGGGCTAACCCTCTAATAGCGTGCCACTTGTGGTCTATTGACGATGCAGAATCCTCTCAATCGGTTGTCTGAGTCAGTTGTGAAGTGTCAGCTGATTAAGTTTAGGCGCTTTACCCATCGACTAAAGCGGCAGCGTTGGGGCAGGTTCAGATTGAGGTCTGGGTTGATATCTTTGGCGTTGGGGGGGGCAGCGGTCGTTGGCGTAGTCGTGCTAGCGATCGCCCCAGCTCATCCTCAAAATCCTGGGCAAGATCTGCCTGGAATTTTCCCTGGGGACGTCGCCGACCCTGTTCCCCTGCGCATTGCTACGCACCTGATGCGCCCAGACGCCTTTGAGCAAGATGGTCAACTGGTGGGTTTTAGCGTGGATATTGGTCGGGCGGTGGTAGAGCGCATTCACCAGGGCCAAACTCAGCCCAGGCCGCTCACCATCAAGCCTTACGGGCAAGTACACGAGATGCTGGCGGCGCTGCGGGCGGGCGAAGCTGATTTAGCGATGGCGGTTATACCTATTACCAGCCAGTACGAGCGGGAGTTTGACTTTTCTCACCCGATTTTGGCGGCGGGGCTGCAAATTATGGTGCCGGAGCCAGCCCAGCAGAGTCGCTCAGCTGAGCGTGAGATCTTACAGCGCATTGCCAGCCCCAGTCTGCTGCGGTTGTCGACGGTGGTAGCGTTGCTCATGCTGATACCAGCCCACGTGGTCTGGTACTTTGAGCGCAAAAGCCAGAACAGTGTGATTGAGCACACCGCCTATTTCCCAGGGATTTTGGAGGCGCTGTGGTGGACGGTACTGACGCTGGTGGGTCAGGCGGAAGAAATGCCCGATGCCCCATTGGGCAGGGTGGTGGCGCTATTTTGGGTATTTGTGGGGATTGTTTACCTAACCTATTTCACGGCGGGGCTCACTGCTGAGATGACGCTGCAAGAACTACGGGGCAGTATTCATGGATTGGAGGATCTGCAAAATCGCCCCGTGGCCCTGGTGGCCGATGATACGGTGATGGAGTATGTGGAGGGGCGCAACCTTCGCCGAGTGACTAAGTTTGACCAGCCAGAGCTAGCCTACCAGGCACTGGCGGATCAGCAGGTGGAGGCAATCATCGCCCCACGACCGATCTTGCTGCACTTTGCGGCCTTTGAGCCCAAGGTCCGATTTGAGGTAGTGGGTACGCCATTTTTGGAAAAATTTTATGCGATCGCAATGCCCGAGGGCAGCGCTTACCGCACCCCAGTCAATCTGGCCATTTTGGCCCTGCGAGAAGACGACACCTATGCTCAGATTTATCAAAGATGGTTTGGGGTGGCTCCCTAGGGCAGAGTTATTTACACAAGTTAATTCTAGTTGCTCAGGCAGAAGACTGCTGGTACTCTGCAATGGCGTTCTGGATAGGGATGCTTCTTTACGCCCCTGGCTTGATTCTTCCCAGGGCTGAGAGCCCGAACCTTTAAATCAATCGAACTGCCGCTATGTCTATGCGATCGCGCTACATCAGTTTGGCTCTAGGCGTTTTGCTGCTGGGGCTGATCGGTTTCATGGCTCCGGTGGGCGTTGCCCAGAGCCCAGCAAGCCCAGCATCAGAACCCACGGCTGTCTTATTTGAGAACGTGCGGATATTTGACGGCATGGCTGAACAACTGTCGGCTCCGTCCAACGTGCTGGTGGTGGGCAACCAGATTCAAACCATTGATACCCGACCGTTTCCGATTCCCGCAGGCAGCGATTTAACCCGGATCAATGGCGAGGGGCGGGTGCTGATGCCGGGGTTGATCGATGCCCACACCCACCTGTTTATGGAGACCAGCACCGTTGAGGACTTGGTGGCAGGGGTAGAATCACCGGAGCTGCTGTTTCGCAAGGCAGAGGAAAATGCGACGGCGATGCTGATGCGGGGGTTCACCAGCGTCCGCGATGTGGCTGGGCCGGTGTTTGCCCTGAAGCGATCTATTGATCGAGGCGATGTGGTGGGACCGCGCATCTGGCCCTCGGGGGCGATGATTTCTCAGACCAGTGGCCACGGCGATTTTCGGGATGCGAATGAGGATCTGCCCAGGACGCCGATGTCGCCATTGAGTCCGGCGGAAGAGATTGGGGTGAGTGCGATCGCTGATGGCGTACCTGAGGTGCTGCGCCGCACCCGCGAGCAGCTGATGCGGGGGGCCAGCCAGATCAAACTGGCAGCGGGGGGTGGGGTGGCCTCAGACCACGACCCGATCGACGTCAGCGAATATACCGAAGCCGAGTTTAAAGCGGCGGTGGATGCGGCGGACAACTGGAACACCTACGTAGCCGTCCATGCCTATACCGACAAGGCCATTCAAACGGCGCTGCGGGCGGGGGTGAAGAGCATTGAGCATGGACAGTTGATGAGTGAGGAAACCGCTCGGATGATAGCCGAGAAGGGAGCCTGGCTGAGTATGCAGCCTTTTCTCGACGATGAAGATCGCAACCCTTACCCGGAGGGGTCAGCTAATCGGGCAAGACAACTGCTGGTGTCCGCCGGTACAGACAATGCCTACAACCTGGCTAAAAAGTACAACATTAAGACGGCCTGGGGCACCGACAATCTCTACAGCGCCCAGGGGGCGGCCCGTCAGGGAGCAAAATTGGCCAAGATGGTGCGGTGGTACACCCCGGCGGAGGTGCTGAAAATGGCCACTAGCACGAATGCTGAACTGCTGGCGCTGTCTGGCCCCCGCAACCCCTACCCCGGTAAGTTGGGGGTTGTCGAAGAGGGTGCCCTGGCCGACTTACTGCTAGTGAATGGCAATCCGTTAGACAATATTCAGCTGATTGAGAATCCGGCCGATAACTTTTTGGTGATTATGAAAAATGGAGTGATACACAAAGATCGCCTTAGCTGACCGCCTTAGCTGATAGGTAAAGATTGACGTCGCTTTGCTTTTCCCCTAAAGTACTGACGATGGATTGGGCGTTTTTACTAGTCCCAAACGATCCCAAAAATGTCCTAGGTTTACATGGTCGTTGACCTTGTCTTCAGATTTAGGGCTGCTACCTAGTTGACTGTCGTAACAACCCAGGTTTTTATGCGGACTTGTTAGGTGTTGAGGATGAAAAAGCTAATATACCTGGCCATAGCTGCAACCCTGGCTATGGTTTTAATTTGGGCTAATGGTCTTCTGGGCTCAGCCACTGCTGTTGCCAGCGATCCATTGCCCAACTGGAACGATGGCGAGGTCAAGCAAGGCATCATCGAGTTTGTCGCTCGGGTTACCGACCCCGATAGCCCCGATTTTGTAGCCCCAGAGGATCGCATTGCCACCTTTGACAACGACGGCACGCTCTGGGCTGAGCAGCCCTACGTTCAACTGCTGTTTACAATCGCTGGAACCGAGGCCATAGTGGCGGCTGACCCGGCTCTGCGATCGCAAGAACCCTACAAATCGCTATTAGACCCAGATTTTGACTACCTAACCGCAGAAGAAGATGTACTAGCAGATCTGTTGGCAAACATCTATGCCAATCGGACCCAGGCTGAGTACGAAGCAGAACTGCAGCAGTTTTTCCAAACGGCTGTCTATCCTCCCTTCAACGTTCCCTTGAGCGAAGTCACCTATTTGCCCATGGTCGAACTGCTCGGCTATCTGCAAGACAACGGTTTTCAGACTTGGATTTGTTCCGGGGGCGGCATCGATTTTATGCGTCAGATCAGCGAGTCATACTATGGCATTCCCCCCCAGCAGGTAATTGGTACTCGCATTCAAAAAGATTGGCGAGAGCATGACGGCAAAATGGTCATTTGGCGCTTGCCAGAAATTACCCTGGTCGCCAACAAAGAGGGTAAGCCGATTGGTATTAACCTCCACATTGGCAAGCCTCCGATCTTTTCGGCAGGCAATGTGCGCTCTGGAGGCGATATTGCTCATCTGACCTACTCCCAACAGCAGCAGCCCTCCATGCAGTTGATGATCAACCACGACGACGCTGAGCGGGAGTTTGCCTACACTGAGCCCGACAATGCCTCTTTAGAGGCTGCGGCTGAGAACGGTTGGACGGTAGTCAGCATGAAAGACGATTGGAAAACTATTTTCGCTTTTCAGGGTTCGTAGCTGAGCCAGCAAGAATATATAGGTTCACTGTGCTTCATAGTACACCCTCTATACGAGGGATTATAGGGGGTGTAATCTCGTGCAGGAATAGTTGGGATGGATTTGCTTTCTAAGCCCTAGCTGCCTGTCTTTCATTGGGGTGAGACGAAGACATGAGATTAGATATTGGTCAGAAAGCCAGATCCCTATTCGCCGGGGTTTCCTGCTTAGCGGCTGCCTTGGTGGGTGCCGAACCCGTCCAAGCTCAAGCCTATGGGCCTCGCCAGTTCTTACCGGCCCCAAACAATACCAATGCTATTGTTTTCCAAGTTAAGAATTTTCAAACGAATACCTCATTTGACACTGACATTGTTTTTTCAGATCTGAATATCGATGTCGATACCGATGCTTTTGTCTTCACTTATATTCGCAATTTTGCCATCGGTGGCACGTCGGCTCAGGTCGTCTTGACTCAGCCTGTGGTTATCGCAGAGGTTGAGGCGAGTGCAGGGGGTGTAAGTACTTCTCGGAGCAACACTGGGCTAGCTGATTCTCAGATTGAGCTGCGGGTCGGTATTCTTGGCGCGCCTGCGGTCGATATTCCAGAGTATGTGCAGTATTACTTTTCTGAAGAAAACCCCAGTGTAGTGATGAAAGGTCTGCTGACCGCGACGCTGCCCACCGGTGACTATCGAACCGATCAGATTGTCAATATTGGGTCTAACCGGTTTGCGTTTCGCGCCGGGCTACCCACGACAATCAACCTAGGGCCAAACTGGGCACCTGGCAACCGCACCCTGCTTGAAATTATCCCCTCGGTGGATGTTTTCACCAACAACAATTCGCCTTCGTTCTCTAGTTTTAATTTCAGGCCTAACGTCACTTCTCAGGCTCCAATATTCAGATTGGAAAGTCAGCTCTCCACGGATTTGGGGCCACGCTATTTTGCCGCTCTTGGTGCCTACTATATCGGTGGTGGGGCCACTTCCAGCGATGGCGTCGGCAACAACAATGCTCAGTCTTGGCTGGGGGTAGGGGGCACGTTAGGAGGATCTCTGTGGGAGGGCGGGCTACTGACGGTTGGCTATGGTGGGGTCGTCGTCCGCAACGACAACAGTCCTAAAGGTACCCTGTTTAACTTGTATTTGCGGCAGTCGTTTTAGTAGGACAAGGGTGTGTGGAAGACAGTAGTTACCAGAGCTACTAAAGGCTGGCTGTGTTCTTTTTTACTAATGTGTTGGCCCTACAGCTGGCGTGCGAGTATGAAGATACGAGATGCCGCGTTGGCCAAGAGATGACCAGCTTAGCTTAGACTAATCTCAGCATGGACTTTGGCCAGGGCTTGACATTGGTCTGTAGCTAATAGACAACGTAAGCCCATTTCTCTTATGTTTATCGGTGTGGTGGCGCTGGCGGTGTGTTATCTAACGTTTTAGGTAAGGAGATTTTGGGCGAGGATGCCTTGGCAAGCAGCGTGGCAGAATTTGGGGTAGATTTGCCCGATGCGGCGACAACTCAGCGGTTGGGCCGACGTCTAGGGCAGCTTTGCCCGCCGGGCACTGTGCTGCTGCTGTCGGGGGATTTGGGCAGCGGCAAGACAACCCTGGTGCAGGGGATAGGGGCGTGTTTAGGCATCGCTGAACCGATCAGCAGCCCAACATTCACCCTAATTAACGAGTATCTAGAGGGGCGGATTCCTCTTTACCATGTGGATTTGTACCGATTAGAGCCGGAGCAGGTAAGCTCTTTAGAGCTGGAGAACTATTGGGGTGGCGCGGAAACTGCGCCTGGCCTGCTTGCGATCGAATGGTCGGAGCGCATGTTGGAGCCCCCCCCATCGGCCATTTGTCTGCGGCTAGAGGCTATCTCTGGCGGTGGGCGGCGGGCTACGCTTACAGCGGTTGAAGAAGAGCAGATTGCGTTGTTGGAGAAGGTGATTGGCGATGGCCTACTGGCTGATGAAATCTGAACCCGACGTGTACAGCATTGACGATCTGAAGCGCGATCGCACTGAAATTTGGGACGGGGTTCGCAACTACCAGGCTCGCAACTTTCTCACCAGCATGGCCCTGGGCGACAAAGCCTTTTTCTACCACTCCAACACCAAGCCGCCGGGGATTGTGGGGTTGATGGAAATTGTCGAAACCAATATGGTAGATCCGACGCAGTTTGACAAATCCAGCAAATACTACGATCCTAAATCGCCCGCAGATAACCCTCGCTGGCATACCGTTACAGTAGGCTATGTAGAAACCTTTGAGGAGGGCATTACCCTCGATCAGCTGAAGGAGGCCTTTACCCCTGACGAACTGTGGGTGGTGCGCCGGGGCAATCGGCTATCGATAATGCCGGTAGCCGATGCGATCGCTGAAAAACTGCTAACCATGGCTAAAAAAACGTAGCTATTGCCCTCGATACCCCATGCATCTTCCTGAAGACCCTGAAACACCGCCGCAGATCAACATCGTGCCGATGATCGATGTTGTGTTTGCGGTGCTGGCATTCTTTATTCTCTCCAGTCTGTTTTTGACCCGCAACGAGGGCTTGCCCGTAACTCTACCGGGGGCTGAAACCGCTGAAGGGCAGGCCCAGCAGCAGGTGGTGGTGACGCTTAACTCGGCGGGTGAGATCTTTGTAGGGGAGAAGGCAGTGGCGGATGACCAGCTTGTAGAAGCCATTCAAACGCTGGGAACTTTGACAGATGGCGGGCTGGTGGTGATTCGCGCGGACCAATCGGTCAGCCACGGCAGGGTGGTTGCGGTGATGGATCGGCTGCGATCGCTGCCGGGGGTGCAGCTGGCGATCGCAACGGAAGGAAGTCAGCCCTAAGTTAGGTGCTGCCTGTAGAAAAGTTAACCCTTCTACCGCTGTGTTGCTAGATATCTCGATTTTATAATCTATGAGTCACGGTGAGTACAAGCTCAACGCTATGGCGGAAGCTGTAGAGAAAGCATTTCGAGTTTAGATTATGGCGTTACAACTCATGGCCTTACCAAGGCAGTTGGTAACACTGGTGCAGTTTTTGCTGGTGCCGGTGTGCTTTGCGCTGGCCTGGGGGCTGGTAGGAATGACAGTCTGGAATTTAATCACAGCTGTTCGAGATGGGGTAAACCGCGCTACGGTGATGCACAAAATTCCCTGCGCTGACTGTCGCTATTTTACGGGTGACCATCGCCTTAAATGCCCTATTCATCCCAAAGCTGCCCTTTCAGAATCGGCCATTGACTGCGTTGATTATGAGCAGACGGGATTCATTTAGCCCAAAATGTTCTGAATTGAGACATGAATTTGGGTGAAATCAAGTAACCGTTTGCTCCTACAGAGGTATTGAATTTTTGATTCATGTCTGTTTCTATTCAGACTGCTTGTTAGCGATAGGCACTACTCGAGCGATCGCTTCTTTAAGAAAGGCTTTCATAATCGCATCGCGTTGATTGAGGCGAAACTGTTGTTCGACAACAGCGCCCATGCCGCCATCGCCCCAGCTTTGATTTTGGCGAAAGTATTCGATAAAGCTTTTGCCAGCAATGCGGGTGAGATAAGCGCCGCTGGTGCCCTTTAGCGCCCGGCCAGCGAGGACTGTCGCTAAGTTGGTTTGCAGGCCCAGGGCCAGCAGGTCTATGGTGCTTTTGACCAGGCCTAACCCCGTGAGGGTTTTGGCCACGGACAGGGCCAATGCCTTACCTTCTTCAAGGCTAACCTCGCAGCCGTAAACCTGGCTGAGCTCAACGACCATTTGAGCGTTGATGGCGGCTGTGGCTAGAAAGTCAAGACCGGGCAGGGGGGTAACGGCGATCGCCCCGGCGCTCAACCACTGGTATCGCTCGATGATAGCGTCGGCCTGGGCCTGGCGCTGGCTGTCGATAATTTGGCGGACGGTTTCGCCAATCTGCTGAGTTTGCAAAAGCAGGTTGTCAGCGATCAGGGTTTCCCCTTCCTGGCGCAAAATATCGGACAGGCGCGCCCGCAGGGGCAGCAGGTTGGGCTGCATTTGTAGCCAGCCGCCGCCAACCTGGGGCAGGGGCTGGGGCAAAGCCGCTACGGCAACAATATCGTCGGGGCTAAGGGGGGGAACCACTCGCGATCGCAGCCGTTCTAGCAATGCCTCTAGGTCGACTTCAGGATAGCGATCGGCCTTGTTGAGCACCAAAAGCACTCGTTTTCCCATGCCCATCAGCGCCTTCAATACGGTATATTCTGCCTGCCGCAGATCGTCGTCAATAACAAACAAAATCAGGTCTGCTCTGGCGGCGGCGGCGCGAGCGGCTTGCTCTCTCTCTGTACCGGCGACGCCTGCTTCTGCAATGCCTGGGGTGTCAATGAGCTGCAGCGCTCTAGACACATTGGGGATTTGCCAGGGATAGACCTGCTGAGTCTGAGTCGTCCCCAAGGCCGCCCCAACTTGACCAACCGGTTGACCTAAGAGTTCATTGACCAGCGCTGTTTTACCCGCTGACCCGACCCCAAATACGGCAATAGTCAGCGCTTGATCTGGGCTTGAAAACTCCAAACGCCGTGCTTTTTCTTGCAGCGCCTGGCGAGCTACCTGATCTTGAATTTGATCGACCTGGTTTTGCACCGCTTGTAGATTAGCAGTAGCGGCTTCTCTGGGGTAGCGAGGAGCCTGGAGAGTTTTTTGACGTCGGCGAGGACGTAAAAAAGGCCGCAGACGATAAAGACCAAACCCTACCGCGCCTGCGATCGCCGCTGCTATCGCTCCTATCACCACCCGGGCTAGTAAGGGTGACAGCAGCGCCAGCACGGTATACAAACGCAGCAAAGCATCGGCGAGTAGCAGCACTGCTCCTAAGCTTATGAGTAGCCCCACCAGCAAAAATAGCCATCGCCACCGCGCCATAGTTTCCCTGCTCAATCAACGGCAGTGCGTGAAGAATAGCGTAAACTAAGCTCCAAAAACCAGCATGGCAGGGGCATTCACTGAACGCCCCTGCCAAAGCAGTAAACCTTGATCTATTTACGACTACGCCCAGCCTGAGCTTGAGCAGCAGGTACAGGCTTAGAGAGGATTATGGGAGAACCGGTTGCTGCGGTTAGGCCGTCCACCGTTGCCTCCGCCGTCATCAGTGCGGGGACGCGCTTTGTTGACCCGAAGTTCACGACCCAGCCATTCAGCTCCGTCTAGCTCGGAGATGGCCTGGTCTTCCTTCGCTTCATCGGCCATATCGACAAAAGCAAAGCCACGCTTTCGACCGGTTTCGCGATCGATGGGTAAGCTAATACGAGTGACCTCACCGTATTCAGCAAAAACGCTTCTTATGTCGTCCTCAGACGCCTGAAAGGACAAGTTCCCAATGTAGATAGTCACGAGTCTCTCCGAACCAAAATACCAAGTTGTTGCCTATTGCACCAGCGGACTGGGACGCTAAAAGCTGTATCCCTTCACCCCTGGGTACAATATTTGCTGCTATCATAGCCGATTGCCTCATAGTCAGTAGTAGCGCATCTCACACCTCTGCACTGTCTTAGCTCGACTGTGCGGCTCAATTGCCATTGAGGTAGGGCTGGTTAATCAAGGTAGATTGAGTAGCGTTAGCCAAGCTGTTCATCCTTTAGCGTCAGGCCGTAGCGAATAAAGTCGGCTGTTTCAAGGCAGAAGTTCTTTGCTCCGCGAACGGCCTGCAGTGCTGGAGAGACAGCCGCAATGCTATCTAAGCGACCGGGGTTGAGACTGCTGCTGCTGCTGAGGGGCCAGCCTAAATTTGGCACCGCAGCCAGGGTGATGAGGTTTGGATGCCGATAACGCATCTCATTCATGTACCCGTCAAAGTAAGTGGGGCCGCAGTCTGGATGATTTTGAGGTCGTTCAAAAGAGGCCTCCATAAATTCAACTAGCTTAGGAATGACGTTACCCTGACAGGCCCAAAAATGGGTTTCGCGAACATTTTGGCGAATATTTACCCGGGAGAAAAACCGATTTGGCGTCGCGTCTAGGAAAACCCTTTTGCTGCTAGGCTCATCGTCGGCGTAGGGTTGGCAGCCAAAGTAGGCAAAATCCCAGCTGCGGTTGGCTAATTCCTGAAGAATGGTGTGCTCCTGGCGAATGAGTCGTTGACTCAACACACAATCTTCCTGAAACAGCAGTAACCGTTCGACGTTATCCTGAGCGGCCTGGCGCAAAATTTCATAGTTGCTCATGACACAACCCCTAACGCTAGCTTTAGGGAATTGACCCGCCTCATGGAACTTTAGACCTTTGAACCACTGCACATGATCCTCTATGCCCAATCGTTTGACCTGACGCTGAATACTTTTGAGTCGTCTTTTGCGCTCGGGCAGATAAACAATGGCAATTCGATCAAAATAACTGGTGAAATTCATCGTTTTACCCTGATGAACAATATGTACACACTAAACTGATGAAAACCGTTCTCAAGGAACGACCCATTGACTCGGGATGCTCATTTCTAAACCCACGTACCTAGTCGCCTGTGCCAAGTAAGATAGCCAGGATTTTGATAAGGGCTAGAAACCCGAAAATGAACAGGAACCCGCTTTTCAGGTATGCTTCAGCCCCGATCTGGCGGCGTTTTAAGGAAAAACTTTTTTAATAGCGTATTGGTCTACGCTCAGCCGAAAACTACTGAAAACTAGAGGTCAGAGCAAGAAAAACTAGATATAGCCCTGTCCAATTCACCCAGGAAATTGATAACTCATCATTCGCAAAGATTTGGGTGCGTACTGACGTGTAGTCAATGCTCCAACTACTTTGGCATCTCCTGAACCATCCGGCGATCGCTACAGCTCAAAGGCTAATTTGTACTCAAGCTATAGCAGACATACCAGTATGAATGACTAAAGGGATAGTGAAAGACCTGAATACAGGAACAGTACGATCAGGAACATCCTTGGGTAAGTCTGGGTAATCTCATTTGGTTAAGGTATTAATGCCAAAACAAGCCCAAACGTCTTATTTTCTACCACAAAAGATATGTCTTGTTAAGTATTGCTAAGCACAGTGCCAGCTCGGGTTGGTTGGCGATTTTGGACATGGTGTCTTAACTCCGCAGAATTGCTCCGTTGTCGCGCATGTGCTGGAGAATTAGACAGCCTGCAGAGAATTTTGTTCCTGCTGCTCAATGTGATGGGAGTTGAATTGCTCAAAGCAGTTACAAATTTAGCTCTGTAAGCTGGCAGGTGGCTATAGGTCTACGGCAGCTTTTGAGAAAAGGGTACTTTGGGGAAGTGCTGATTTGACTGAGTAGAGCGTTTGGGGCATGGCTAATGAATTCTGAATCTGCCCTGGCTGGCTCGTTTGCCCCTGCGCAAGCCGCTTGTTAGCATCTGTATCAGACGGGTTGGGTTGTGTAGGGGCAATCGCTAATGTTGACGCCTCGGAGTTTAACGCGGTGTCTGATTAGGATACTGCGCTTTGGGCTAGCACCCATTGAACCAGGGTGCGCACCCCAAATCCGGTGCCGCCGGGGTTGTTGTAGCCGTTCTCTTTTTCCGTCCACACCGGGCCGGCGACATCGAGGTGCGCCCAGGGGGTGGAGGTGACAAACTGCTTGAGGAACAGGGCGGCGGTAATTGATCCGCCGGGACGAGGACCAGTATTTTTCATGTCGGCCACGATCGATTTGAGCCCGTCGAAGTACTTTTCTTCCATGGGCAGGCGCCAGAATTTTTCGCCCGTGGTTTGGGCGGCGGTGGCGATCGCGCCCGCCAGCTCCTCGTTTTCGCTAAACAGCCCGGCGATGTCATCACCCAGGGCGATGATGCAGGCGCCAGTGAGGGTGGCCAGATCGACGATCGCATCGACGCCCAGCTTTTCGGCAAATACCAGGGCATCGGCCAGGGTGAGGCGGCCCTCGGCGTCGGTGTTGTTGACCTCAATGGTTTTGCCGTTGGAGGCGGTGAGAATATCACCGGGCCGCATGGCTTTGCCGCTGATCATATTCTCGGCGGCGGCGCTGATGAAGTGGACTTCAACATTGGGCTGGAGCTGGGCGATCGCCTTAGCGGCCCCCAGGGTGGCGGCTGCCCCGCCCATGTCGATTTTCATCATTTCGATGCCGCTGCCTGCACCTTTGATATTGAGACCGCCCGAGTCGAAGGTGAGCCCCTTGCCGACAATCGCCAGCTTGCGGGACGGGGTACCGCTGGGTTTGTAGGTGAGGTGAATGAACTTGGGCGGCAGATCGGAGGCCTGGGCTACCCCCAGATAGGCACCCATACCCAACGCTTCACACTGCTCCTTCTCCAAAATTTCTAGCTCCAGGCCGTGGGCGGCGGCAATGTCCTGGGCCGTTTTAGCAAGGGTTTCAGGTGTGACGACGTTGGCCGGAGCCGACACCAGCTCACGGGCCAGAATAACCCCTTCGCAGATGGCCTGAGCCGTTTTCAGACTGCTGTCCTGGTCGGGTAGATCGAGTAGATAGATGTGTTCGACGCCGGGTTTGCCGTTTTTGTCTTCTGATTTGAAGCGGTTGTCTTGGTGGAGGGCCAGCAGGGCTCCTTCGGTCAGGGCCTGAGCGGTCATTCCGGCATCGTTCTGAAGGGTAGGAACGCTGAGGCCCAGAGAGGCACATTTCTCTTTTTTGGCCAGACGAGCGGCGGCGGCGGCGGCGCGGCGCAGGCTGTCGGCGGTGATAGCGTCGCTCGCCCCCAGGCCGACGACCCCAAGCTTACGCACCTTGGCCCCTGATCCAACCCGCGTGATGGCGGTAGCGCCTGCTTTGCCGGTAAATTCAACCTCGTCAATGAGCTCCTGCAGCAGCCCCGAAACCTGGCTATTCAGCTCGGCTAACGCACCCGAGAGGGGGAGTGCGTCTTCGCTGAGGCCGAGGATAAGGGCGTCGCCAGACCAGTCTAAACAGGAGTTGTCAGATGCGTGAAATTCCATTCAACCTAGGGGCTAGTTTTCTATGTTTACTATAAGCCTACCGCAACCTTGGAGGGGGAGTTTGCGGTAGATAAAACCAGCCGCGATTAGGTTCGCTACTATAGGACGCACTGGCGGTCTGACCCCGAGGGGTTCGCGCTTCAAACGAGATTTTTGCTAGTACCTCCTCCGCAGAGTTAATAGGCATGTCATGGTGAAACGGTTCAAAGCTAACTTGCCCTTGGTGGCGATCGCGGGGGTAAGCGCTCTATCCCTGGGCATGGGGGCGGCCCTGATCAACACGGTGTCGTCAAGCGGCGACTCCTCCGTGGTCTTAGAAGAATCGCTGCTGCCTGGACTGAGACACTTGACCGCTCACAACGCCGACGACCCGGTGCTGGGCGTGGCGCTGCAGCTGGCGGAACAGCGGCAGGAGGCACTAATGGCCGCTGTTGAGGGCCGCGAACCCCTGAGCCGCAGCCGGGCCCGATATTTGCTGGCGCTGGATCTAATCAATAGCGATCGCGGTGGCCAGGCTATTCCGCTGCTGGAGGGGCTGGAGGGCGAGTACAGGGCGATGGCACCCTACGTGGCACTGGCGCTGGCCCAGGCCCAGCGGGCGGCGGGTCAGGCCAATGCGGCCCAGCAAACCCAGCAGCGAATTTTGAATGACTATGGCGACGATGGCGCGATCGCCCCGCTGCTGTTTGACCTGGGCCAGCAAAATCCAGCCTACTGGGATCAGCTGGTACAGCAGTTTCCCACGCACCCGAAGGCGGTGGAGGTGGCCCACCAACGGCTGACCGCCGACCCCCACCGGGCCGACGCGCTGCCGATGCTGATGATCATGGCGCGGGCAGGGCTGCACCACCCCAATGCTGGAGCAGCCCTGCTGCGGCTCAAGACCGAGTTTGGCAGTCAGCTCAGCCCTGAGGACTGGCAAACCGTGGGCTTTGGCTTTTGGCGCATTGACAGCTACGGCGATGCGGCGACGGCCTACGCCCAGGCCCCACCGTCGCCGCGCAACCTGTACCGGGCGGCGCGGGGGTACCAGGTGAGCGGCAAGCGCGATCGCGCGATCGCCCTCTACAACCAGCTCGACCAGCAGTTTCCCGACGCGCCCGAAACAGCGACCGGGCTGCTGCGGCTGGCCCAGAGCGTGCCGGATCAGGCCGCTCTGGGGGTGCTCGATCAGGTGGTGAACCGCTTCCCGAACCGGGCGGGGGAGGCGCTGCTGGAGCGTGCCAAGGTTTTGGACAAGCTGAACAGTTCTGAGTCGGCCCAGGGCACCCGCGAGCTGATTCTCAAGGACTACAAAGACTCTGACGCGGCGGCGGAAATTCGGCTCAAAAATGCCCGCAATGCTGCGGAGCAGGGCGATTTGACCATGGCGCTGAGCTGGGGCGGCGACGTGCTCAAGCACAACCCCGACAGCGACCTGGCTGCCGACGCTGGCTACTGGGTGGGCAAATGGGGTAGTCAGCTGGGCCAGGGCGATGTGGCTCAAAACGCCCTGGAGAGCGTGATTGCCCGTCACCCCGAGTCGTACTACGCCTGGCGGGCGGCGGTGGCCCTGGGCTGGAATGTGGGCGATTTTAAGACGGTGCGATCGCAGGTGCCAGCGGTAGCTCCTTTGGCCCAGCGCGAGCCTCTGCCCGCCGGGTCTGACACGCTGCAAGAGCTATACCTGCTGGGGCAAGACCAGCGGGCCTGGGAGCGCTGGCAGATAGAGTACACCAACTATCAAGACCCTACCCCCGAGGAGCAGTTTACCGACGGAATGATGCGCCTCGGGGCCAACGACAACATCAACGGCATCTACCAAGTGTCGAGCCTGAGCCTGGCCGATGACCCGGCAGACCAAAAAGTGGTTCGAGACCTGAAGCAGCGCTCGGACTTCTGGCACGGGGTGTATCCGCTGCCCTACGCCGATTTGATTACCACCTGGTCGGCCCAGCGCCAGCTCAACCCGCTGCTGGTGGCGGCGCTGATGCGTCAGGAGTCGCGCTTTGAGGCCAAGATTCGCTCTGGGGTGGGGGCGGCTGGCCTGATGCAGGTGATGCCCGCCACCGCCGAGTGGATTAAAGGCCAGGCCGGGCTAGAGAGCTACGACCTCAACAACCCTGAGGACAACGTGAAGCTGGGCACCTGGTACCTCGACTACACCCACGCCGAGTACGACAACCACTCGCTGTTTGCGGTGGCCAGCTACAACGCCGGGCCTGGGGCGGTGGCCAGCTGGATCAAACGGGGTGGCTATGTTGATGCCGACGACTTTGCCGAAAAGATTCCTTACCCAGAGACCAAGGGCTACGTGCAGTCGGTGTTTGGTGGCTACTGGAACTATTTAAGGCTTTACGATCCGGCAATAGCTGCGCAGGTCGAAACCCTCAAAAAGCTCCATCGAGGCTTTAAGGGGTAACCATGAAAATCCACTCTTGGCAGCATAGTATTCAGGTTTGGAGTAGCTAACTAATCGAGGTTCTACATAACCATGACGCTAGATGAGTTGCGCACCCACTTATTGGCTTTGACACCAGCGGAAAAGGCTGAGGTTGTTCAGCTTTTGGTGCAAAGCCTGGGAAATGTCTGGCCTGGGATAGAAAAAACGCCTGGGGTCGTTGGGGGAGATGCTTGCGTTAGCGGAACCCGAATCCCAGTTTGGGATTTAGTGCAGTATCGTCGCATGGGCGCTTCTGATGCCAAGATTTTGGAGGCTTATCCACAGCTAACTGCAACGGATTTGACCCATGCCTGGCAGTATGCTGAGGCGAATTCGGCGGAGATTGAACTGGCAATTCGGCAAAACGAGGCCGCGTAGGGGTGCTTCGGCTTTACGCGGATGAGCAATTTCCTTTACCCGTAGTGCAACGGTTAAGGGCACTAGGCTATGACATTCTCACAGCTCAGGAGGCTGGGCAGGCAAATCAACGCGTTCCTGATGATCAGGTTTTAGCATTTGCGACCCGTCAGCATCGGGCTGTCATCTCCCAAAATCGTCGCGACTTTATTCGGCTTCATCAAAAGAATCCAAGTCATTCAGGAATTGTTGTTTGTTCTAAAAATCTAGACTGGGATGACTTCACAGCTACCATTTACCAGACGCTGGAAAATTATGAGAGTCTGTCAGGTAAGTTAATCCGGGTTACAAGAGGTCAAAGCTAAACTTATCCACTGGTTTGGCTGGGTAAAGAGCAAATCTACTGCTGATTTGGTCGTTGATGGGGATGGCTAACTGAAATTAGCCATCCCCATCATGGTTTTGGTTAGCAGTGGGTTTAAGCGGCGGTGTCGCTGGCCTTGGTGCGGCGACGGCCCAGGGCTTTGAAGCGCTCGCCCAGCTGGTCGGCGACGCTTTTGAGACCGGGGGAGTGGCGGGCGGCGGCTTTGGCGTAGTCGTAGACGAGCAGGCTACTGGCCATCGATTCGCTGCCGACGGCCATTAGGGTGTCGTCTACCTGTTCGGTGAGCTGCTCTAGCAGGCCCAGTACTTCGCCGAGGGCGACGGTGAGCTGGTAGTCGCGGTTAAACTCGGCGATGTTGAAGTTGCCAGGGACAATGTCGGGGTTGTTTTGGGTGGCGGTGACGCTGTTGCGAACGAAGGCGAGGCTTTTGTCGCCCATTTTGAAGCGCTTGCGGCGTTCGTCGGGGGTGAGGTTGATGAGAAAGGGCAGGTTGGTTTGGATGGTAGCAAGTGCCGCTTTGATCTCGGTCATGGCCTGGTCTGAGACCGTGGCGCTGATGTTTTCGTAGGGCATACCCTGATGTCTCCTTGTTTATAGATGCGGGTAATAGTTGCCTGAGCAGGCAGAACAGTTGAATGGCTGCCCGGTCATAGGGGTAAATATTCCCGACGAGCGATCGCAGGTATCACATTGAGCCTTTTGCTAGGGCGATTTTGCCATCATGCTGACAACTCCCCCCTTGAAAAGGGGGGATACCGAGAGAAAGTCACAACGCGAAGCTCTGGGGGGATCGCTCGCCGCAGTGGAGCATCCGATAGGTGAGATCTGATTCCCCCTGTCCCCCTTAAAAAGGAGGGGTAGTCAGTGCCTATCGTTAAGGTTTGGGGCAAAATACCTGGACTTTCAGGATCTATCGCTAAGGTTTGAGAAAAGATGAAGAGACTCTGCCCCTTTTTTAAGGGGGCTATCAAGAGACTGCCCTACCGTTAGAGCCTGGGGGATTAGATCCTGTACGCAGAGCAATCCATGGCTGAGATCTGACCCCCCCTGCCCCCCTTAAGAAGGGGGGGTTGGTGAGGGTGTTATTGCTATTAACCAACTGCCCCTATGCCCACTACCGCTGATGGCCTCCGCACTTTTGTCGATTTCGTTACCACCCATCTCAGAGGCGACGAAAAGAGCGAGGCCCAAACCTTTCTCGATCGCTTCTTTCGGGCCTTTGGCCATGAGGGCGCGATGGAAGCCGGGGCCACCTACGAGGAGCGCATCCACAAGGGCAGCAAAAAAGGCAAAACCGGCTTTGCCGACCTGGTGTGGAAGCCCCGCGTGCTGATCGAGATGAAAAAGCGGGGGGCCGATCTCACCAAACACTACTCCCAGGCGTTTGACTATTGGCAGCGGGCGGTGCCCAACCGACCTCGCTACGTGATGCTGTGCAACTTTGACCAGTTTTGGGTCTACGACTTCGACACCCAGATCGACACGCCCATCGACATGGTGGAGCTTAGAGACTTACCCAACCGGGTCGCCACCTTCGGCTTTATGGAGGTGCAGGAAAAGAAATCGGTCTTTGGCAACAATCAGGTCGAGGTGACCGAAAAAGCCGCCGGACGGTTGGGAGAGCTGTATCGCATTCTGCGCGATCGCCTGATGCGCCAGGGGGTTGTCGCAGGAATGAACGGTAACAAGAAAGTTTTCAAGGGGTGGGCGATGTAGGGGGACTATGTGCTATAAGCAATTAATATTATGGAAACCATCAAGCAAACTACCAACATGGAATTAACTGTGTTAGCTCTGCAAGCGGCAAATATAGCCACATGGGCTATTGACAAGGCTTCTGGCGGAGCGTTGGAAAGAGCGGGGGCAGACGTACTAGATTTCTTGAAGAACAAATTTCAGAATAAGTTGCAAATTGGTAGTATGTCACCTGAGCTTATTCAAGCTGCAATTCTTAGTAAGGCTAAACAGGACGAGCATTTCAAGAATAAACTTGAAGGCTTGGTCAAGCAATTCAATCAAATCCGTAGCGCTTCTGTTTCGAATCAGGAAACTGATTCAGGCGTGAATGTTAGTTTCAACAATAGTTCAGGCGTAAGTATTAATCAGCAAATAGGCAACCAGAAAATAGATACCGCCTTTTTTCGTCGATAGAATTTATATTGGACTAGGAGAAGAAGATCTAGAACCACATCAGAATTTATTAAAACGAATAATTAATTATTTTGAAGTTCTTATCTTTTTGATCGGAGCATTATTGTTTTGGGGTGCTTCCGGATGGATAGCGGGCTACCCGTTTCCAATTGGGCAAGGCTTTGATCTGATACGGTCTTGCTTCACTGGAACTATTCCTGCCAAAGTAATCAACCTCCAAAAGAAATTACAGAATACTGACATAGTCTCCCAGCCTGATAATAGCAATCAAGTTAAAAGACTTAGCATTCTTGAATCTGAAGCTTGGTTATATCGTGGAATACTTGAAAGGTTAGGTTCAGATCCTCTAGCCGATCATGAAAAGGTTGCGAAAACAATTGAAGCATTAGAATATAAAAGAAAAGAATTTTTGCAAGAACTTCAACCAAGAAGACCTTCTAACTATCGCTTTCTTGCTGAAATACAAGATTCTGCCCGTGAGCTACTTGCAAGCCAAGCCGAAAAAGATTTTGAGCATCTTCAGAAAATATTCACTAATTTAGTAATTTTTGCTCGCAGCAGGAATTCATCTCAAATCATTCTTTCAGAAGTCACTGAAAAGCTAATTGAGGAAATAGCGGAAAATAGCAGCCAAATTAGTCCCTATCGTCTTAGACTAGCTTATAGGGCTGATGAATTAATGAGAATTTTATCTGAAAAGCTGATTTTGGACGCTAGTAGATGGCAGTCTAACAACAGCTATCAAGGAATTATCAATGAACTGCGTTCCCAACTAAGATTACTGTCTACTCAATTCAGCATTTTACTGGAGGAGAGTGGCGACAGCAAAGCAAAATTATCCGATCGTATATCAGAAATTGATATGCTAAATAGGGAATTCTCTTCTTTGGATAGGGAATTATCGAGGTTCTTCCGGCAGCATGGTGATAAGTTTTTCTAATCAGAAAAGCAAGCTAGCAAGCGCTTACGGAAATTTTCAAAGTTTACAAACCCATAAGCTTGGCGCTTAATCAACTTAATTCGATTGTTGATTCCTTCCATCGGCCCACTCGTGGTTCGAGTACGAAAGTAGTTGCAAATACCATCTAAATGATTACGAATAGTCGTCGTCACCTCACTGAAAATCTTTTGGGCTCGATTTAACCATTCCTCAAAGTGCAGTCTCCCTATCTCAATAGTTAACGGACTCTCATAGATGGCACGAAGTTCTTCTTTCGACTCGTAGGCTTTCCTAAGTCGTTTAGACCGATTCAAAATCTGGTCTAGTGTCTGTTTCTCATTCTCCTTTAACTCAGCACCATTTCTCAAGAGGATAAAT
>PYGV01000333.1 GCA_003022385.1 filamentous cyanobacterium CCP3 | reverse complement strand
GCCCAGCTGTTTACCAGCACCAAAAGCGCTGAAACGACCCTCAACCGCGTAACCTGGACGCTGACTGTGCTCTTTATGGGGCTAACTGTGGTGCTGAGCGCTGGCTGGCTCGACGTAGCGGCAGCCCCTGCGGCCCTTTAGGCGATCCCCTTTAGGTTGAGATGGTGCTTAATCAAGATTTTATTGAGTCTGGGTTGTGTCAGTTGGTATCTGCTTGAGTGCAGACAGCCGAGACGGCTATCCCACAAAGCTTAAAATCTTTGAATCCTAGCTTAAACAAAGCCCCTGGTTGCTGCAATCAGGGGCTTTGTCATGGGGCTTTAGCCGATGTCGCCCTACCAATCGCCAGACATGACCGCTAAAGCCTGACCCGTAGTAGTAACGATGTTAAGCGGCAAACCCTGACTACTTTCCCGCCTAGGAAATTGCACCAGCTGAAGACCAGTATCGGTGGGTTCGACGGTGGCGAGGTACTGGTCATCCTGCCATACCAGCTCCACTAAGCGGTGGTGCAGCAGCCATATTTCCGCCAGTTTACCCTGGTTAATCTGCTCGGGCTGGTTGGCGCTGTAGCAGTCCCAGGTATTGTCTATGGCTGTCCAAACTCCAGACAGGTAGAGGGGATCGGTGCGGGCGCTGAGGCCATAGGTGGTGAACGAAAAAATTTGGTGGTTCCACCAGGTTTTAACCATCTCCGCCAGGGGATCGCTCTGGAGTGCTGCGCCATAGGTGGGCATGGCCTCTAGCTGCTTCATTTGAGCCAGGTCTGAGGGACGCTGCCAGTCAGGTAGATTAACGCAGATATCGGCTGCAATGGCTTCGCCCGCCTGGGTCTGTAGGGTCGAGTCTGAGGGCGACTCAACCTGAGCCAGATAATTGGCCAGGGCAGACTCAGCTGCACCAGAACTCAAAAGACCGGCTTGGATTGGGCTGGCGCTAGAGGAACTGGCTAGGGTGGGTCGGTGGGACGCCATCAAGAGCCCCACAGCTCCAGCACCAAAGGTCAGTAGCAGGGTCGTGGCAAACAGGTGGTCCATGAAAGAAGACGAAGGGCGTGAACATTGAAAAGAGCAGGCGAGGAGCGATCGCCAGAGGCCAAATCAACTCGAGCGCGATCGCCGGGTAATCTACCCAATCATCGGCTCGATCGGTTCGCGATCACCAGTTGAAAGCTAGAGCATTGGCGAGCTGTGGGGGGAAGCTCGCGATCAATAACCGGGTTCTGAATGGCAGGTTGAGAGCCCGATTTTCGGTCGTGACACCAGCGTCGCTAACCTTGTTCTGGCAAGACTTTTACCTACTACTAAGATAGCGGGTGAGGCGGTTTCTGAACAAAAAAAATGCCACTTCTTTGGGATCAGGACAACTGTCCTAAGGTCTACCCAGAAGTACACCCTAGGAGGGCGGCTCGCTGTCGGTTGGCGGTGCCTCAGCTGCTCTGGGCACAGCAGGTAGGGGATCAGGGCCGTAGACTGGTTTGACCGACACCAGTTCCAGCTGATGGGGGCGCTGGGACGAGGGCTGCACTCCCTGACGGCGGCGGCTAGAAATCGCTTCTTCGGTGGTTTCTTCGGCTACGACTTCATAGAGTACGGCCTGCTTTTGGCCGCTGCCCTTGCGCAAGATGCGCCCCAGCCGCTGCACGTACTCGCGAATTGAACCGCTGCCCGAGAGCAAAATCGCCACTCTCGCCTCAGGTACATCCACCCCTTCGTTGAGCACGTGGCTGACCACCAGGGTGGGGTACTCGCCGCTGCGAAACCCCTGGAGTACCGCGTGGCGCTCTTTAACCGGCGTTTGGTGAGTAATGGCGGGGATCAAGAACGTCTCGGAAATCTGGTAGACGGTGGCGTTGTCGTTGGTAAAGACGATAGTGCGATCGGGGTGGTGCTGGGCCAGCAGGTCGGCCAGCACCCGCAGCTTGCCCTCGGTGCCCAAGGCGATCGCCCGCGCCTCGCGGTGGGCCAGCATGGCTCGCCGCCCCGCTGCCGACTGGGCGCTGGCCCGCACAAACCGCTGCCAGCCCTGGGCCGAGCTGAGCCAGATATTGGCCTCCTGCAAAAACTGGTTGCGCTGGGCAATCAGCTGGGTGTAGCGCGATCGCTCCTGGGCCGAGAGCTTGACTTTAATGGGCACAATCTGGAACGGGGCCAGGGCATCCCCCGATAGATCCGCCGCCGACTTTTGGTAGACCACGGGTCCCAGCAGGTGGGTGAGGTCGTCGTGGCGACCGTCGGCGCGATCGGGGGTCGCCGTTAGCCCCAGCCGGTAGGGCGCGATCGAGTATTCGGCAATCACCCGGTTAAAGTCGCTGGGCAGATGATGGCACTCGTCGCAGATCAGCAGCGCGTACTGATTACCCAGGCTCTCGGCATTAATAGCGGCGCTGTCGTAGGTGGCGACCAGAATGGGGGTGCGGTCCCGAGAGCCGCCGCCCAGCAGCCCCACCTCCACATCTGGAAAGGCGGTGATCAGGTGGGCATACCACTGATGCATGAGATCGAGGGTAGGCACCGTGATCAGCGTCGATCGCGGCGTGGTTTGCATCGCCAGCTGAGCCAGGTAGGTTTTGCCGCTGGCGGTAGGCAGCACCACGACACCGCGCCAGCGCTGGGCCGTCCAGGCCTGGAGCGCTTCCTGCTGGTGAGGGTAGGGGGTTAAACTGACCTGGGGATCGAGGTCGAGGGGAGCAAAGGTATGGGCCTGGTCGTTGAAGGGCACCTGCTCGGCCCGCAGGGTTTCGACCAGATCTCGATACTGCTGGGCCGGAATACGGAATTTTTCGATGCGATCGTCCCAGTGGGCAAAGTCAACCCAGCATTTGCCGCGGGGCGGCGGGTGCAGGATGAGCGTGCCGCGATCGTAGGTAAGCGTTGGCGTGCGCCCCATAGTGGTCGATAGTTACTGGGGGTATTGTAGCGATCGCTTAACCCGAAGGATGGCAGGCGACTACAATTTAGGCAGTTAACGGTTAGCGAGGGCCGTCGCCATGACTGTCGCCTTACCTCAACGGTTGACCCTGGAGCAGTTTTTAACGCTGCCCTATATCGAAGAGTCACCGGCCTGGGAATTTGTGCAGGGAGAGGTCAGCCAAAAACCGATGCCCGGTGGCAAGCACAGTCGAATTCAGTCGCGGTTGGTAGGCGCTATTAATGGCGCTGTCGATGCGCCCTACGAAGCGCTGAGTGAATTACGCTGCACCGTTGGCGGGCGCTCCATGGTGCCAGACATTGCCGTGCTGGAACGAAGCCAAATTCCTGTTGATCAGAATGGCGAGATTGTGAGTACTGGCATCAATATTGCCCCGACCTGGATTATTGAAATCCTCTCCCCGCAGCAGAGCCAGATGAAGGTGACGCGCAAAATCTTGCACAGTCTGCGTCACGGGGGGCAGCTGGGCTGGCTGATCGATCCTGACGAACGGGTAGTGCTGGTCTACCGACCCGATCGCCTGCCTGAGGAGCTGACAGATAACACTGAGCTACCTGTCTTAGCTGGGCTGTCGTTATCGCTGACCGTTGAGCAAATTTTTGGCTGGCTCCAAATCAGCCGGGGTTGAGAGAATTTAAGGGTGATGGTCAAAGACCGGTCCTTGAGGGCGATCGCCGCTTCAGCCTGCTCCAAGGTTTCAACCTCTCATTTCCTCGGCCACGGCGGCGGGGTGGTACTGCAGGCAATCGAGCCGACTGGCGGGCATAGTCAGGTAGAGCACGTCGCCATCGGTCAGGGTGACGTCGAGCAGGTCGTAGCCGTGCAGTGTGCGGTGTTGGCTTTCAATGTACAAAGGCACGAGCTGGGCGGTTTGGGCCACGGTCTGAATCGGCTGGTTATAGAACGGGTGGTGGGGCGTGATTAGCGTTGCGATCGCCACCCACAGCAGATCCCCAGACATGCCGTTGCCGAGAATGCGCCCCCCCAAAGCGGCAGCGGCGAAGCTGGGGGCCGCCAGATCCATGGGGCTGAGCACTTGGTCAAACTCAAAAACCTGCTGCACCTGCTGGGCAAACTCGGCATCGTAGATGCGCACCACGGCGGGCACCAGGGGGCTGATGCTGCGGGCCGTGAGGGCAATTTCTAGATTGATCGTGTCGTCGCTGGTGACCACTAGCAGAGCCTGGGCTGAGTTTAAGTTCACTGTCTCTAGGGTGGAGGTGAGGTTGGCATCGGCAATCATGACCGGAATTTTGAGCGCCTTGACCGCAGGCAAAAAGCGGTTGTTGACATCTTGCTCAATGACCGCAACCTTGTGCCCGGTTTTGTGCAGGTGGATAGCCGTGCGATAGCCTACGCCCCCCAGCCCACAGACAATGTAGTGGTGCTGGCGGGGCATACGAGCCACGCTCCACAAGCTCTGGAAGTGGGATCCTAAAATAAAGTCGTTCAGCAGGGCATAGCAGATGCCAATTACCCCTGCCCCCACCAGCATCATCACGGCGGTAAACACTTTAATCGCCGAGGAGGCGTTTTCGGCCACCTGTTCTTGGCCCCCCGCCCCGGTGATCATGCCCACCGAAAAGTACAGGGCATCGACCCAGCTGGTGTTGAGGTTGTGCCAGAGGTAGGTAAAGGTGGCCAGGCCAATGGTAATTAGCAGCGCCAAAATCACCAGCAGCGTGGCGCGAGCACGGCGACGACCGTGGTCGAGGGTGACCAGCAGCCGCTGCCAAAATTGAGTGATATGGCGAGATTTAAGGATGGGCTGCTGGGGCTGGGTGGCAACGACAATGCGATCGCCCACCTGCAGTACCTCCCCCGTTACCACCGCCGTCACCAGATCGATCGGTCGGCAAGCCGAGTGGTAGTGAATCAACAGCTGCGATCGGTTGTCCCAAAGGGTTTTGAGAGGCTTGCCGTGCCAGGGATGGGCGGCATCGATCACCTCCTCGTACATGGGCCAGGTCTGCTCAAACAGACGCAGCTGACCGATCGCCCGGTTGCCCCGCGCCGCAAAGGCAAACAGCGGAGCCGCCAGCGCCGCCGAGCTGAGGCTGACGTGGTGGGGCAGGGTGTGGTCGAGGCGGTCACCCAGACTGATATTAAACAGCCGGTTAATAATGCGAATGTTGGGGTTGAGAATGCGCGCCTGGGTCAAAATGGCTAGATTGAGGGCGTCGTCGGAGGTAGCCAGCACCAGAGCCTGGGCCTGGTGAATGCCCGCCTGGACTAGGGTAGTGGGCGATCGCAGCTCCCCCACCACAATCTCACCGCCCACCTCCGGCATCGGGTGGTAGCTCACCCCCAC
>PYGV01000332.1 GCA_003022385.1 filamentous cyanobacterium CCP3 | reverse complement strand
AGATAAATCGCAATGTCTGTCTCTTTAATCCAGGTGCCCATGGAATCTCCCCGGAACAAGCCGCATACCAGGAATTTACAATACTTTCGCCAGAATGGGACACTGAGTTTCGCCATTGTTGGTCCTCAGCCCCCCTGAGACCAGAAAGTGCCCCCGGCGGCGGCGCTTCTATAAATTTAAGTTGATGCGCTTCATCAATCTTTGTCGTAAATCTTTGTCGTTAGTCGACGAGTACATGGTGAGGGCTCTAGGGGAATGCCCCAGGAAGACGGTTCAGTCGTTAAGATATTCAGAGGTTTGCGTTTTTCTGGCTCAATGTTTTTTCAGGTTGCAACTTTTTGCTATGGCTCTGCTCTCAGCGACCGCTGATCTGCCTTCTCGCCTGGTTTCGCCCACTATTCGTCGCTTGCCCAACGGCCTGACGGTGATTGCTGAGCAAATGCCCCTGGAGGTGGTCAATCTGAGCCTCTGGCTGCGGGTGGGCTCGGCGGTCGAAAGTGACGCCATTAACGGTATGGCCCACTTTCTAGAGCACATGATTTTTAAGGGCACCCAGCAGCTCCAGTGTGGCGAGTTTGAGCGCCGGGTAGAAGAGCGTGGGGCCTTTACCAACGCCGCCACCAGCCAGGACTACACCAAGTACTACATCACCACCGCTCCCCAAGATTTTGTGGCGCTGGCCCCCCTGCAAATTCAGATGGTGATGGCCCCACGCCTTAGCGACGACGACTTTGAGCGCGAGCGCCCGGTGATTTTAGAAGAAATTCGCCGCGCCGACGACAACCCTCGCCGCCGCACCTACGCTCGCACCATGGAGCTGGCGTTTGAGCGGCTGCCCTACCGCCGCCCTGTGCTGGGCCCCACGGCAGTGGTTGAGAAGCTGACCCCGGCCCAGATGCGAACCTTTCACGGTACCTGGTACCAACCCCAGAGCATGACGGCGGTGGCCGTGGGCAATCTGCCGGTAGACACTCTGATCGCTACGGTGGCCGAAGGGTTTGATCGAGCGATGGCCCAGCGAGCGGCTTTAAGCGCCGACGATCTGATAGAGCGGTTTAAGCCCCTACTGCCTGGCGACCTGGAGGAGCCCTTTACTGCCGTGCAGCGAGCGGTACACACCGATGCGGCTCTGGCCCAGGCGCGGCTGGTGATGGCCTGGCGAGTACCAGGGGTGGCCCAGCTCGACGACACCTACGGCCTGGATATTGTGGCCTCGATTTTGGGTCGGGGGCTGACCTCGCGTCTGGTGCGCGACCTGCGGGAAGACCGCAAGCTGGTGACTAGCATTAGCTGTAGCAATATGACCCTGGCCCACCAGGGGGTGTTTATGGTGTCGGCTCAGCTGCCTACCGAGAATTTGGCGGTGGTGGAGGCGGCGATCGCCCAGCACATCGCCACCATCACCCAAGCGCCAGTTAGCCCCGCTGAGCTGCGCCGAGTGCAGACCCAGGTAGCCAATCGGTTTATTTTTGCCAACGAAACTCCCAGCGATCGCGCTGGGCTCTACGGCTACTACCACACGCTGACTGGCGACATCGCCGAAGGCCTCAACTACCCGGCCTACATTCAAAAACTGGGCGTAGAGGAGGTGCTGCAGGCGGCCCAAAGCTACCTCTCTAGCGAGGCCTACGGGGTGGTCGCTCTCCAGCCAGCAGCCTAGGATCGCTCGATATGTGGACTGCGATCGCCCAGCACATTGGCGCTAAAACCGGCACCGCTTTCACCATTGCCGACCGGCGATCGGTGGGGGGCGGCTGCATCAACCAGGCCTACCAGGTCAGCGACGGCACCCAGTCGTTTTTTATCAAGCTCAACCAGGCCTCGCAGGTGGCCATGTTTGAGGCCGAGGCCCTGGGGCTAAAGGATATGTACGACAGTCAGACGATTCGGGTGCCTAAGCCCGTCTGCTGGGGCACGGTAGATGGGGCGGCCTACATTGCCCTGGAGTGGCTGGATCTGGGCGGCGGTGGCAATGCCTGGGGCCGCATGGGCGAGGCCTTGGCGGCGATGCACCGCGTCACCACTGACAAAGGCTTTGGCTGGCACCAGACAAATACCATCGGCGCGACGCCCCAGCCCAACCCCTGGACGGTGACCTGGCTGGAGTTTTACCGCGAGCACCGCCTGCGTCACCAGTTTCGCCTGGCGGGGCGGCGCGGCGGGCGGTTTCCGCGTCAGCACGAGCTGCTGATGGCGCTGCCGGATTTGCTGGCGGGCCACAACCCGGCTCCGGCCCTGGTGCATGGCGATTTGTGGTCGGGCAATGCGGCGGTGACCACAGACGGCGAGCCAGTGATTTTGGATCCGGCGACGTACTACGGCGATCGCGAGGTAGACATCGCCATGACCGAGCTGTTTGGCCGCTTCCCTGCCGCCTTCTATGAGGCGTACAACGCTGCCTACCCCCTAGACCAGGGCTACAAAATCCGCAAAACGCTCTACAACCTCTACCACATCCTCAACCACTTCACCCTGTTTGGCGGCAGCTACGAGTCGCAGGCCAACCGCATGATCGATCAGCTACTGCGGTAGAGCGGCAGCGGTTGCGTCCTCCGATAGCGGTGCCTTGAGCAACTGAACCGAACGATCCAGGGCGATCCAGGGCGAGCTGTCGGCATCTGCATTGGCCCGATGGGCAACATAAGTTTTCTTAACCTCAGGTCATGGCCCTGGCTCTGGGGCCTTACAAATTCACTATAAAGATTCGATAGCTTAACCTCAGCGAGTTGCGTGCCGACACAACATCTGTCAAGCAATCCGCTGGCCAGGGTCAAACCTGAGCAGAAAGCCGCCCACCGCTGCGATCGCTGACCTTACTCAAGAGGGCCTGCCATGATAGTCCTGTCGCCCAGCCGCTGGCTGCTCCCGCGATTCAGTGGGGGCTGGCGAGGGCTGATCCTGGTTCTATCCACAGCCTTAGTGGTGCTACTGGGCAGTGTGGCCGCGATCGCCAGCGTGTCAACCTACGAGCTGGCCCAGGCTCAACCCTTCAACCAAATCACCACCTACCCGGTGCAGCCCCTGCCCAGTTCGCCAAACCTGCGGCCCAACGGAGCCTGGAATGGGCGGCTGATTTTACCCAGCGCAGCAGAGTATGCGGCTGACCCCGGCGACTGGGTCTGGTTTGAAGTGTGGCACGGCATGGCACCGGAGCTAGTGGGGCAGACGATTAAGCTGACCTGGAAGCCCAGCAACCTGGCTAAAACCTACGTCGAAACTGTTACCCGTGACATTGCCTTTAGCCCCCAGGCCGAACGGTTTTTGGCCAATGGCAACCTGGTGCCGGTGCGGCTAAACGGGCGTAAGCAGGTTGGTCCGCTGCAATCTCTGGCCGGGGCACGGCCTAACGACGATGTCACCGTGCGCCTGGTGGAGAGCGAGCTAGTTACTGAAGCTGGCCAGCCAGTGCTGCAAACCGGCCTGGAGCCAATTCAAATCACCGGGCGCGAGTACGGTCTGGTGAAAATTTTGGGGCCAGATTCGAGCGTCAACGCGCCTCTGCCCACCGAATGCCCTGGGGAGGCACCCTGCCCTACCGAGTTTTTTCGGGTGCAGTTTTACGATGCGACGACCCGAGACTTCACTGGCCCCACGGGCACCATCCGCATTCCCCAGCAGCCCAAGATCAACGGCGATCGCTTTTTCTCCAACCTGCGCAAGCTAGACACATCGCCAGCGGGTGCGGTGGGCTGGTACGTCTACGGCGCGCGCGATGCGAATGGCGTATTCACTGTGCAGGCGCTCAAGCCCCGCCGCCTGGTGCAGCTGATGCCCGACCAGGTGGTGATTGGCCGCGAGCCGGGGTTTAAGTACATCGATCGGCAGAACTGGCGCGATACTCCCCAGCGCCAGGGCACCCTGCAGCGGGTGCTGGTCAGCCCCGACGGTGGCAGCTCAGATGCGGCCCGCGATCGCTGGCAGGAGGGCGACTACGCCCTGGTGATTCACCTGTTTGGCGGCATTGGCGGCGAAAATAGCGAGTTCATTCCAGCGGGAACGGTGACGGGCCATTTTGCCTACGGGCTGGCGCGAGTGGTGCGCGAGCCGATCGCCGACGAGCTACAGTTCGACATTCAGTACCAGCAGATCTACGCCCACAACTCGCCAGGGGTGCTCTCGGGCACCCAGGACTGGAGCGGCTACATGGGCGACATGCAGCGGGGCTGGCTGGGCATTCGCCCGGTGTCAGATGTGGTGGTGAAGCTCGACGCGTTTGTCGCGCCCTTTCAGTTTGGGGAGACGCGCATTTCGCTGTTTCGGGAGCTGCTGCTGCAGACCCAGGTGCTGGCCGCCCGTTACCGCACTGGCGATGGCACCGGGGTAGCGGGGGTGACGCCTGCCACCTCCTGCGTGCAGGACTCGAACCAGGCGCTGTTTATCGCCATGCAGCAGGTGCGGCGGCAAATTGAAACCCACCCAGAGATTGTCGAGTGGATTCGGCAAAACCCCGACAGCCCCGAGGCCCTACGCGCCCGGCAGTTTGTGGCCCTGGGAGCCGACCTGGAAGCCATGCTCGTGCCCTACGGCGTGGTTCGGCCCGACTGGCGCAACAATGCCGAATCGCTGGCGGGCATCGCGCCTAGAGGAGATTTTGTCAGCAATACGGGGCTGCTGAGCGGGGTGCTGAGCTGGCAGAGCATGATGCCCCGCTGGGCCCACGATGAAGTGGCGCGGGTGTTTCTGCGCCACGGGGCGCAGCTGTGGTTTTTGCGCACCAATATGGTGGGCGGCCATGACCCGCTGGTGGAGCCAGTGCCGCCCACTACCCTGCTGGGCGGCATTCCCTTCCTAGGGCGAGGAGTACAGCGCCTGGTGGATGGGTTAACCACGCGGATCGCCTGGGGTGAGGTGCTGCTTACCCTGCTGGCCCTGGCCCTCTACGCTGCCCTAGCAATTCCCTTTGGCTGGCAAAATCGGTTCTTGGTGCCGCAAAATGCCGTCAATAGCCCGGTAAGCTTTGGTTTGCACGCTCTGAGGCTGTTTTTTGTGCCCGCCCTGCTCGAAGAAATTGTCTTTCGGGTTATGCTGCTGCCCCACCCCAACGAGGGCATACCGGGTGGACGCTGGCTGCTGTGGGCGATCGCCAGCCTGATTCTGTTTGTGCTCTATCACCTGGTGCTGGGCAAAACCCTGTACAAAGCCGCTAATGACACCCTCAGCGATCGCCGCTTCCTGATTTTGGCTGGCTGGGTGGGTCTATTTTTGACCGGCCTGTACTGGATCACCGGCTCCCTCTGGCTGTGCGCGTTCCTGCAC
>PYGV01000067.1 GCA_003022385.1 filamentous cyanobacterium CCP3 | reverse complement strand
GTGCGGGGGGCGCGGCGGCGGCGCGGCTACGAGCGGGGGTTTGTGCTCTCGGACCACGCCGACTGGCCGGGGCTAATTCAAACGGTAAAAGATACCGGCGCTCAAACGGTGTACGTCACCCACGGCCAGTCAGACGTGGTGTCGCGCTATCTGCAAGAATCGTTAAACCTGGAGGCCATGCCTCTAAAAACGTTGTACGAAGGAGAGGGAGATATTTAATGGAATCAACCCCCTGGCTCGATGCTGCAATGGGCGGACTGGCCCTGCTAATTTTGCTGGGGGGCCTGTGGATGCTCTTGAGCGGCGTGGGCGACATGGATCGCTGAGGGCTGTTGACCCAGGGCTTTGGCATAGGTCACGAGCTTACTGGCGCTGTAGAGAGCCGTAATCGCAAACATGCCCACCGCCACCCAGTTCTGAAAATGCTGGCCAATCCACAGACAGGCGAGGATGAGCGCGATCGCATCCAGGCTTAGCACATCCAGGCGCGATCGCCAGTCTGCCGCCTGAATTGGCTGGGTGGCCGTCGGCTCCAGCCGCAGGGTCGCGACCAGGTTGAAGCCGATCACACTCAGCAAAATGACCGCCATCCCCCAGCCCAGGTAGCCCACCGCCGCGCCATAAAACCCCACCAGCTGCCCCACAACGGTCCAGATGACAACTTGGCCAAAGTGCTGAAGTCGCGAATCGCCCAGGCGCTGACCCACCGCCTCAACATTGCGTAAATCAACTCGGGCCATGTGGGCCTGCTCAAAGATGGCCAGCAGCAGCGCGATCGCCAGCAGCCGATGGGGCCAGGGGTGAGGCTGCACCGCCTGGTAAAGCAGCCCCACCGCCGCCGGCATAAATAGCATCGCCGCTAGGGCAGGAGAAAGTCTCATCGTCAATGCACCACCCGCTGGAGCGTTTCACCGGAATGGGTTCAAGCATACCGCCAGATCCAGCATTTATGCTTAACCCCCTGTGCCTATTCTTCAACAGGCTCTTGCTGAAACGGAAAATCTAGGCAGCGTCAACGCTAAGGCCAGGCTCCGCCAACGCGCAGCAATGCACCAAGAGAAAGGCTAGCCATTGTCGGACTCAGCCGCAACAGGATGATCGATGCGGCTGTGCCACAGGCGATAGCCGCCGTAGCCCGCCACCGCCAGCAGCGCCCAGTAGGGGCTAAAGGCCAGCAGCCACAGCCCCAGTTTCAATCCGCTAACGGTAAAGGCTTTCACCGATTGAGTAGCGGCCTCCCAGGTATTGCCTAGGGTTTCGCCCACAGGCCGCAGCGGCGGCACCTGAGCGACCGGGCTTTGCAGCGTTAAAGAAATTTGTGAATAAGCCACCTGCCGCTTGAGGTTCTGCTGCTGGGCAGCCATCCGCTCGATCGACTCGCGCACCGTGCTGAGTTCCCGCGCCACCTCCAGCACGTGGGAAATTTCGCCCGATCGCTCCATAATTTGCAGCAGCGCCGCCTCTGACTGGCGCAAGTTCTTCAGCCGGGCCTCAAGATCCACCAGCTGGCTCGACACATCCTCAGCCGTCAGCGACTGCTGCTGCACAGTGCCCAGGGGGCGCAGGGCTTTGAGAACAGCATCTAACTCGGCCTGGGGCACCCGCAGGGTCAGGGTCACCTGCTGGGCAGCGCCTTCAGGAGAGCGGTGATCTTGCAGACTCAGCACATCCCCCTGGCCCTGCTGAACGATGCTTTGCACTTGGGTAACGGCCGCGTCAATGTCGGTGAGCACCAGCACCAGGCTGGCCTGCTTGACGAGCTGGGGCGTGGGCTGGCCAATATCGCTGGGGGCTGGTTCAATAATGTCGCTCCGCGCCATATCCGCCCCCTCTGCCGCTGGGGCGATCGCCTGGTTTTCAGACGATAGGGCAGCCCCGCCCATGGCCATATCGGCCTCGGTGGACATGGCCTCCTCCCGGAGCACAATTTCGGGTACCTCGGCACAGCTGCCAAGCAGGGTGGTTCCCAGGGCGATCGCCAGCAGGGCCGCACGATGGGTACGCAATAAAGGGAATGCAGAGCGGGTCATGGGTTGCCTCAGCCAAACTCAGATGACCTCACTATGGCCTGGGCCTGGCGGGGCTAAGGGGGACGTTACCAATACTGAAACCGAGCTGGGAACGTTAAGCGATAGCGTTCTCTGATGGCGTTCTCTGGGCACCAGGGAGGCTTTGGCCTAGAATTTGAACTATAGGAGTGTTTATGACGACGAACCCTGATCGAGAACCTACCCTTGCCGACGTGGTTGAGCAAATCACGGCTCTTAGAAGCGACTTAGAACAAAGCCGTCAGGAGCTGAAGTCGGAGGTAGAGCGCTGGGACGAGCGCTTCTTTCAGTTTCAGCGAGATAACTTGACCACGGCGCGCACCATCATCATTACGGCGGGAAGTGTGGTAATTTTGTCGCCGGTACTCCAGGCATTTGCTCCAGCGATTCAAACGGTGGTATCTCGACTGGCCGGAGTAGATGTTGCTCAGTAGCGCTGGGCAAGATGTTTAGGACAGGAGCGATCGCACCCCCGTGCCCAACCCCATCACCATTACCGTCAAGCTATTTGCCATTTACCAGGAAGCCTACGGTACCCCCGAGGCCCAGTGGCAGTTTCCGGCTGGGGCAACGGTGGGGGCGGTGCGCGATCGCGCCCTAGCCGAGCACCCCAGACTAGAACCGTGGCGCGATCGCACTCGGCTGGGCCTCAACCTCCAGTTTGTGGCCGACGATACCCCATTACACGACGGCGACGAGGTGGTACTAATCCCGCCGGTCAGCGGCGGCTAGAGCTAGTACAGGAGACCTAGCGCAAGTTTCCTGTTTTGCATAGAAAGCTTCAAAAAACGTTAGAGTTACCGCATCCGTTGCAGGGCAGGCGATCCCAATTTTTTTTGTTTTTAAAGCATTGCAGAAAGTCCCAAAAGGTTCCCCAGACTCCGGACATTTCCATACCCATAGCGTAGAGTGATTTGTACAGCCCCCACATCTAGCGTTTGTGTTGGAGCGCCCGCTATGGATTGGTTTCCTCGCCGCCACGCCGTTGTCTTAGCCCGCAGCAGCCCCGGTCGCCTCGCCTATCTGGAAAAAACTGGCATCATCATACCCCAGCGCACAGGCCAGTCGCCTCGATTGGAGGTGCTTTACTCCTGGGAGCAAATTCTGGAAATCCGAGCCATTAGCCGCCTGCGCCAGCATTTGTCGTTTCAAACCATCCGCAAAATTCTACAGTACTTTGATGACCATGGCGTCAGCCGCACCCTGCGCGACAAGCACCTGGTGATCAACCACCACGGGGTCAGCTGGGTGCAGACTGAGAAAGCCGCCGCCCCCCAAGTGATTCATCTAGTTGGCCATGGGTGCAGTTTTATGGGTCAATTTGTGCTGGCCCCGGTTGAGGCTGATGCGTCAGATTTAGGATTGCCTGGTGGCATAGCTAGCCCTACTGCCCCTAAGGTGGTAGACCTCGAGCACTTTAGGCAAAAGGTGCGTCGCTAGCGGTCTGGGAGCCAGTAGACCTATTCCTGGCCACCTAGGGGTATGTTAGGAAAGCCATTCTGTTCATCGGTCAAGCTATGGAAAAGCCTGAACTGCCTAGGGGGATGCGATCGCGCTCCTACCGATGGGTTACCGCTATAGTTGGGCTGGTGTTTGTCGTTTTAGCGATCGCTATCCTGTTTACCGCCGATCGCCAGAACCGGATTGGAGCCTACGGGGCAGCCTTTATCGTCGGTGGTCTGGGTATTGATGCGGTGGTAAGTGCCGCCCGCAACCGCCTATCGCTCATGGCGCGCATTGGCCCCCTACCCTAACCTAAGTTATTTCTATGGCCCCAAGTTGGCCCTTGCTGGGCAGAACAGAGACCCAGCTAGCGAGAGAGGAGGCTCAAGCTTGGAGCACCCTGGGAGAATTCTTGTGGGATAGCCGTCTCGGCTGTCCAATCTTCGATCAAATTTTGCCAGCAGCCAACTCCAGTGATAAAAAGCCCCTGGATGAATTCACCCAGGGGCTTTGGTTTAGCTCGCCATCTCGCCGGTTTCTTGCAGTACGTGCAGGCGGTGGTAGATGCCGCCGTGGGCCAGCAGCTGCTCGTGGTTGCCCACCTCGGCAATGCGGCCCTCTTCTAGCACCACAATCTTGTCGGCTTCGCGCACCGTGCTGAGCCGGTGGGCAATGATGATCGTAGTGCGTGTCCCGAGGATCGATCGCATGGCCAGCTGAATCGATCGCTCCGACTCATAGTCGAGGCTAGAGGTGGCCTCGTCAAACACCAGCACGTCGGGGTTGACCAGCAGGGCGCGGGCAATGCCCAACCGCTGTCGCTGCCCGCCCGAGAGGCGCACCCCCCGCTCACCCACCACCGTGTAGTAGCCCTTGGGCAGGCGGTGAATGAACTCATCTACCCGAGCGATGCGGCAGGCTTCGTTGACCTGCTCCATCGATGCCGTGGGGTTGCCGTACTTGAGGTTGTCGAGCAGGGTGCCGTTGAACACATCCACTTCCTGGTGCACGATCGCCAGCCGCTTGCGGTAGCCCGTTACATCCAGCTGGCGAATGTCTTCGCCGTCGATCAAAATGCGACCGCTGTGGGGGTCGAAGTAGCGAAACAGCAGCTTCACCAGGGTTGACTTACCCGAACCCGATCGCCCCACCAGCGCCACGGTTTGGTAAGGCTCGATCAGCAGATCGATGTTTTGCAGCACCGGCTTTTCGTCGTCGTAGCCAAAGCTCACCTGGTCAAAGTGCACCTTGCCGGTGAACTGGTAGGTGGGCAGGCTCTCGGCAGGGTCGGTCAGGTTTACCGCGTCGGTGCCCAGGGGCTCCTCCATAAACTCGTGGAAGTGCAGCATGGAGGCGTAGCGACGGGCAAAGACTTCGCCCACTTCGCTGATCGGCCCTAGCTCCGAGTAGGCCATGCTCGACACCGTCAGGGTGGTGATAAAGTGCCCCAGGGAAATGTGACCCTGCAGCGTAGCCAGCAGCGTCATGACCAGCAGGCCAAACACACAGCTCTGCACGATCAAATCCTGCCAGGTGCCGAGGATGACGTAGCCCTTGTGAATGACGCGAATGACAACAGCGAACTCGCGCTGCAGGCGCTGGCTCTGTCGCCGCAGCTCATCCCGCTCAGCCGCAAACGCTTTCACGGTTTTGATGTTGGTGATGATCTCCGAGGTGCGGCTCTCGGTGTTTTCCATGTAGGTGTCGAGGGTCTGCTCCTTTTTATTTAGGCGAATTAGATCCTTCAGACTGAAGCTGAGAATGCCGATAAACGACACCAAAAAGACTAGGGCAATGCGCCAGTCAATCCACCAGATCAGAACGAAGATGCCGGTGATGCGCACCAGCTTGGGAATCAGCTGATTGGCAATTTCGGGATAGGTCCAGGTGTGGTTTGACAGACCCCGCGCCACCCGCCCGGAGATGCGGCCTGGGTTGTTCACGTCATAGAAGCCCAGGGGCAGGGTGAGCAGTTTGCGAATCACCGCGTGGGTGTGGTCGCGCCGGGTGCGCAGGGCAATATCCCAGTGGAACCAGTCGGCCACCCAGGGCTGAATGGGGGCGCGCACTACGGTGGCCAAGAAGATAATGCCCAGAAAGAGGGCGATCGCCAATCCTGGCCCAGCCGGATACCTCACCACTGCCGCTACCCGATCGACCATCCCCTGGCTCAGGGGGTCAATGGGCTGATCTGAGAGCACGTTGAGCAGCTGACCAATGGTGTAGGGCACCACCAAATCCACCACCTGAAACAGGCTGCTGGCGGTGATGCTCCAGATCGCCGCCCAGCGGTAGCGACTGTAGTAGCGAATGACATGCTTAAAAGAAGCCATGACGGAAACCGTCCTGCGATCGAGTACGTTGTAGTATACATACTACAACACAGGATTACGGATTCTGCAAGGCCCTTGGGCTAACGGCTCTGTTCGGCCTGCTGCTTCAGGCTCTCCAATCAGGCCACCAGCGAGGTGTCGAGGGTACTCTGCATGCGCTATGCACCAATCGCACCAGCCAGCCCTCAAAGGCTTCTGCGGTGGTCACAGTCACCGTGTCGCCCACACCGTATCGCCCATCGGCTCCAGATTCCAGGTGTGGATGGCGCGGGTGCCGATGACTTTGCCCGTCCAGCTCAGGTGGCGGTGGGGCTCAACCGCTTGGAGAGTGGTGAGCGCTGGGGTAAATATCCATAGAGTTAACGCGGTTGTACCACCACCGATCGCCAGCTAGTGCAGGAGCGCAGGCGGCCGCGCCACCGCTATCATCGGTTGTTCATGCTCAAGGCCAACAACTCCCTAGCCGACTCCAGCGTGTCGGCTTCGGCGGCGGGCTTGTCTTTGCGCCAGCGCAAAATGCGAGGGAATCGGACCGAAATGCCCGACTTGTGGCGGGTCGATTCGGCAATGCCCTCAAAGCCAATCTCAAAGACCTGAATTGGCTCGAGCGATCGCACCGGCCCAAACCGTTCCGTCGTGTGGCGGCGAATCCACTTGTCTAGCGCGTCGATTTCGGCGTTGTCTAGGCCGCTGTAGGCCTTGGCGAAGGGCACTAGAGTTTCGCCCTGCCACAGCGCAAAAGTGTAGTCGGTAAACAGGTTGGCCCGCTTGCCACTGCCCGCCTGGGCGTAGATCAGCACCGCGTCAAGGCTCATGGGCTCAACCTTGTACTTCCACCAGTAGCCGCGCTTGCGGCCCACCAGGTAGGGGCTGTCGATCGCCTTTACCACCAGCCCCTCGGCCCCCTGCTGGCGAGAGTTTTCGCGCTGCTCAGCCAGTTCAGCAAAAGACTGAAACGCAAAGGGAATAGACTGGTGCAGGTTAGGAGCGGTGTGAACCGCCAGCAGGGTCGTGAGAGATTGGGTGCGATCGCCCCAGTTTTTCTCCCGAATATCCACGCCGCCGTATTCCAGCAGATCGTAGGCGATGAAGTGCACCGGGCTTTCGGCCATCACCTTTTTACTGACTTTCTTGCGGCCCAGGCGCTTTTGCAGGTGGTTGAACGACAGCGGCATCCCGTCCTGCCAGCAGAGAATTTCGCCATCCATGACAATGCCGTTGGGAAAGGTCGCCATCATCTCCTCAATCTCAGGGAACTGGGCCGTGACCAGGTCTTCGCCCCGCGACCAGACAAACACCTGGTCGTCGCGCTTGATCACCTGAGCGCGAATGCCGTCCCACTTCCACTCGGCCCGCCAGCGCTCAAAATCTTCGCTCTCAAACTTGGCTTCATCTAGCGAGGTGGCCAAAAAGAAGGGGTAGGGCTGGCTGGGGGCATTCTGCGTCGCCTCTTCACTGGTCAGGCTGGTGTAGAACTCGACCGTGGGCGTGAATTCGCCCATCAGGCGATGGGTCAGTACCGGTTCTGAGATGCCCGTGGCGGCGGCGAGCCCTTTGATCACCAGCTTGGCCGAGGCCCCGACTCGAAAGGCTCCGGTGAGAATTTTGTTGAGAACAAAAACCTCGGTGTTATCCAGCGTCGCCCACCAGGAGACGATCAGGTCGCGCCGTTCTGCGTCGGTCTCCATCGCCTTGTACATGGGAATGACCTCTTCCATCCACTGGTGCAGGGGAATTGAAGATGAGGAGGGTGGGGAAGATGGGGAGGGTAAATCTACATCGCGCAGCAGCAGGGCGATTACCTCTGCCGAGTCGCCCACCTGGGCGTAGCAGTCTTTAAACAGCCATTCGGGAATGTCGGAGATTTGCAAAAACACATCCCGCAGCACCCGCGAGGTCACCGTGCGGCGGCGGGTTTTGCCCAGCAGCAGGTAGAGGGCCCAGACCTTGTCGGCGGGGTCGGCCTGCTCAAAATAGGCCTGCAGCGATCGCACCTTTTCGTTGGTTGAGGTGGTCGCATCTATATTTAAAAAAAGCTGGGTAAATCGCTGCATAGCTGGCAGAATGGGCAAGCGTCGTTTTGCTCATCCTACTGTTCTGGCTCAGATTCTGCCTTCACGCTAGCGACGTGAACCAGCGCATCGCCCTGGTTGACCAGCGGGTTCTGGCCATGGCCAATCACAATGCCCGCCATCGGGCTGCGCACCTGCACCGGTTTGTCGCCAAAGGTATCGCTGATAAAGCCCAGGGGCTGGCGCTGTTTGACCTCGTCGCCCAGGGCAATGGAGCGGTGCCAGATGCCGCCGCGCGAGGCCCGCACCCAGCGGGTTTTGCGCACCTCTACTGTGGCGGTTGGGGGGGCGTTCAGGGGAGCCACCATATCCAGGTAGGCCATCACCCGGTAGATACCGTCGACGCCCGTTTGAATAGCCTCTTCGTCAAATCGCAGCGCCTCGCCCGCTTCGTAGAGCAGGGTGGGAATGTGGCGCTTGGCGGCAGCCTGACGCAGCGACCCATCGCGATGGGAGGCATGAATCATTACCGGCGCCCCGAAGGCCTTGGCAAAATCGCAGGTGGCGGGGTCGTCCAAATCGGCCCGCACCTGGGGCAGGTTGACGCGGTGAATGGCCGCCGTGTGCAGGTCAATACCGTGGGTACACTGGCTCACCACCTCGCGCATAAACAGAGCCGCCAGTCGGCTGGCCATTGAGCCTCGGCTAGAGCCCGGAAACGAGCGGTTCAGATCGCGGCGATCGGGCAGGTAGCGCGACTGCTCCAGCAGGCCAAAGATATTCACCACCGGCACCGCAATCACCGAGCCCGTCAGGCGGCTGGGCTTTAACGATTTGGCCACCCGCCGAATGATATCGACCCCGTTGAGTTCGTCGCCGTGGATGGCGGCGCTCAGCCACAGGCGCGGCCCCGGCTTTTTGCCGCAGATCACCGTCACTGGCAGCGACATCATGGTGCCGGTGGTGAGACGGGCGACGGGCAGATCGAGTCGCACCCGCCTGCCGCGAGGAATGGTTTCGCCCCCGATGGTGAGTGGCGAGGGGGGAGCCGCCGCCGCGGTCAGGCTGGCCGCCCCAACCCGCCGCAGAGAATCTGGTGTGGGTTTGCCCAAGGCAACCTCCAAGCAGAGGAGGGTTGATTTGCCGTCACTATAGCCAATTCAACCCGTTCTGGATAGAGACTGGCTGAAATTGTCGGTCGGCCAGGGCCAGATTTGCGGGCTACGGTTCAGCGCTCAACACCCCCAGATTGACAATTGGCCACAAAACTTATTAACTTGAAGTCATTACGATTATGAATTAGGAGGTCTGCGATGGTTAAGTTTGTGGGTATGGCCGGCAGTCTGCGGTCCAATTCGTACAGTCAGCTGGCGCTAGGGCTGGCCTGCGATCGCCTCCGCGCCCTGGGAGCCGAGGTGGAGCAGCTCGACCTGCGCGAGCTGGACCTGCCCCTCTGCCACGGCGGCAAAGACTACCCCGACCACCCCGATGTGGAGCGTCTGCGCCAGGCCTTTCTGGAGGCCGACGGGTTTGTGCTGGTAACACCGGAGTACCACGGCAGCGTCAGCGGCGTGCTCAAAAACGCGCTAGATCTGATGGGCTTTGAGCAGCTCGACGGCAAAGTGGCCGGGGCGATCAGCATTCTGGGTGGCCAGTCGAACAGCAACGCCCTCAACGATCTGCGCACGATTCTGCGCTGGGTACACGCCTGGGTGATTCCAGAGCAGGTGGCAATCGGTCAGGCCTGGCAGGCCTTTGATAACCAGGGCAAGCTGAGTGACGAAAAGCTCTCCCAGCGCCTTGACGGCTTTGCCCAGAGCCTGTTCGACAACACCCGCAAGCTGCGCGGGGTCGATTGAGCCCAGGGCCACAGTGGGACGCCGTCTCTATCCCATTGAGGGCAGCCTACTTTGCCGCTGAATAAACGCTGTGGCTTCGTCTGGAGGCATCGGCGACGCAATCCAGTATCCCTGGATGGCATCACAGCCCAGCTGCCCCAGACGGTGAAGCTGAAATTCGGTTTCAACCCCTTCGGCCACCACCGTCATGCCCAGCGACTGAGCAATCTGGATAATCGCTTTGATAATGCTGACGTCGTCGTGGTTGACGTCAATACTTTCGACGAACGATTGGTCAATTTTGAGGGTGTTGATGGGAAACTGCTTGAGGTAGCTGAGGGATGAATAGCCGGTGCCAAAGTCGTCAATGCTGATGTCAATGCCCTGCTCTTGAAAATCTGACAGCGTCGAGAGCACACCCTTGACGTGCAACAGCAACAGACTCTCGGTCACCTCTAGCCCAATGTTGGTGGCGGAGAGCGACGTCCGGGCCAAAATGGCTTTGATCTGCTCAAAAAACTCGGGCCGCTCAAACTGCGCTGCGGCCACATTCACGTTCATCTTCAGTTCATTGACCATCGGAAACTGGCGACACCAATCGGCCATCTGACGGCAGGCCGCCTCAACGATCCACTCGCTGAGGGATATGATTAGCCCTGTTTCCTCAGCCAGGGAAATAAATTCACCGGGGTAGACGAGGCCGCGCTGGGGATGCACCCACCGCACTAATGCCTCAAACCCCAGCAGCCGCTGGGTGGCCAGGCTGATGATGGGCTGATAGTGGAGGATAAAATCTTGATGCTCTAACGCCTGGCGCAGCTGAGTTTCTAGCTCAAAGAGCTGAATCGCGCTGGCGTGCATTGTCGGGTTAAAAATCTCGTAGCCAGACGACTGCCCCCGAGCCTTGGCCCGATACATGGCGTTGTCGGCATCGCGCAGCATCTCTTCGCCCCGGCGATAGCTGGGACTGGCCAGGGCAATCCCCAGGCTCGCCGAGGTGAACACCGTGTGGCCCATCAGGGTAAAGGGGGCTTTAATATCGGCTTGAATGCGCTCCACCACCTGAATCGCTTCGTTTAGGCTGGTCACGTTGTCCAGCAGAATGACAAACTCATCGCCTCCCAGCCGGGCAACCGTATCGCTGGCCCTGACGTGGCGCTGCAAAACATGGGCAATTTCGAGGAGCAGCTGGTCGCCCACCAGGTGCCCCAGGCTGTCGTTAATCACCTTGAAACGGTCCAAATCGATAAATAAAACCGCAAACAGCTGTTCGGGGTAGCGCCTAGCCCGCTGCACCGCCCGCTCCAGCCGTTCGGTAAACAGGGCGCGGTTGGGCAGGCCCGTGAGGGCATCGTGCAGGGCCTGGTGGCGCAGTTCTTCTTCGGCCAGCTTGCGATCGCTGATGTCGATAAAGGTCACCACCACCTGACTCAGCCGCTGAGCGTCGTCAAAGGTGGGAAACGCGCTGACTAAGACCCACCGACAGGGCTGGGTCTGGGGAGAACAAAGGCCCAGCACAAGATTTTGCAGGGGGCTTTGGCTGGCGATTACCTGGGTTACCGGATGCTGCTCGGGCGCGAGTGCCGCGCCGGTCTCATCCACCAGAAGCCAGGGGTAATCGGTCCGCTGGCCCACGATAGCTTCCATAGGCAGGCCCAGCAGCTGCACCGCCATCTGGTTACACATCACAACGGTGGTATCGGGGGCGTAGACAATGACTCCGGCATGGAGATGATCTACCAAAAGGCGATAGTTAGCCTCGCTGTGGCGTAGTTTTTGCAGGGCAATCTCCAGCGAGTGGGTCTGCTGCTGCAGCGCCTGGTTGGCGCTGGCCAGGGCGGTGGTGCGCTGGTCAACCCGCTGCTCTAGCGTGTCTAAGGTGTGCCGCAGCTGGTTCACCATGTGGTTAAAGGCCTGCGCCACAGCCGTAAACTCGTTGTCGCCCGCCAGCTGCAGGGGCTGGCTCAGGTCTTGCCGGGCAATGCGCTCGGCAGCGATCGCCATCAGGGTGAGGGGGGTCATAATGCGCCGCCTCAGCACCACACTGGCCCAGACCGCCAGGGCCAGGGCGGTTAGCGCCGTAGCCAGCAGGGCCGCGCTACTTTGCCTGGCGGTGTTGGCTAGCTCAAGGCGGGCAGCGGCAGCGCGGGTGGCCGAGCGATCGCTAATGATCTCAATAATGCCGTTAATATCTCGATTGACATTGGCCGCAATGATGCGGTTGACCCGCACCTGCTGGTCGAGAAACAGCAGGGCATTGAGGGAGATCTGATAGGTTTGCATCAGCGCCTGGGCCTCAGCGTCTAGCGCCCCTGTCGGCAGGCGATCGAGGGTGGCGGTCAACTGCTCCAGCCCCAATTGCAAGTCGTCAAGGTAGGCTGAGTCTTGGGTATTTAAGTAGGCCTGCTGCTGGGCCATCAGCTGCCATACCAGACCCCGCAGAGCGGTGATGTCTGACCGCTGGCCGCTGGGCAAGGTAGAGATTAATTTCTCTATCTGCCGGTGAATTTCATAGTTGAGGCTATCCTCAGAAATCCGGCGAGTGGTGATGTCAAAGGCCGATTCGTAGTTGTTAAACAGCGAGTCTAGCAGGGCAAATTCTTTGGCCAGCTCCGGATTTTGCGCTTCTAATTCCCTCAGGTTAGCTAAGTTCTGGCGGGCTTGGGCCAAATAGGCCTGGTTAGTCTGGATATGCCCCAGGGCATCAGCGTCAAGATGGCCCCCCTGCCAGGTGTTAAAGTAGGCCTCCTCAGCCTGCCGAGCCAGCAAAAAATTGGTTTTTAACTCCAGGCTCTGCTCCCGCAGCTGCGCGGCGTTGTCGAGGGTAGTCTGGCTGCGGAAACGCAGCCGCTGCAGGCTGCCGTAGCCAATGGCGGCGCTGACGCCGTGCAGCAGCAAAATGACGCCAAACCCCAGCGTGAGCTGGGCCCGAATGGTATTGAACCACCGCAGGCGCTCCCTCATGGTGCCCCCTCAGCCTCAGCCATGAGCTGTATCACCGTGGCCTGCAACTGGTCGGCGGCGAGACCCGGCTCTGCTCCGTCATAGATCTGGTGAATGGTCGTCGCCACGGCCAGGGCCACCTGGTTCCAGCGGGGGTGCAGCACCGCCGTAGGTCGCGACGTTTGCATAGCGGTTTGCACGGCCAGGGCATAGTCAACGTTGATAGCCTCGGTGTAGACCGACGGCGTCAGCCAGCTTGAAAATCGGGGTGCACCCCCCGTAGCGACGGCAATTTTGGCTTCCATCTCCTGGCTGGTGGCCCATTGAATAAACAGCCAGGCGGCCTCGGGCTGGCTCGATCGCTGGGGAATACCCAGCCCCCACAGCCAGTGCCCCGTCAAGCTTTGACTGTTGCGAGGCAGCACATTGTAGCCGACCTGACCGGCGATCGCAGAGGTGTCATCCTGCTCAAAATCAGGCCCAAACAGACTGGCATCGATATAAAACGCCGCTTTTCCCGCCTGAAATACCCGGGTGGCCTCTGGCCAGTCCATCTGTTTAATGTCGGGCGGTCCCGCCTGCATGAGCCGGGCATAGGTGGTCAACCCCTCGACAATGCGAGGATCGTTGAGGCGGGGCCGTTGCCAGTCGCCGTCAAACCAGAAGTTAAAGGGCAGCGGCGTGGGTTCGACTCCCCAACCGTTGAGCACAATCCCCGATACGGTGTCGATAATGGTGTCCGATCTAACCCCACGCATCACGGCCCCAAAGGCCTGTCCACTCTCGTTGATCTGGCTGGCGGCCTGCACCAGTTCAGCCATGGTTTGAGGCACTCGACCCGCCAAAAATTGATTCACCAGCCGCTTGTTGTAGAACAGAATATAGGCCTCAAAGGTAGCGGGTATGCCAAACAGCTGTTGGCGACTGTCTGTCGCATTCGGTGGATACATGGCGGCCAGCCGAAACCCTTCGGGAAAGTCAAACAGGTTGTAGCTGGCCGCCGTCATGGTTGGATCGTTCAGCAACGGCGTTAGGGGTAGCAGCAAATCGTCCCGCCACAGACGGTAAGCCGTAGAGTCCATTGGTAAAAAGAAGGCATCCGCCTGCACCGGGTCAGCCCACAGGCTGGATTCCATCTCGGTGAAGTAGGCTGGTTCTGGAACAATACGAGTCTTTAGGGCTATGCCAGTCAAGGTCTCAAAGTCTGACAGATGGGGCAGCAGCCCCGTGGTCCAGGGATGGTCATCCAGCAGTAGTTCAATCTCAGTACCGGCAAACCGCTGCCAGTCAAAGGCGGAGCCAGCATCGATCGCCGGTTCATCTATGGGGGGTCGGGCTAATGGACGGCAGGCCGCTGACAGGCTCGGCAATAGGCCCGATGCCGCCGCCAGCCACATAAACCGACGGCGACGGAGAACGCCTATGGACCGAGCAAATGACTTTGACATCAACCAACGTTAGTAAAGAAATTGTCACGGTAAGATTCGCTCAGCTGTTTCTCTAGCATGCCCTAGGGGCGCAAATTGCAGAACCCAGGCAGAGGAGAAACAGACAAAGTCTAAGCGCTCAGCGACAATCGGCAACAGCCCCCCAACCGGCAAACCAGTCAGGGGGCCTATTGTTCCACAGGTGTTACCCCTGCGGGTTGAACGTTAAGTTGGTTAAACGCTTGTGATATGGCCGTCGCGGCAGACACTCTAGCATGTCCTAACCGCAATGGCGCTGGCTATAAACGCTACTGAGAAGCGGGTTCAGCATACCTGGCCAGTTCCCCTGGCGAGATAGTTTCGAGCACGGTCTCGGGGGTAAAGTAGCCCAGCGCCTGAATGACGCGGGCAATGCAGCCCGTCCAGCCGGTCTGGTGGCTGGCCCCAATGCCCGAGCCGTCGTCGCCGTGAAAATATTCGTAGAACAAAATTAGATCGCGCCAGTGGGGGTCGCTCTGAAACTTTTCGGCCCCGCCGTAGACCGGGCGGCGACCGTTTTCATCTTTGGTAAAGATGCTGACCAGGCGCTCGCTGATGCACTGGGTAATTTCAAACAGCGTTTTGTGGTCGCCTGAGCCGGTGGGATACTCCATCATAAAGCTGTCGCCGTAGTAGCTGTAGAGCTGTAAGAGCGCTCGAATCAGCAGCAGGTTAACGGGCATCCAGATCGGGCCGCGCCAGTTAGAATTGCCGCCAAACATGCCGGAGGTTGAGTCGCCGGGCACGTAGCCCACTTTGTACTCCTGCCCGGCATGGTAAAAGACATAGGGGTTGTCGAGGTGAATACGCGACAGCGATCGGATACCGTAGTCGCTCAAAAATTCGTCCTCATCGAGCATGCGGCTGAGCACTCGGCGCAGCTTGTCTTCGTTGAGAATGGAGAGCATCAGCCGCTGACGCACGCCGTACTGGTTGGGCAAATGCACGTTATCGACCAGCTCGGGGTGGCGATCGATAAATTTAAAGGCCCGCTCCCGGAACCGGGGCAGCTTATCGAAGGCCTCACGGGGGAAGACCGCCACCGCCATCAGCGACAGTAGCCCCACCAGCGATCGCACCTTGAGCCGGGTCGAGTTGCCGTCGGGCAGGCGCAGCACATCGTAGAAAAAGCCGTCTTCTTCGTCCCACAGCTCGTCGTGGTGAACGCCGATGCGGTCCATCGCCCCAGCAATCCACATAGTGTGCTCAAAGAACTTAATCGCCAGGTCTTCGTAAAGCGAATCGTGCAGAGCCAGCTCAATGGCAATTTGGAACATGCGCTGGCTAAAGAACACCATCCAGGCGGTGCCATCGGCCTGCTCTAGCCGCCCCCCGGTGGGCAACGGCGAGCTGCGGTCAAACACGCCGATGTTGTCGAGGCCAAGGAACCCACCCTCAAACAGGTTGTTGCCGCCCTCGTCTTTGCGGTTGACCCACCAGGTGAAGTTGATCAGCAGCTTGGAGAAAGCGTACTTGAGAAACTCCAGATCGCCCTGACCGTCGTTGCGCTCGCGATCGCGCACGTAGATTTCCCAGGTGGCAAAGGCATGCACAGGCGGGTTCACATCGCCAAAGTTCCACTCGTAGGCCGGAATTTGGCCGTTGGGGTGCAGGTAGTCTTCGCGCAGCATCAGCATCAGCTGATCTTTGGCAAAGTCCGGGTCTATCAGGCTGATGGGGATGACGTGAAAGGCCAGATCCCAGGCGGCATACCAGGGGTACTCCCACTTGTCGGGCATCGACACAATGTCGTCGTTCATCATGTGAAACCACTCGCTGTTGCGCACCCCGCTCTTGTTGACCGTAGGCGTCCAGGGGGTAATGCCGCGCTCCCGCAGCCACAGGTCGAGGTCGTAGTAGAAGTACTGCTTGGTCCACATCATGCCCGCCAGGGCCTGCCGCATGACATTGGCGCGATCGCCGTCCGCCAGAATCTTAGGCGGTATCACCGTGGCGTAAAACTCGTCGGCCTCCCGCAGTCGGGCCGCAAACTGCTCGTTAAAGTAATCGCTAAACGGATCACCTACCTGGTCAGGACTGCTCCTGGTTAGGCGCAGCTTCACCACCGCCGTTTCACCCGCCCCAATCGTGAGCTGATAGTGAGGAGCCACTTTGGTACCCACCCCCTCGGGGTTGACCAGATCGGTTTTGCCGTCCACCACGCAGTTGTTGATGCCGTCTTTAACGTAGGGGCTGGGGTTGGGCTGGCCAAAGATGCGCTCAGCGTTGGTTTCGTTTTCGGTAAACAGCAGCGGCACCCCGGCGTCGCAGTAGAAGTAGTAGTCGGTGATCAAATCGGTTAGCGCCGGGTTGGTGATGCTGGCCTGCACGGCCCCGTTACCCAGCGCTCTGAGCACCGGCTTCTCGCCCGTCTCGCGCCACGACCAGGTGTTGCGAAACCACAGAGTGGGCAGCAGGTGCAGCGGGGCCGCCTCTGGCCCCCGGTTGGCCACGCTGATTTTAACCAGCACGTCTTCGGCATCGGCCTTGGCGTACTCCACAAACACATCGAAGTAGCGATCGCCCTCAAAAATGCCCGTATCCAGCAGCTCATACTCCAGCTCGTAGCGGCTGCGGCTGGCGTTGGTATGAACCAAGTCTTCGTAGGGGTACACCGCCTGGGGGTACTTGTAGAGGTACTTCATGTAGGAGTGGGTCGGCGTGCTATCCAGGTAGAAGTAGTACTCCTTCACGTCTTCGCCGTGGTTGCCCTGGCTGTTGGTGAGCCCAAACAAGCGCTCTTTGAGAATGGGGTCATGGCCGTTCCATAGGGCGAGGGCAAAGCACAGCAGGTTGTGGTCGTCGGTAATGCCGCCGAGGCCGTCTTCACCCCAGCGGTAGGCCCGCGATCGCGCCTGGTCGTGGGGGAAATAGTCCCAGGCGTTGCCGTCGGTGCTGTAGTCTTCGCGCACGGTACCCCACTGTCGCTCGCTCAGGTAGGGGCCCCACTTTTGCCAGGGGGCAACTTGGGCACGGTTTTCTGCAAGGCGATTGGCTTCTGCGCTCACGGTGCTGTCCTGCTTGACGAAGGTAGCTAGATTTTTGCCCGATCCCCTGGAATGCTGGAAAAATCTTAAAAAGATTTAAGCCCCAGGGCAGAGGCTTAGGGCTATGTTCTCCAAACTTTCTATGAATCTTCTATGGTTAGCCAAAAAAATGACGCCAAAAGACGATTGGGGCAACCTCTGCGACCAGTAAGAAGCCTGGGCACCGCTGGACATTTTTCGCTGCGGTTCACCAGGGTAGTCATTGCGGCTTTGCCGAGCACAGCCCGCTCGATCTTAGAGTGCTCCAACAAATAAAGCATCCTTCGTTCACCCGGCACCCCAGTCGGCCCTTCTCTCACCCGACTGAGACTCAGTCTTCAGCCAAAAACGGCGGCTCCTCCATCAGTCCGTCTTCCCCTGTAAATTCCTCATCAGCCTCAGACAGCTTGGGGTAAGAGTGTTTCAGCGTTTGAGAAAAAATTCTAAAGGCCTCTACATTCGGACGCTCAGAAAGAAACTCGGCCTTGAGTTCGCCCGCATGGGGATCTACCTTAACCAGGTTGTACTCAATGTTGTCGCCATAGATGGCAAAGGTAATCTGAAATACCTCTAAGAAATTAATGACCCACTGGCATTCGCTGCGGGGAAACTGCTCGTAGTAGCGAATCAGACTGGCCATTCTAGCCTCCAGGTAGGGCAGCGTATGGCGCGAAACCAGACCCAGCTTAAGCAAAATGATGGCCAGCGTCAGAGCATTCCCTTGGGAGAGCACCAGCGAAAATAGAGGCGATGGCTGCTCTTGATCTTCCGTCATGAGGTAGTCAACTACCCGATTGCACGTGCGCAGCACTAAAGACGTATCCAGAGGCTGAGGATCAAACTCAGCATAAAGATCGACCAAACGAGCATCTAGATAATCCTGAATTTGCTTTGAAATCGGGTTGCTGTTGACCGTATAAAGCAGATAACACGTCAAACTGACCTTAAACTCACCGTAGCTACTACCTTGTACCTGAGCTAAAAACAGGCGGGCCAGGTTCTTATAGCTATACTCACCTCGCCTAGCCACAATGGCCTTCACCAACCGAAGGGCACTGTCTCCCAGCACCGTAGGGTTTTGTATAGTGCGCCCGTGGGCCTGCCCCGATTGGCCATAGGCTGTATACATGGCCAGGTCATACTTAAACTTTTCCTTCAGGCGGCGAGAGAGCGCCCGGGCCGCCTGCCGTTGCTCGACCGGGTTAGCCTCATTGACATACTGCGGTACCAATAGATAAGAGGTATAGCGACTGGCCCATTCATCAGGTCGGTTGAGGGTACGTTCCTCAGCGTATCGCGCCGCGAACAGCCTCAGTTCTTCAAAATCGTAGCTTTCGGTAAATCGGATTAGCCAATTGCGCAGCCGCTTCAGGGTGGGCGACAGGGTGCGGCGCTGAATCAATGGATCCGAAAAAATATCTACTAGAGCCTGGATGGCATCAAACTGACGAGCAACTTCCCAGTTGTTGACGAGGATGTAGCAGCAGCGCTTAATGGTATTGCGAAACTCCTGCTCGTCATTGGCAAATAAAATCACGTGGAGCGCGGGCAGTGTCTGGGAGCTGACCGAGTCGGTATGGTGAATAAAAAGATGCCGAAATTCCTCTAGGACGTCTTCGGGGTGCCAAATTTTGACAATTTCGAGCAAAAAGTCATATATCACCTGCTGCGCCTGAGCCAGCGTCAACCCAGGGCGCGAACTATAGTCATTTGACTCCATTGAAGGGTATCTTGACACAGCTTCCCGAGACATTGGTTCCTCAACTCAACCCCGGTTGTCCACGGGGTTAACTTGGAGCTAATAACCTTTTTCGAGGGCGTTGGCAGCTAGTCGGCAAAGCCTCCTACTGGAAGCCTTGCCCTTGTACCTTTCCTCTCTGCTGGAATTCAGCAGCAGCCATCATCACACCAGCCGTAGCTGTTGAAGGCTGGGTTCTACACGTTGAACCCGACGAACCCTAAACTCAATGAACCCGACGGTAAATTCACGATCTCAAGCCAGACAGACAAAAGCAGGCTCAGCTCAAAAGCCGTGCCCTCGTATATACAGATGCAGTCGAGCTTTAAGTAGTTACCATAGATCATTTGTGTAAATTAACACAGCACAACACCGCCTTTAGCCTAATCAGCCATTGTGCTGAGCTGAATCCAAGTGACACCGCTGCCAATCGAACGGTTGTTTGCAAAGGAGTATAAAACCCTACCAGTAACTCGAATAGCTAAACGACAAGCCCTTAGCCATCGCCACCAGAATTTGGTGACTGAGGGGTCAGGCCCTACAGGGGACTGTACAAAGAATACTACAGGCATTCCGGTGTGCTAGACCAAAGTTGGGCAAAAGCCAAGTCAGCCAAGGTTTACACAAAGAAACCTTGGCCAGAGTACCTTTGATGGAAATTGCCCTACAGCCATTCCCTTTCTCCTTAGGGAACGCTAGCGCGTTAGCGAAGCCTGTCCATAGGGCAAACGATTTAGCTCAGGGAACGGCTGTGGCTGTATCTATTGTTGAAGGTACCGCGCTAGCGGCGTGAACGTTTGGCATGGGGGCGGAGGGGCTCGAACCCTCACGACCGTTTAAGGTCAACGGATTTTCATTCTCCCGCAGCTTTCGCTGCTGCCAAACCAGGGCACAACCCCAGCCGGTTTTGAGAATTGGACCCTCCCTTTACCCTCGCCTTCACGTTAGGGTAGCTCCCGTCGGGCCTCTGCACCTTCTGGCGTTATGGTCTCGCCAGCTTGGCTCAGGATTGCCATGTCCAGCCTTGGTGTAGGTTATGCTACTGCCTTGAACTGGAGTTAGGTTTCCCTGAGTTTGAGAGCTTCCACTTAGCAGATTTCTCCACTAAGGCTCAGTTTTCTAAGTCCGTAGCGTCTACCATTCCGCCACGCCCCCTTAGCAGCCTGCTTCACAGGCCTTCTGCCATTGCTCCCGTCCAGCGGGCAGAACAAGGCAGACTCCTATTCCACCACCAACCGTATAGGATTGCAACTCTCTACGCCCTAACTTGTTCCCAAGATTATTTTTTACTGAATCCTATTTAGGAGTGTGTGCTATTGTAAAGATAGCTGAAGTAACACTCAGCTACATATTTAGTACATTTACCTGGACTAATACATCATGACCACGACTCTACAGCGGCGCGAAAGCGCCTCCCTGTGGGAGCAGTTTTGCCAGTGGGTCACCAGCACCGAGAACCGCCTGTACGTGGGCTGGTTCGGCGTGCTGATGATTCCCACCCTGCTCGCTGCGACCGCCTGCTTCGTCGTCGCGTTCATCGCGGCCCCCCCTGTCGACATCGACGGCATCCGTGAGCCCGTAGCCGGCTCGCTGATGTACGGCAACAACATCATCTCCGGTGCGGTTGTGCCCTCGTCTAACGCCATCGGCCTGCACTTCTACCCCATCTGGGAAGCCGCTTCCCTCGATGAGTGGCTGTACAACGGTGGCCCTTA
>PYGV01000331.1 GCA_003022385.1 filamentous cyanobacterium CCP3 | reverse complement strand
CCTTTAAACCGCATTGGCCGCTCAGCTAGCCCTGTTCAACCAGATTCGCCCCTTACAATAGAAACTCAATCCTCGACCCCCAGAAACCGCTGTGGCAGCCACCCCCTCCCAGGCCGACAGGCCCACCCTCATGCTGGTCGATGGCCATTCCCTGGCCTTTCGCTCCTACTACGCCTTTGCCAAAAATGCCGACGGCGGCCTGCGCACCTCCACCGGCATTCCCACCAGCGTGTGCTACGGCTTCTTGAAGTCGCTGCTCGACATGATGGAGGTGGAAAAGCCCCAGTACGCCGCCGTCGCCTTTGACCTGGCCGCGCCCACCTTCCGCCACGAGGCCGACGCCACCTACAAGGATGGTCGCCCCGAAGCGCCGGAGGGGTTTTTAGAGGATGTGGAAAACCTCAACGAGCTGCTGACCGACTTTGGCCTCAATATCTACGTCGCCCCCGGCTTTGAAGCCGACGACGTGATCGGCACCCTGGCGACTAAGGCCCTGGCCGAAGGGTTCTGCGTCAAAATCCTCAGCGGCGATCAGGATCTGTTTCAGCTGATCGACCCCGACGAGTGCATCACGGTGCTGCACCTGGGCAACGCCTTCGCCAAGGGCGCCAAAAACGGCCTGGCCCAGGAGTTCAAAATTGAGGAGGTGAAGGCCAAGCTCGACATCTACCCCCACCAGGTGGTCGATTACAAAGCCCTGTGCGGCGACTCGTCCGACAATATCCCCGGCGTCAAGGGCATTGGGGCGAAGACCGCCGCCAAGCTGCTGGCCGAGTACGGCGATCTCGATGCCATCTATGCCGATATCGACAACATCAAGGGCGCGACCCAGAAAAAGCTGATCGAGGGCAAAGAGTCGGCCTACCACTCCCGCTACATGGCCAAGATTATTACCGATATTCCCCCTGGGAAGCTGCCCATCGACCTGGCCACCTGCAAGCTGGAGGGGTTTGACCCCGACGTGGTGATTCCAGCGCTCAAAAAGCTGGAGTTTCAGAACTTTGTCAACCGTCTGGGCAAGCTGCAAATTGCCTTTGGCGGGGCCGCCGCTGAGGAAACCGCCGCCAAGGCCAACCAGGCCCTCAGCCAGAGCGCCGACGCGGCCGATTCCACTAAGCCCCGCTTTTACGATAGCGGCGCTGCCGATGTGGCCTTCTTTACGGCGGAGGAAACCGACAGTGCCCAGGGGGTGGATGAGGTGGCGATCGCCCCCCAGATCATCACCACCGAAGCCCAGCTCTACGAACTGCTCGATATTCTCTCGGCGCAAAAGAATCCGGAAACTCCCGTTGCCTGGGACACCGAGACCACCTCGCTGGAGCCCCGCGATGCCACCCTGGTGGGCCTGGGCTGCTGCTGGGGCACCGAGCGCGACGAGATGGCCTACATTCCCGTCGGCCACAGCGCGGGCACGCAACTCTCCCTGGAGATGGTGCTGGAGGCGCTGCGGCCCATTCTTGAAGGCGACGAATTCCCTAAGGCGCTGCAAAACGCTAAGTACGATCGTCTGGTGCTGCGCCACCAGGGCATCGGGCTGGCGGGGGTGGTCTTCGACACCATGCTGGCCAGCTACGTGCTGAACCCGGAAGCCAGCCACAACCTGACGGACCTCAGCCTGCGCTACCTGAATTTGGTGGCCCAGAGCTACGAAGACCTGGTGCCCAAGGGCAAGACCATTGCCGATGTGGCGATCGCCGCCGCCGCCACCTACTGCGGGGCCGATGTGCACACCACCTACCTGCTGGTGCCCCAGCTGCGGGCCGAGCTAGACGAAGTGCCAGACCTCAAGTCCCTGTTTGCTGAGGTCGAGCTGCCCCTGGAGCCGGTGCTGGCCGAGATGGAGACCACCGGCATTCGGGTAGACCCGGACTACCTGGCGAATTTCTCGAAACAGCTGGAAACCGACCTGGCCCGGATCGAGAAAACCGCCTACGAAGAGGCCGGGGAGACCTTTAACCTGGGCTCGCCTAAGCAGCTCAGCGAACTGCTGTTTGAAAAGCTGGGCCTCGACAAGCGCAAGTCGCGCAAGAACAAGTCGGGCGGCTACTCCACCGATGCCTCTACCCTCGAAAAGCTCCAGGGCGACCACGCCGTGGTGGATCTGGTGGTGGAGCACCGCACCCTCTCGAAACTGAAATCGACCTATGTGGATGCCCTGCCCACCCTGATTCGCCCTGACACCCACCGGGTGCACACCGACTTTAACCAGGCGGTGACGGCCACGGGGCGACTGTCGTCGTCAAACCCCAACCTGCAAAACATTCCCATTCGCACGGCTTTTAGTCGTCAGATTCGGGCGGCGTTTATTCCCGAGACGGGCTGGCGGCTGGTGGCGGCAGACTACTCGCAGATTGAGCTGCGCATTCTCGCCCACCTCAGCGGCGAACCGGTGCTGGTGGAGGCCTACAGCTCAGGCGACGATGTCCACGCCCTCACTGCCAGATTACTGTTTGAGAAAGACGAGATCACCGCCGAGGAGCGGCGGGCGGGTAAGGTGATCAACTTTGGCATTATCTACGGCATGGGGGCGGTGCGCTTTGCCCGCGAGGCCGGGGTCAGCCGCAGCGATGCCAAGACCTTTATCGATCGCTACTACGATCGCTACCCCAAGGTGTTTGAGTACCTGCTGCAAATGCAGCGGGAGGCGATCGCCCACGGCTACGTGCAGACCATCTGCGGTCGGCGGCGATATTTTAATTTTACGGATGGGAAATTGCGATCGCTGCGCGGCACCGACCCCGCTACCATTGACCTCGATGCTCTCCGCACCAACGGCTACGACGCTGGTATGCTGCGGGCCGCCGCCAACGCCCCGATCCAGGGCAGTAGCGCCGACATCATCAAAATCGCCATGATTCGCCTGCATGAGCTGCTGAAGGACTACCGGGCCAACCTGCTCTTGCAGGTGCACGACGAACTGGTGTTTGAGGTGCCCCCCGCCGAGTGGGATGAGCTAGAGCCCAAAATTATCGCCACCATGGAATCGGCGGTGGATCTGAAGGTGCCCCTCAAGGTCGAAGCCCACGCTGGCCCCAACTGGATGGAGGCGAAGTAACCTACTGCACCACCTGGCGCATGTAGTTGCCCCACACCGCCGCCGCCTGGCCGCTGCTGCCTCGCGTCGGGGTGTTGTCGTCGTTGCCCAGCCACACACCCGTCGTCAGATCGCGCCCCGGCACAAAGCCCACAAACCACAGGTCACGGTTGTCGTCAGTGGTGCCGGTTTTGCCCGCCTCACCCAGGCCCAAAAAGGCGCTGCGCCCGGTGCCACCCTGCACCACCCCCTGCAACAGCCCCGTCAGCGTGCTGGCGATACCAGGGTCAATCGCCTGGCGATTAGAGTCGCCCGCCTGGCCAAACTCGTAGATCACCCGGCAGGTGCTGATGTCGTTGGGGTCGGTGCAGTCGCTGCTGTCGAGCACCCGCTCAATGCCGTGGGGGCGGTTCCACACGCCCTCATTGGCGACTGCCGCAAAGGCTCCGGTAATTTCCAGCGGCGTGACTTCACTTTCGCCCAGGGTCAAACCCGGCGAAGCCACCAGCTTAGACTCAATGCCCAGGCGCTGGGCCAGATCGATGACGTTGCGCAGGCCCGCCTCCTGGGCAATTCGCAGGGCTACCACGTTCTCAGAGCGGGCCATTCCGGCATACATATCGAGCGCCCCTGACCCCGAGCGACAGCCCGCGAACCGCTGCCCGTTCCAGTTCAGTGGCGCACAGGAGAACGACTGGCCTGGGGAAACGCCCTGCTCCAGGGCCGCCCCGTAGGCAAACAGCTTAAAGGTTGAACCCGGCTGGCGCAGGGCCTGGGAGGCGCGGTTGAACTGGCTTTCGCCAAAGTCAACACCGCCGACCAGGGCGCGAATGGCCCCACTGCTGCTGTCGAGGGTGACAACCGCCCCCTGGGAATAGGCCAGGGCTGCTCCCTGGGTAGCGACATCCTGACTGAGGGCACTTTCGGCGGCGGCTTGCAGATCGAGGTCTACGCTGGTTTGCACATAAAAGTTGCCCTCGCGAGCCAGAGAGGTGCCCAGCACAGCGTCGAGTTCTTCAAAGACATAGCTGTAGAAGTAGGGGGCGCGAGTGCTCTGCAGTTGGCGGGTGGCCTCGGGGCTGATTTCAATGCGCGATCGCCGCGCCCGCCGCGCTTCCTCCTGGCTGACCATGCCCAGGCCCACCATGCGATCAAGCACGCGATCGCGGTAGAACACAGCGGCATCGTAGTTCTGCACGGGGTTAAAGGCGTTAGGGCCAGGCAAAATGCCCACCAGCGTTGCCGCCTCCGAGAGCGTCAGGTCGCGGGCGGGTTTATCAAAATAAAACTGTGCCGCATCCTCAAAACCGTAGAGACTGTCGCCCAGATACACCCGATTCATGTAGGTGAGCAGCAGGTAGTTTTTGCTGTAAAAGGTCTCTAGCTTGAGCGCCGTTACCGCTTCGCGCAGCTTGCGCCCGGCAGAGTCTTCGGTACCCACATACTCGCGGTAGACGCTGCGGGCGAGCTGCTGAGTAATCGTGCTGCCCCCCTGACGAATGGCCCCATCCTGCAAGTTGATCAAGACGGCCCGAGCAATGCCCAGAGGATCTACTCCCAGGTGCCAGTAGTAGCGCGTATCTTCGGAAGCAATCAAGGCCTGGGGCAGGTAGGGCGAAAAGTCACCCATCCGCCGCAGTTCCTGGTGAGATTGCGTGAGCTGCTCGCGCAGAGGAACGGTGGTGCCATTCTCTTCGCCATAGACCACCACAGGTCCCTGCACCGAGTCGGGCAGGGGTCGCATTGGAATTTTGGGCCACTCAATGCCCACAATCCAGGCCCCCACCGCTAGCGATAGTCCGGTGAAGCCGTAGAGGGTATAGCGGGCGGTTTTGACGTACCAAGGGGGCGGTTCGCTAAACCGCAGCTTAACGGCGTCTTCGAGTTCTGGGGGGCCAAGGGTGTAGACATCGCCGTGGTTCATTACCGCCTGGGTGAGCCGCTTTTTGCCCCGGTAAATGCCGTTGGTCGAGTTGCGGTCCTTCATCACGAAGGGCTGGCTGGGGCGGTTGGTGTCGCGGGTGAGGGTAGCGTGCACCTGGCTCACAATGGGGCTGGGGGCCACAATGTCGCACTGGGAGCTGCTGCGCCCCATGATGTAGTGCTCGCCCAGCAGGGGATAGCTGGTGGGCTTGCCGTTAACCGTGACTTCTAGCTCGGCAGCGCGAGCACCGGGCTTGACGGCCAGTTTGCCAAAGTCGACCTTGGCTTGCACGGCCTGAAACGCCTGGGTAACGGTTTTGAGCAGGGTGCGGGGC
>PYGV01000009.1 GCA_003022385.1 filamentous cyanobacterium CCP3 | reverse complement strand
AGGTAGCCCAGGTCGGCCCGCCGCTGCTGCACTCGTTTGAGGTCGTACACCTCGGCGGGGGCAAACACGCCGTAGGGCAGCGAGTAGGCCAGGGGGTCACGAATGTAGTGAAGTCGCCCCTCGGCGTCGATATAGCGCAGCCAGTAGAAGCTGCCGGCGCGATCGCGGCTGCCCGGCTTCACCCCGGCCACCACCGCCCAGACGAACTCCCCCTGCTGCATCACCGGCAGGCGATCGCGCTGAAACCGGAGGGTTTGCTGGGGCGCGCGAAAGTCGATCGGCTGCAGCGGCGTGAGAATCTCCAGCTCCAGGGTGCGCTCCGACTGAATGATGTCGGCCACCAGTTCTGGGGTCCAAAAGCCAAACTCCGTCAGCCCATCGCGGCGGTAGTGGGCACCCAAGCGCCGCGCCAGCCGCTGCCCGCGATTGAAGTAGGTATCGTCCGACTGGGCTACGCCCGAGGCCCAGTCGAGCACCGTTCGAGTTTCGTCTTCGACTAGGTAAACTAGAGGCTGAAGCGCAGGCTGAGCTACGGGGGGCAGAGTGGGGGCTGAGTCTTTAACGGTCACGGTAGATCTACACGCTGTGGACGACGCTTTTGCTGCCGTTAGTCTAACAAGCGGCCTTCCCAGCCCGATCGCCTGCAGCCCAAGTTCATTTAATTTATATCCAAGGGTAGAGCCCAATAGCTGACCCAGGCAGGCGGCTAAGAGCAGACAAATCTGCATGGATAATTTTCTAGGTAGCCCACCTACCGCGATACCGGGTCAACCCTGACCTCTACGCTGGTGGGGCGGCCTTGAGTAATCACCGCGAACTGGCTGGTATTGATGAAGCGCAGCTCTCCATCGACCGAAATGCGGGCCTGCACGGCGTAGCTAAAGCGGGGGTCGATTTGGTTGGGGTCGTACACCAGCTCAAAGGGAATCGGCACCTGGCGTTGGCCTGTGGCCGCTCCTTGAGCATCGCCAAACACCGTCGCCTGGGAAGCCAGAGTAATGGCTGGAGCGTCGGCTCGGCTGACATCGATTAGGCTGACATCCAGCACGGCGTTGGGCGGCATGGCAATGCGTGGCAGGTAGGTGACGGTGCCGGTCACGCTGGCAGAGTTGGTTTGCACGGTATCGTTGACCTCAAAGGTTTGGCTGCCATCGGGGGCAATGCTGACGCGCACGGCGGGCTGATTTTGGGTGGTTGAGCCAGAGGTCATGAAGACAATGCCCTCTACTGAACTAACCGCGATCGCCCGAACGCCATTCAGCTCCTGCTGACCGCTAGTTCGGTTGAACAGGTTGATATAGGGCTGTCCATCGCGGGTAAACACCCGCACCGCATAGGTCGACGTTTGCGAAAATACGACAGTGCCGTCGGGCACCTCAGCCCGCTCGGGGCTGGGCAGCTGAGCCAGCTCGCTGAGGCTGCCGCCATCGACCACAAAGCTGCGGTTGATCACTTCGGTTTGGGTCAGCTGAGCCACATTGATGCGCTGGTTTTCGATGGTGGTGGGGCCGTTGAGCAGAATGCGATCGCCCAGGGCTACAGGCCGCAGCGCCTTGGCCTCGCCGTCGATATCCATCACCGCCGCCAGGTAAGTGACCAGGTTGGTGCCGCCCCCCTGGTTAACGCCAAAGATCACGGCAGCATCGTCTTTGCCGTCGCCGTCGATGTCGCCAAAGGCCAGCCAGTTGGGCTCGCCGGCCAGGCTCACCACCAGTTCGCCGGGGCGGTTGTACTCGCCATTTTCGAGGGTGATGGTTTCAAAGCTGGGCTCGGGGCTAAAGCCCAGGGGCACGATGTAGGTGCCGTTTTGCAGAGTGCTCCAGCGGTCGCACCAGGCCTGCTTTTCAGGAGTAAACACCTCGCGGGTCAGGCAGTTGTACCACTCGGGCTGGGTCTGCGCGATCGCCTGCTCTGTTGTCAACACCCCACTGCCCACGGATACGGTCACCAGAGATGCCCCCACCAGTGCCAAAAATACTCGCTTGTTCATGGTCAATCTCACACCTAAAATTTAGCCGGGGAATCGCGGACCTTGCAGAGGCGCAGCTTGAAAACGCTGTATGGCTCTTCCCTGAGTCCTTTAGCAATTTATCAACGAACTATAAGGAAGCTGTACAGGGTTACGGTTTTGGCAACGGGCGGCGATCGCAGAACAGGCCGTCAGCGGCGGCATGAGCCGGGGCGGTTCCTTTAGTCGACCCGCGCCAGCCCCATCGGCCCCGCGCAGCCTGCCTCCCAGTAGCGGCTATGGGGGTGGCTACGGCGGCGGTTATGGCGGCTATGGCTACCGTTCTGGCCCAGTGATCGTGCCCTATCCCACCTACACACTCGCTCCGGTTTATGTTGACTCAGGTGACGATGGCGGCGGCGAGCTGTTCTTCGTCGTTGTGGTGGTGGGGTTTATTCTGCTGCCCATTGTTTTCCGCTACATTCAGGGCAGCCGCAGGGGAAACAGCCCGGCGGCGACGGGCAGCCAGAGCGAATTGCTCAACGATATTGTCACCGTAACGCGCCTCCAGGTGGCGCTGCTGGCTGGGGCGCGTGATCTACAGCGCGAACTCGATCGCATTACCCTGGAGGCCGACCTCATCACCTCGACAGGGCTCGCCGCCCAGCTGCGCGCCACCGTATTAGCCCTGCTGCGCCACCCCGACTACTGGACCCACGTGCGGGCCGAGTCGCAAACCGTCGCCGGGCGCGAGAAAGCATCAGCATTGTTTGAGCGTCTGTCGATTCAAGAGCGCAGCAAGTTTGCGGTTGAAACCTTGGTCAACGTGGGCGGCGAGGTGCAGCGGCGAGCCATGCCCACTGGCCCCAGCGACGAGGTGGCCTCGCACATTGTGGTGACGCTGCTGCTGGGCACGGCGGACGATCGCCCCCTGTTTAAGTCCGTCAATTCCGCAGCGGATCTCAGGGCGGTTCTGCAACGCCTGGGCTCGATTTCGCCCGCTTATCTGCTGGTTTACGAGCTGCTGTGGACGCCCCAAGACCCCAGCGACAGCCTCAGCGCCGATGAGCTAATCGCCAACTACCCCGACTTGGTAACGCTGTTCCCATCTACGCACTACCTCTCACCCTAGGGAATGATCAGCACCGGGCAGGGCGACAGGTTAATTACTCGCATGGTCACGCTCTCGTTCTGCACGTCTTCGATCAGGCCTACGCCCCGGCAGCCCATTGCAATTAAATCGGCGTTGAGTTCGTCGGCCACATCGCAGATCACAAAGGCGGGCTGACCCTCGCGTTCAATGACTTCGGCCTCGATCGCTTGAGCAGAAAACAGTTCTTTGGCCTTGTTTAGCAGCTGGGCCACGGCCTCGGGCGACGACTGCCTGTCAGGATGGGGCTTTTCGGGGGTGCTGGGTTCGACAACCGACAGCAAAACCAGCCGACTCTGGTGAGTTTTGACCAGTTCTGCCACTTTGGGCGCTGCCTGCTGCGCCTCAGAACTCATGTCGATGGGAAATAAAACCGTCTTAAACATGGCGTATCGAAGGGAACTCACACTCCGGTAAAATGAGGGCGACCATAAGTAAATATTACGACAGACACAGCCGCTGGGTTGAGCTGCATCATTCGCCTCAAATCTACCTTAGTCAAGGTTGGGGCCGCTGCCACCCGTGCGCTGCATAACGTAATAAATGCAAAGTCTTAACCGCTTTAGGAGGTATTTTACAGTGACTAAAAAATCGGTGGCGAGCCTGTCGGCAGCCGACGTTTCGGGCAAGCGGGTACTGGTGCGGGCCGACTTCAACGTGCCCCTTGACGACCAGGGTGCCATTACCGACGACACCCGCATTCGGGCCGCCCTGCCCACCATCCAGGACCTCACTGGCAAAGGGGCCAAGGTCATTCTGACCAGCCACTTTGGTCGCCCCAAGGCCCAGGTGGTCGACAGCATGCGCCTCACTCCCGTGGCCAAGCGCCTGAGCGAGCTGCTGGGGCAAGAGGTGATCAAGTGCGACGACTGCATCGGCGATGAGGTCGCTGCCGCCGTCGGGGGGATGGAAAATGGCCAGGTGGCTCTGCTCGAAAACGTGCGCTTCTATGCCGGTGAAGAGGCCAACGACCCTGAGTTTGCCAAGCAGCTGGCCGCCAACGCCGACCTGTACGTCAACGACGCCTTTGGCACCGCCCACCGCGCCCACGCCTCGACAGAGGGCGTGACCAAGTACCTCAGCCCCTCAGTGGCAGGCTACCTGATCGAGAAGGAGCTGCAGTACCTCCAGGCGGCGATCGAAAATCCCCAGAAGCCCCTGGCGGCCATCATCGGCGGTTCTAAGGTCTCCAGCAAAATTGGCGTGATTGAGACCCTGCTCGACAAGGTTGACAAACTGCTGATCGGCGGCGGCATGATTTTTACGTTTTATAAAGCGCGGGGCCTCAACGTGGGCAAGTCGCTGGTTGAAGAAGACAAGCTAGAGCTGGCCAAAGCTCTGGAGGCCAAGGCCAAAGAAAAGGGCGTTGACCTGCTGCTGCCAACCGATGTGGTGCTGGCCGACAACTTTGCCGCCGATGCCAATGCGCAAACCGCCAGCGTTGACGCTATCCCCGACGGCTGGATGGGTCTCGATATTGGCCCTGACTCAATTAAGGTGTTCCAGGACGCGCTGAAGCAGTGCAAGTCGGTGATCTGGAATGGCCCCATGGGCGTGTTCGAGTTTGATAAGTTTGCCGCCGGTACCGAGGCGATCGCCCATACCCTGGCCGAACTTACCGATCAGGGCGTGACCACCATCATTGGCGGCGGCGACTCAGTGGCAGCGGTTGAGAAAGTGGGTGTGGCCGACAAAATGAGCCACATTTCGACCGGCGGTGGCGCTAGCCTCGAACTGCTCGAAGGCAAAGAGCTGCCCGGCATCGCGGCCCTCGACGAGGCCTAAGCGAGGAACCTGGCAATGCCGCCGTTGGTTTAGCCAGGATACGCTGAACCTGTCTCAATTCAAACCTGTCTAAATTCAAATAAATGCTCAAGCGGAATGGAGGGGATACTCGCCATTCCGTTTTTGTTCACAGCAGCCTGGGGCGATCGCCTAGCGATCAATACGCTTTGACACCAGCAGGTGTAGCGCTTGATAGGCATTGCGCACCTCCTGCCACCCGCCTGGTAGAAGAATGAAGCTACCGACGTAGACAACGGCAAACAGGGCGGCGCTGAGCACCAGGTGTAGACCGGCGTTGGCCGGAAAGCCCAGCCACAGCTCACCGGCCCCTAGCGAGGCGGCGGCGACGAGCGATGCGATCGTGGGTCGCCAGACCGCGCCCACAAAATCTCCCATGGTGAGGGGGGTTTCGCGCAGGCAAAATGCGATCGCAGGGTAGGTCAGCACCAGCGAGGCCAGGGTGACCCCCCAGGCTACCCCTAGCGGCCCCCAGTAGGTGCCCACGGCGGCGGCAGCTATCACTATTGGCGTGTGCAGCAGGCTCCACCTCAGCTGGCGGTGAGTCTGCCCCGTCGATAGATAGATCCACTTCGTCACCCGGTAAAAGCCGCCGACAAACACCGACAGCACCAGCACCCGAAAGATCCCAAACGCGTCGATCCACTGATTCCCCAGCAGCAGCAGCAGCAGCTGGTCGCCAGACACGCCTAGAAACGCCAGGGCGGGCAGACACAGGCCAAACATGAGCATCAAAATCTGGCGGCTCTGGCTGCGGTACTGGTTGTCTTCACTGGCCGCTCGACTGAGGCTAGAAATAGCCACGTTAATCAGCGGCAAATACACCTGGTTAAAGGGAAAGTAGGCCCAGTTGTAGGCAACCGAGTAAAGGCCCAGGGCGCTGGCGCCATTGAAATAGCCCACCAGCACCCGATCCATTTCCATCCCCACCCGGTTGATCAGGTGAAAGCCGCTGAGGTTTACCCCGTAGGACAGCATGCGGTGAATGTCGTGGCGCGTCTTTGACCTGAGCTGGCGCAGGCTGCCGAGTCCGGAAGGCCGCCAGCGACAGGCGACCCAGTAGCTCAGGCTCTGAGCGACCTGATAGGTCACCAGCTGCAGCACTAAAGCCCAGTAGCCCCAGCCGCCTATGGCGGCCACCAGCGCCACTCCTGCCCCCAGAGCCAGAGACCCTACCTCAATGACGGTCAGCATCCCAAAGCGCATCTGCCTGGCCAGCAGCGACTGGTGCTGAAACGATATAAACAGGCTTGCCATGCCCAGGGTCATGACTGGAATAATGAGAACTAGCCGGGGTTCTTGGTAAAACCAGGCGAAGGCCGGTGTCGACAGCAGCAGGCCAACCAGCAGCACGACGTTGATGCCAAAGGACAGCCAAAAGACGGCGCTGGTCTGCTGCTGATCCAGGTGCGATCGCTGCACCGTGGCCGTCCCCAAGCCCAGCGAATTAACGCTCTCTACAAGGGCAAACCAGGGCAGGGCCATAGCCACCAGGCCAAAATCTGCCGGAGTGAGCAAGCGCGCCAAAATTGAGGTGGTGCCAATGCCAATCAGCAGCTTGAGCGGCTGCGAGCCAAACGTAATCAGGCTAGACTGCAGCGATCGCCGCTGTAGGTAGGCTTGCGAAGCGCTAAAGTTCAACTCTTGCGAAGGTGGCTGCCGCTGACGTATAGCCATGACGATAAAACCAGATTGCCTTAGAAAAACACATTAATCGAACTACCGGGCTTATCTGAATCCGTCTTAGGCAACTGTCGGTAGGGGTTCAGCCGCTGGCGCTTGACCTGTAGAGGTTTGCCGCCGCTTAGTCCACTCCTCATGGGTAAAGTTTTCGTGGTAAGAGCGCTCCACATTCACATCCCACAGGCTGTGGTTTTCACCCTGGATGTTTTTGGCGGCCAGCAGCGCCGTCAGCATCGAGTGATCCTGATTGTTGTAGCGGTGCATGCCGTTGCGGCCAACCGTTTGCAGGTTCTCAAAGGTCTCGATGTAGTCCTGCAGCACCTGCAGGTGTCGGCGGTAGTCGCCGTCGTACACCGGGTAGGCTTTGTACTGGCGAATGACGCAGCCGTCTTCAATATCTTTGAACTGTACGCCCAGATTCAGGCGGGTGATTTCCTGGGCCGCCAGCTCCATCAAAGCAGTGTCGGGCATTTCCCAAAGGTCGTCTCCCTGGCTGCAAAAGTACTCCATGCCCAGGCAGGTTTTGCTGGCGTCGGGCACCATCGCCGGGCTCCAGTTCTTAAAGTTTTGAATGCGGCCCACCTTAAACTCAGGGCTGTGGATGTAAAGCCAGTTGTCGGGGAACAGGTCGGGCCGATCGATGATCAGCGAGATAATTAAAAAATCGCGATACTTTAGCCCCCGAGCCGCCTCCAGTACCTCTGGCGGCGGCGGCGGGTCGAGCCGGTGCACCAGAGCAGAAATGGGCATGGAGTTGATCACCTGATCGCCGCTTAGCTCAAGGGTACGATCGGGCAAGTTCCCAGCGGGGTCAACCTGCTTGGCTATTACTTTGGTGACAAAGGTGCCCTGGTGCTCGATGCGAACAATCTCTGTGTTTAACTGCACCACCGCGCCTTGTTCTGCCAGCAGATCCTGGCAGCGCTCCCACATCATGCCGGGGCCGAGGCGCGGATAGTCGAAGGTTGTGATCAGGCTTTTGGCGTTTTGGTTACCAAATAGGGCGTTGAGAACTACCCGCTTCAGCGACATGTTTTGAATGCGCTGGGCCGCCCAGTCGGCCCGAATTTGGCTGCAGGGGATGCCCCACACTTTTTCGGTGTAGGTTTTGAAGAAGGTCTTATACAGCCGTTCGCCAAAGCTGTCGGTGACCCATTCTTCAAAGGTTTCAGGTCGAAAGTTGGGGTGAAGCCGCTTTTTGACTTTGGCCTTCAGGTAGCTAATGACCATTAGAGCGCTAGCAGTGGGCCCCAGGTTTCTCAGCGTTTTTAGCAGCGACAGGGGATAGTCGTAAAACTTGCCCTGGTAATAAATTCGCGATAGCCGTGGCACCTGAATAAAGTCATCGCCCAAAATTTCGGCCCAGATGGTGTTAACTTCTCCCACTTTCGTAAAAAAACGATGACCGCCGATGTCAAAGCGGTAGCCCTTGTAAACCTCTGTTCGGGAGATGCCGCCAACTTTCTCGGCCTTCTCCAAAATGAGCGATGGCACACCCTGCTTGATCAGCTCGTAGCCTGCGGTCAACCCCGCAGGTCCGGCACCGATGATGATAACTGGGTAACGATGCATGGGACGGGAACTCCTGTATTAAACCGATAGAATTACCAGAGCACCAGGCAGGGGTGGTGCTGTTGGCGATCGCCCCTGCCTGACTGTGCTCCTCAATATCTGGCTCGGGTAGGCTGCTCCGCCGACAGCTATTGAAGCCTATGACCCCCGATCGCCAAACACATCTGCACCTGCCGGAGTCCTATCAATCGCTATGGGCATTACCAACTCCGCCGGAGGCCGACAGCGAACCGCAGAGAATGATCGCTGGACAGAGCCGAAACCCGCACTGTGGTGGTAAACCGGAATAACACCTGAAAGACTCGTCGAACGGCGGCCATCTAAAGATATCTACAATCCAAAGCATACGTGCTCATGCTGCTTTGACGATAGCTGACCTGTCGTTAGTGCCCAATTTGAAGAAGAAACACGGCTGGTAAATTGAACGGTTCGCCTGGCAATCTACCCCCTTCACAACTCTCAAAATGCTTCCGGAGAAATACTGACTGGTTCACCATTCTCTTAACGAGTCTAAAAAATCGGCGGAGAACTGCTAGCGAGGGCTAGGTGTTTTCATAGAAAATTCACGCTTTCAATATAGGGGCTTAACCAAAAGTTACGCCAGGACGCTGCTACCGGCTGTTAAGGGACGTTACCCCCAACTCGAAACCAGATGCGATCGCGCCCTGCTATCGCTGTGTTGTCAAGGCTGCGATCGCCCCTAGTCTGGTGGGGTAGGGGCGACGGCAGCATTCGGCTCTCGATCGCCCGCGCGATCGAGCACATCAATAACCCAGGCTTCCTCAATCCAGGTCTTGCAAATTACTGCCAAGGGCAGCGCCAAAATGAGCCCCACCGGGCCAAAAAAGGTGGCAAAAAAGATTTGAGAAATCAGCGTGGCGGCAGGCAGCAGATCCACCTGCTTCTGCATCACCATAGGCGAAAACCAGTAGCTCTCGACGTTTTGAATTAGCACGTAGAGCACAATCACCGCCAGCGCCGTACCGGGCGACTGTAGCAGCGCCACAAATACCGGAAAGACCGCGCTCAGCGTCGGACCGAGGTTGGGAATAAAGTTGAACAACCCCGCCAGCACGGCATGGGCAAAGGCGTAGGGCACATCCAGCAGCACCAGCCCCGTAAAGCTGAGCGTAGCCACAAAAATTGAGCTGAGGGCGACGCCACCCAGCCAAAACATCAGAGACTTTTCGCACTTCGTCAAGATCTCGTCGGCGCGGCGGCGATAGCCCGACGGAAACAGCCGCAGCAGCAGCCGTCGATAGGCTGCCGGGTTGGCCAGCATCATCAGGGTGAGGACGACCAGCAGCAGCACCTGCAGCAAAATGGCCACCGAACTGGAGAAAAACGTCAAAAAGTTGCCGAACACCGTCGACCCAATTGAGGCAGCCTGGCGGAGCAGATCGGGCAAACCCGGTACCAGATTCAGGTCTTGCTCTGGAAACCAGTCCGGCGGGTCGGCCTGAAAGGCATCAAACCAGACGCCGAGCTGCTCAAACCCTTTGGGGGTCAGCAGCAGCAGCTCCTGGAACTGGCTGACAAACAACGGCAGCACCAGGCCCAGAAAGATGACACCCCCCAGCACCACCAGCGCCCCCGTCACCAGGACCGATCGCGGACGAGGCCAGCCATACACCCTCGAAAATAGTCGTACCAGGCTGTTGAGGGCAATGGTAATCACCACCGCCGCAAAGATGAGTAAGACAATCTGGCGAAACTGCCACAAAATGACCAGGGCAATGCCCAGGGCAACCAGGTTAATCCAATCGGTTAGCTTCACGGCAAGGGCGCCTTACGCGGTTGATACCTCTGGGTCCAAATTGTAGCTGGCTCTAGCGCCAGAGAGGTCTAGTATCGCCAGATGGGCTGGTATGCTGGGAACTTATCATCGTTCTTTGGGTGTTATGGTAGCCCCAACTCCAACCTCTCTACGCGACCAGCAGCACCCGATGATTCGGGGCCTGGCCGATCGCATCGAAGCCACCTGGCAGCAGTACCTGGATCTATTGCCCTACCGTCTGCCAGAAGATTTGGGCTACATTGAGGGCCGCCTGGAGGGCGAAAAGCTCACCATTGAAAACCTGTGCTACCAGACGCCTCAGTTTCGCAAACTGCACCTGGAGCTGGCGCGGGTGGGGGCAAACCTCGACATTTTGCACTGCGTCATGTTTCCTCGCCCCGAGTACGGCCTGCCCATGTTTGGCTGTGACCTGGTTGGCGGGCGGGGCCAAATTAGCGCTGCCATTGTCGATCTCTCACCGGTTGCTGAAGCACTGCCCGAGGGCTACACTGCCGCCCTCGACCAGCTGCCTGCCCAGACCTTTGCCGAAGAGCGCGGCCTGCCGGGCTGGGGCACTATTTTTTCGCCCTACTGCCGGTTTATTCGCCCTGCTAGCCCCGCTGAAGAGACGGCCTTTGTGCAGCTGATTGCTGACTACCTGGCGCTGCACTGCCAGCAGGCGATCGCAACCCCGGCTACGCCTGACCAAAAAGCAGTGATTATGGCGGGGCAGCGCCACTACTGCGAGCAGCAGCAAAAAAACGACAAAACCCGCCGCGTGCTCGAAAAAGCCTTTGGGGAAGCCTGGGCCGAGCGCTATATGACCACAGTGCTGTTTGACCTGCCTGAAACTTAACCCCAAAATTTAGGTTAATTAGCGGAATCTCATCCATCCATTGGTAGAGGGTTAACTAGAATAAGAATCTCTGTCGTACACAACCAGCGATCGCTATGACCGTCAGCTCGACCGCCCCGCTCAACACCCTCAGCCTGGACAAAACACCCGATCTGACTGCGCCTCGGCTGGGTCGGTTGATTGTCTTTACAGGCCCTAGCGGGGTGGGCAAAGGTACGCTGCTGCGATCGCTGCGCCACCGCTACCCCATGCTCAAGCTGTCGGTGTCGGCCACCACCCGTGCGCCCCGCCCCGGCGAGGTCGATGGTCAGGACTATTTCTTCGTCAGCCGTGAAGCGTTTCAGGAGATGGTGGCGCGGGGCGAGCTGCTGGAGTGGGCCGAGTTTGCGGGCAACCTCTACGGCACTCCCAAAGACTCTGTGCTGCGAGAGATTGAAGCAGGCCACTGGGTGATTTTAGAAATTGAGCTAGAGGGTGCCCGCCAGGTGCGCGAGACATTTCCCGGTGCCCTTCAGCTGTTTGTGCTGCCCCCCTCGATCGAGGAATTGGAGCATCGCATTCGCCAGCGGGGTAAAGATGCCGATGAGGCGATCGAGCGACGGCTCCAGCGGGCGATCGTTGAAATAGAAGCGGCTACGGAGTTTGACGAGCAGATTGTCAACGATGACCTAGAGGTTGCCCTCCAGCAGCTCGAAAACGCTATCTTCAAGGACTAGGGCTCGGTGGGGTTAGCTTTAAGCCTGGAACTGCTGGCGAATGGCTTCGATTCGCTGGCGGTTAACGCCCAGATCAGACTTTCCCAGCCGTGAGGCCGATCGCACCTGAATCACCGACTCGGCTGGGTCGAGGTAAAACTCGACGTCGTCGACAAAGCCCATCAATTTGCTGGCGAACTCGGCGTAGAGGTAGTTGTCAGTAGATTCGACAATCGTTGTGCGGGGCATCGCTGTGACGATCGCCGCCAGTTGAGCCATCGCCTGGGCCGGGTCACCGCTGTAGCTCAGGGGCGCGATCGCATGTTCGGCATCGGTGTCGCCCTGGCTGACAACGCAGTTGGGCGAGTCGGGGCAGGGGGCCAGCTTACCCGCTTTGACCCCCAGATTGGTGGGGCGATCGCCAGCCAGATTAATAAACGAGAGTGCGCCCATAGGACTAAGTTCCAAAGAAACAGCAGCGCTGGGGCTAGCATTGCTCAGCAGCGTGAGCAGGACCAGGGCCACCCCAAATAAATATCGAAAAACTGATTTCAGCATAATGACACCGGCCAAACCACCAGGTAGCTCTCCTGTAGGATAGAGCAGATGGATTAGATCAAGCCCCTCGCCAGAGGTTACCATGTCTACCCTTGCCGCCGCCGCCCCCGTTGCCGATTTACTGCGCCGCCAGCGGGCCTACTGGGCCACTGGGGCCACTCGCAGCCTCGATTTCCGCCTCGACCAGCTCAAGGCGCTGCGAGCGGCGATCGTCAAGTACCAGGCCGAGATCATCGATGCGGCAAAGCAGGATCTGGGTCGGCCTGAGTTTGAGGGCTACATTGAAGTCGCGGTCATCGGCGAGCTTGACTATGTCATTAAGCACCTGCGCCGCTGGGCTAAACCGCGCCGCGCCAACCTAGCCCTCAGTCAAATGCCCGGTTCGGCCTGGGTGCAGCCCGAGCCCTTGGGGGTGGCCTTAATTATTGGTCCCTGGAACTACCCATTCCAGCTGAATATTTCGCCGCTGATGGGGGCGATCGCGGCGGGTAACTGCGCCATTCTCAAACCTTCAGAACTGGCTCCAGCTACCTCTGCTGTGCTGGCCCGGCTAATTGAAGAAACCTTTGATCCCGCCCACGTAGCTCTGGTCGAAGGCGGGGTAGACACGGCTCAGGCCCTGCTGGCCGAAACGTTTGACCACATTCTATTTACCGGCGGCGAGCGGGTCGGAAAAATTGTCATGCAGGCCGCCGCCCAGCACCTCACCCCGGTTACGCTGGAGCTAGGTGGCAAAAGTCCCTGCATTGTGGATATCGATGTGAATGTGGAGGTGGCGGCTCGGCGCATTGTGTGGGGTAAATTTCTCAATGCGGGGCAGACCTGCATTGCCCCCGACTACCTGCTGGTCGATGAGCGAGTCAAGGCCGACCTGGTGACCGCACTGAAGCAGAGAATGGCCGAGTGCTATGGCGAGAACCCGGCTCACAGCCCCGACTTTTCCCGCGTGGTCAACGAGCGCCAGTTTGACCGCCTGGTGGGTTTGCTGGGCCAGGGCGAGGTGGTGGTGGGCGGTGAGCACAATCGCAGCGATCGCTACATAGCCCCTACGCTCATCGATGGCGTCAGCTGGGATGACCCGATCATGAAGGAGGAGATTTTTGGTCCCATTCTGCCAATTCTCACCTACCGCAGCCTGGACGAGGCGATCGCCAGCATTAGCCAGCGACCGAAGCCCCTGGCCCTGTACGTGTTTTCGCGCGATCGCCAGGTGCAGACCCAGGTGCTTGATCGCACCACGGCGGGGTCGGTCTGCATCAACGATGTCATCCTGCAGGTTGCCGTTTGGGGCCTGCCCTTCGGCGGCGTAGGCAGCAGCGGCATGGGTCGCTACCACGGCCAGTACAGCTTCGATACCTTCTCAAATCTTAAGAGCGTGTTCAAAAAACCCTTCTGGCTCGACATGGACTGGCGCTACCCCCCCTACGAGAGCAAGGTCAAGCTGTTCAAGAAGATGATGGGGCTGTCCTAAAGAACAGACTGGCGTCGCCTTGAGCATTCATTCTGCTAATTTTGCATAAGCGAAAACATTAGCCCTGAAGCGCAACCTGGTATAGTCCCAGGCATCCGATCGCTGCGGGGATGTCCCACTGTGCCAACGCTTCTAGTCAAAAACAGTCACACCCTGGTCACCATGGATGACCAGCGGCGGGAAATTCGCTCTGGGGCGATCTTCGTTCGCGACCACGTAATCGAGCAGGTGGGGCCCACCGAGGAGCTACCCGCCGAGGCCGACCGGGTGCTGGACCTGGGCGATCGCCACCTGGTGCTTCCTGGCCTGGTCAATACTCACCACCACTTTTTTCAAACCCTGACGCGGGTGGTGCCGGGGGCGCAGAACTCGTCCCTGTTCAACTGGCTCAGCTCGCTCTACCCCCTGTGGCAGAAGCTCACCCCCGAGGCCATTCGCCTCAGCGCCCAGGTGGCCGCCGCCGAGCTGATCTACTCCGGCTGTACCACCGCTAGCGACCACCTGTACCTGTTCCCCAACGGCGCCACCCTGGACGACGAAATTGAGGCGGTGCGGCAGACGGGGCTGCGGTTCCACGCCAGCCGGGGCAGCATGAGCGTGGGCGAGAGTAAAGGCGGCCTGCCCCCAGACTCGATCGTTGAAGCCGAGGCCGACATCCTCAAAGACTCCCAGCGGCTGATCGAGCAGTACCACGACAACGCCCCCTACGCCCTGACCCGCATTACCCTGGCTCCCTGCTCTCCCTTTAGCGTTTCCACCGACCTGATGCGCGAGTCAGCGGCGCTGGCCCGCAGCTACCCCGGCGTGCGCCTGCACACCCACCTGGCCGAAAACAACTCCGACGTTACCTACAGTCTCAACACCTTTGGCCTCACCCCGGGCGACTACGCCGCCTCCGTGGGCTGGCTGGGCGACGACGTGTGGCACGCCCACTGCGTCAAGCTCGACGACAGGGCCATCCACAGCTTTGGCCAGACGGGGACCGGGGTGGCCCACTGCCCCTGCAGCAACATGCGCCTGGCCAGCGGCATGGCCCCCATCCGCAAAATGCTGGACCACAACGTGCCCGTGGGGCTGGGGGTCGATGGGTCAGCCTCGAACGATGGCAGCCACCTGCTGGCCGAAGCCCGTCAGGCCTTTCTGATGGCCCGGGTGCGCGAAGAAGACCCCGCCGCCCTGACCGCCCGCGAAGCGCTGGAGATCGCCACCCGTGGCGGCGCAAAAGTGCTGGGCCGCACCGACATTGGCCACCTGGCCCCCGGTATGGCCGCAGATTTTGTCACGGTGAACCTCGATCGCCTCGCCCTCTCTGGCACCGCCTACGACCCGGTGGCCGCGCTAATTTTCTGCCTGATCGATCGCGTCGACTACAGCTTTATCCACGGACGCGAAGTGCTCAACCCAGAGGGTTTGCTAACGCTGGATCTGCCCGTGGTGCTGGAAAAACATGGAGCGATCGCCCAATTCCTCGCCACCTAATCCCATCTACCCATCCACTCATCCCCCCATCTACCCATCCACTCATCCCCCCTTACCGCGCCTCAATTAGCAAAAAGCCCCGCGTCTTGCCCGACACCGAATCCGTGGTGTCGATAGATTGCCAAAGGGTTTCGGCCTCAACCCAGACAGGGGGGTACTTGTAGCGCGACACATCCAAAATCAGAAAGCGATCGCTGTCGGCATCGTAGGCCGCCAAAGGCGAAATGTGGCCGCCCCGCTCCTGACCAATGGCGCGGCGCAGATAGTTGATCAGCACGTAGTTGCCTGGAGTCTCTAAATTGGCGCGAATTAGGTCCCGAAACTCCTCCAGGCTGACATCGCTGCCGTAGTGGATCTCAGCATTGACGGGATAGGTTTCGAGAATGCCAGCCAGCTCGGCTAGCGTGAGGCCCTGACGGGCGATCGCCTCTCTGCCAATAATTGCCTCCGTCTGCTCGTTAAATAGATTCTCCTGGGTGAAATACCCCCGCTCCCACTGCGGCGCCAGCGGAGCCGGAACCCTCAGCGCGTTGAGCACCATCGCCATACTCGCCACCCCGCAAAAGGCCTGGTTAATCTGCGTCACAAATTGAGCGGTCAGCGGCACGTAGTCGGCCAGCGCCTCGCTGTCGCGCAGCAGCACCTGCCCCTCTGCTGAGGTCAACGGAACAAGGTGGTCTGGCAAAGGCAGCGTTTGGGAAGCCAGCGGTCGGGCGATGGCGATGAGCCCCACGGTCGCCATCAGCAAAGCCATGAATTTAGACGGGCGAAAAGCCGTTTGAGACTGACCCGAGAGAACGAACGCAGGTTTCATCACGGCTGCTCCTGGCCCAGGGTGGCCATCTGCTGGCTGAGCCACGCCGCTGCACTGGTATTGGTGCCCTGGGCCAGTCGCTGCAGGGTCTCATCCAGCAGGGCGATGGGTAAACCAGCTAGCGCCTGGGAGGTGTCGCAGGCCAGGTACTCACCGTTTTCTTGCAGTAAAAAGGCAAACACCCGCTGCCCCCGCACATCGACCACCCAGTATTCCGGAATGCCGAGAGCGGCATAGAGGTGCTTTTTCTCGTCCAGGTCACTGGCCAAAGTGGTGTCAGAGATTTCGCCGACCAGGTCGGGCACTCGGGTTTGGTTCAAATTGATCCGGCGGGGCTCGCCTTGCTGCCACTGGGGGTAGTCAGGTCCAACGTAGAGGACTAAATCGGGCGCACTGGCCCTCACCTCAGCTCGCTCTAGCAGGCATCGCCCCAGTGAGCTAAAGCGTTGATCGGGGTGCTGAATAGCCCAGAGGAAAAGCAAACTGGTGAATAAATCGCTGACTGTCGCGTGGCTAATTCCTTCTGCGCCCATCGTGACCCACAGCCATCCTTCATTAAAGGCCAGTTTCAAATGTTCTCGGTTCGGGTCGTCTCGCAGTGCCGCATAGTCAGCCCAGCTAGCCCGATGCCACTGGTGCTGAATCAGCTTGGGAGCAGCGGTCTTTATAGAGGATGTGGTCGTCATGGCAGTATCCCAACCCGTAGTAAACACTGTAAGCCATCCCACTCTCTACAGCGGCACCTACAGGTTAAGAGTCGCTACAGTAGAAGAGCGATCGCACGTTTTCCCGCTAGGTATTCCTATGCCGACCCTAAACCAGCCCAGCACTGCTAAAACCCTGCTCAGCATTCAGCGCACTCGCGATCGCCACTGGGTCGGCGACGGTTTTCCGGTGCGCACGCTGCTGGCCTACAACAGTCTGGGGCAAACCATCAGCCCCTTTCTGCTGCTCGACTACGCGGGGCCAGCGCAGTTTTCGCCCACTACGGCCCGGCGCGGCGTGGGTGAGCATCCCCACCGGGGCTTTGAGACCGTCACCATTGTCTACGACGGCGAGGTCGAGCACCGCGACTCGGCGGGGGGCGGCGGCATCATTGGCCCCGGCGACGTGCAGTGGATGACGGCGGCGGCAGGTCTGGTGCACGAAGAATTTCACGGCCCCAACTTTGCTCAAACTGGCGGTCCCTTTGAAATGGTGCAGCTGTGGGTGAATCTACCGGCCAAAGACAAAATGAGCTCGCCCCGCTACCAGGGCATTACCGCCGCCCAAATTCCTGTCGTTGAGCTACCTGACCACCAGGGCAGCCTGCGGGTAATCGCCGGGGAGTTTGACGGAGCCCAGGGGCCAGCCCAAACCTTTACCTCGATCCACCTATGGGATCTGCGGCTGACGGAGGGCAAAACGGTGAGTTTGGATATACCCGAGGGCCACACCACGCTCCTGGTCGTGCTGAAGGGAGCGGTACAGGTGGGCGATTCAGAGCCGATCGCCGAGGCGGAAGTGGGCATTTTCGACCCGGCTGGCTCCACACTCACGCTCCACACTCAGCAAGACACCACCGCCTTGCTGCTCTCTGGCGAACCCATCGACGAACCGATTGTTGGCCACGGTCCCTTTGTGATGAACACCACCGCAGAGATCTACCAGGCCGTAGCCGACTACCAGAGCGGCAAAATGGGTGCCCTGGCCCAGTAGGGGCGATCGCCCCTAAGTAAGCCCAGCCACAACGCCGTAGATAGCCTGGGTAATGTGCCGGAGCTGCGGCGGCTCGATGATATAGGGCGGCATGGTATAAATCAGGCGGCCAAAGGGGCGCAGCCACGCGCCCCGGTCCACAAACTGAGGTTGCACCACCGCCATATTCACCGGGTTGTGCAGCTCGACCACGCCGATCGCCCCCAGCACCCGCACCTCCTTCACCGCCGACAGGTCACGGCAGGGAGCTAGCTCCTGCTTGAGCTGATCTTCAATGGCCAATATCCGGCTGGCCCAGTCGTAGCTCTCCAGCACATTCAGGTTTTCCAGCGCCACCGCACAGGCCAGCGGGTTGCCCATGAACGTGGGGCCGTGCATAAACACCCCGGCTTCTCCCTGGGCAAAGGTTTCGCTGATGTGGCTGGTGGTCAGGGTGGCGGCCAGCGACATAAAGCCCCCGGTCAGGGCCTTGCCCACGCACATGATGTCAGGGGCAATACCAGCGTATTCGCAGGCAAACAGTTTGCCGGTGCGGCCAAAGCCGGTGGCAATTTCATCGAGAATGAGCAGCACATTGTGGCGATCGCACAGCTCCCGCGCCCGCCGCACGTACTGGGGGCTGTAGATCCGCATGCCCCCAGCCCCCTGCACCACCGGCTCAAAAATAGCAGCGGCGATCTCCCCGTGGTGGCGCTCCAAAACGGCCTCAAAGCTGGCAATGTCGCTCTCCTCCCACACCCCCGCAAAGGGAACTTGGGGCGCCTCGGCAAAGTACTGCTCCACCAGGCTGCGGCGAAACAGGTGGTGCATGCCGTTAACCGGGTCGCACACCGACATCGCCGCAAAGGTATCGCCGTGGTAGCCGTGGCGCAGGGTCAAAAAGTGCTGCTTCTGCGATTCGCCCCGGTTGTGCCAGTACTGAATGGCGAGCTTCATCGCCACTTCTACCGATACCGAGCCGGAGTCACAAAAGAAGACGTGCTGGAGGGGGGCTGGCGTCATCTGCACCAGCTTGCGGGCCAGCTGCACTGCCGGCTGGTGGGTCAGCCCGCCGAACATCACGTGGCTCATCTCGCCCATCTGGGCCTGGGCCGCCTGGTTTAGCTGAGGGTGGTTATAGCCGTGAATGCAGGTCCACCACGACGACATACCATCGACCAGCTGCTCCCCAGTTTCTAAAGTCAGGTAGACCCCTCGGGCCGACTTTACCGGAAAGACTGGCCCCGTATTGGGCATGGCCGCGTAGGGATGCCACACGTGGCGGCGATCGAGCGCCATCAGTTGATCAAGGGGCAGTGTATCCATAACCGTAGGGTGCACTCGCAAAGCCGTGCACCGTAGAGAGTTTAGGCAAGAAATTCATTCACATACGTTAAGTACGTTGCCGGATCTTCCAGCATGGGGAAATGGCCTGTATTTTTGACCAGAGCGTACTCAATCTTAGGATTCAAGTCAGCGGCCGTGCGCCCCATATCTGCCGGGGTAATTTTGTCGAATTCACCGGCCACCAGCAGCGTTGGGGTGCTGATTTTGGCAAACTCGGCGGGCATTACTTCCGTAGCTTTTTTGCTCACCGAGGTAAAGATGGTGCCCAGGGCCGTAGCGTAGTCAGCCGCTAGAAAGTCTTCTAAAAAGGCAACTTTCTCCGCTTTGGGAATGGGGCGCTTGAGAAAGCGGGCCATGAAAAACCGGGGTGCCAGGGGGATAGTGGCCAGCCACTGGGGCCGAAAGGCAACAACGTAGCCGCCAAATTTGTAAAACGCCTCGAAGGCCGCTTTGTCGTATTCAAAAATGCCGTTGCAGGTGAGAATAGCCCGATCGACCATCTGCGGATACTGGTTTAAGAAGTACACCGCCACCGAGGCCCCCATCGAGTGGGCATTGATGGAAACCTGGGACAAATTCAGCGCCTTTAGAAGCTCAGCCAGGTCATCGGCGTAGGTGTCTAGCTCGTAGCCCCGAGCTTCCACGACCGCTTGCTGGTCAGGGGCAATGGTCGATCGCCCAAACCCGCGCATGTCGTAGAGCAGGCAGTCGTAGCGATCGCTCATGGCCACCGCCGTACTCTGCCAGTAGCGAGCCGACCCCGCCCAGCCGTGGATGAACACCATAACGGGCTTTGAAGAGACGGGGTCGCGCGCGGCGTCGGCCCCCACCCACTCGTAGTAGTGGTTTACCTGATTGATTTCAACGTAGGGCATGGCTAAGCAGACTCGGGCTTAGGCATCGACGACGGGTGCAGCAGCAGATCAGCGGTAGACCGCTGCTCCACCATTTCGCGAGTAATCGTGCAGCGCTTCAGGTCTTTGCGGGAGGGCAGTTCGTACATGATGTCGAGCATCAGCTCTTCGATGATGCCGCGCAGGGCGCGGGCGCCGGTCTTGCGGCGGTAGGCCTCACGGGCGATCGCCCGCAGCGCATCCGACTTAAACTCCAGCTGCACGTTGTCCATCCGCATCAGCTTCTGGAACTGCTTCACCAGGGCATTCTTAGGCTCGGTGAGAATCGCCATCAGCGACTCTTCATCGAGGGGATCTACCACCGAGGTGGCCGGAATGCGACCAATAAACTCAGGGATCAGGCCGAACTTGACCAGGTCGTCGGGCTCCAGGTGGCGCAGCACGTCGGCGGTGCGCTTTTCACGCGAAAACTGACCTTCACCCGGCTGCACAAAGCCGATCGATTTTTTGCCAATCCGCTGCTCAACGATTTTCTCAAGCCCCACAAAGGCGCCGCCGCAGATGAACAAAATATTGCTGGTGTCGATCTGGATGCAGTCCTGGTAGGGGTGTTTGCGACCCCCCTGGGGCGGCACGTTGGCCACGGTGCCCTCCAGCATTTTCAGCAGGGCTTGCTGTACGCCCTCGCCCGACACGTCGCGGGTAATGGAGGGGTTTTCACTCTTGCGGGCAATCTTGTCAATTTCGTCGATGTAGATGATGCCGCGCTGGGCTTCTTCCACATCCAGGTCGGCTACTTGGAGCAGCCGCAGCAGAATGTTTTCGACGTCTTCGCCGACGTAGCCTGCCTCGGTAAGGGTAGTGGCATCGGCCACCGCGAAGGGCACTTCTAGAATGCGGGCCAGGGTCTGGGCGAGCAGGGTTTTGCCGCAGCCGGTGGGGCCAATCAGCAGAATGTTCGACTTTTGCAGCTCAATGATGTCTTCGGGCGCTTCGCCCTCGGCCCCCTGGAGATAGCTGAGCCGCTTGTAGTGATTGTAGACCGCCACCGACAGCACCTTTTTGGCCTCGTTTTGACCAATCACGTGCTCGTCGAGGTAGTTCTTGATTTCGCGAGGCTTAGGGATCTGGCTGAGGGAAATAGCCGGAGCGGTTCTGGGGCGATCGGCGGCGGGAGTATCGCGACGGGGCACCGGCTGGGCGATCGCGGTGCCTGAATCAAACAGCTCTTCGTCTAAAATTTCGTTACACAAATCGACGCACTCGTCACAGATGTAGACCCCCGGCCCCGCAATTAGCTTGCGCACCTGCTCCTGAGACTTACCGCAAAACGAGCACTTTAAATGGGAGTCGTACTTAGACATAAAAATGACCCTAGTTGAGTGCAGTCATCGCGGCCGAGATCGTTTGTCTCTCTACAACATCGTCAATAATGCCGTAGTTTTTGGCCTCAGCGGCAGACATATAGAAGTCGCGCTCTGTGTCGGTCTCAATGCGATCGATGGGCTGCCCAGTGTGATGAGAAATCAGTTCATTGAGACGAGTTTTGTGGTAAAGAATTTCCCGCGCCTGAATTTCAATATCCACCGCCTGACCTTGGGCACCACCCAGAGGCTGGTGAATCATGATTCGAGAGCTAGGCAGCGATAGGCGCTTGCCCTTAGCCCCTGCACAGAGCAGAAACGCCCCCATGCTAGCCGCTAGGCCAAAGCAAATGGTCACCACATCGGGGCGAATTTGCTGCATGGTGTCGTAAATAGCCATACCCGCCGTCACCGACCCGCCTGGGGAATTAATGTACAGCTGCACATCTTTCTCAGGCTCTTCGGCATCCAGATAAAGCAGCTGCGCCACAATCGAGTCGGCGACTTCGTCGGTAACGGGGGTACCCAGAAATACAATGCGCTCCCGCAGCAGGCGAGAGTAAATATCAAAGGCCCGCTCACCCCGACCCGATTGCTCTACAACAACGGGCAGCATGCTGCGAACCTGGTTAGCGTTCAGGGCAGACTGGCTCAAGCTCAAGATCGGGCTACTCAAAGGGTTCGATGCAATCATAGTGGGTTTGGGCGAGATTTCAAGGGTTTAAGGATATTGCTTTACAGCAGCGCCAAGATTTGACCTTGGGCTAGACCAACCAGGCGCGACTCGCTTAACGAACAACTGCTCGGCCTAATCGACATTATGCCCCAAATTTTTGGGTTCACGGGGTGGGTTCCCCTCTAGCCAGCCCTACGGCTTGCTCCAAAATCAACCCACCCGGAGTCATTCCAACGATTTAACCTAGCTATCTTTGCCAGACTTCTTGCCTTTAGACGCCTCTTTAGCTGGTTCTTCGGCGGCTTCGGTGGCTTCGTCCTCGGCATCTTCAGTGGCTTCGGTGGCCGCAACATCTATGGTTGCAGTCCCAGCGGCCTCGGTTTCCTCGGCGTCGAGGGCTTCGGCCTGTTCCGTCTCGGCTTCCTCAGCGGTTTTGGTTTGTAGGCTGCCTTCGGGTACGAGCTCAACGGTGTTGTTTTCTTCAAGCCAGGCCAGAATTTTCTCCTGCAGCAGCTCTTCGGTGAGCACCTGCTTGAGGCGATCGGGGTCGATCTGGCTGGGGTCTTCTACCGTAGCCATGGCCTCCTTAGTCTTTTCTCGCAGGGCCTCTTCTTCAATTTGAATGCCCTCCTGCTTGGCGACTTCACCTAGAGCCAGGGTGCGGTTTAGGCGATCGATCGCCTCAGGGCGAGTGCGCTGACGCATGCCATCGACCAGCTCACGGGTCAGCATTTTATTGACGTCAATGCCCTGGCGGCTGAGCTGCATGATGGTCTGCGTGAGCAGGAAGTCTACTTCTTTCTGCACTAAAGTGTTGGGGATTTCGGCCTCCAGGTGCTCAACTAGGGCCTCGATCAAGGCTGCGTCCTTGTTTGCCTTGGTTTTCTCTGCCGCTTCTTCCTCGTAGCGCTCAGTCAGCGATGTCCGCAGGGCTTCAATAGTTTCAAATTCGCTAATTTCCTGGGCGAAGTCATCGTCTAGATCGGGCAGCTCTTTTTCTTTGATTTCCTTCAGAGTGATGGAAAACACGGCGGGTTTGCCCGCTAGCTCGGCCTGAGAGTAGTCGTCGGGGAAAGGAATTTCGACATCTTTTGACTCCTCAAGAGCCATACCGATAATGCCCTCCACAAAGCCGGGGATGAAGCGCCCTTCCTCTAGCTCGACCTGAAAATCGGTGCCTGAGCCGCCCTGAAATTCTTCATATTCGCCGCTCTCGTTTTGAACCTTACCCACGAAGTCGATCACGGCCACATCCCCCGACTGAGCAGGGCGATCTTCAATGGGTACCAGGGTAGCCAGATTGTTTTGGTACTGGCTCAGGGTGGCGTCTACCCGATCGGGGTCGGGCAGAATCTCTTCGGCCTGCACCGATAGCCCCTTGTACTGCTTCAAGGTGACGCGGGGCGGCACATCGACCGAGGCCTGAATGGTGATTGGCTGACCCGGTTCGTAGGCCCCAACGAGTTCTTCAAAGGAGGTTTTGAGCTGGTAGTTGCCGATCGCATCGATTTCTTCCTGGGCGATCGCCTTATCGACGGCACTTTGCACCAGCTCTTCTAGCACCGCCGCCTTGAATTGGGTCATCCCTACCCGCTGCAAAAAGACCTGCTTGGGCACCTTGCCCTTGCGAAAGCCCGGTACGTTGACCGTCCGCATCATCTTGCTCAACACCTGGTCATAGGTTTTTTGAGACAGATCGGCGGGAACTTCGATTTCTAGTCCTACCTGGCTATCGGGCAGTACTTCCTGGGTAACTTTCATGGGGTCTTTTGCTAACTAGACGGCGACTGCGCGTGCTTCCAAGCGGCCTGGAGAACTTTTGGCGCAATTTATAAGCATACTCTATCGCTACGGCCACGGAAGCACCCCTTTGTTTAAGTCCACCCTTATAAACTGCCACCTGTTGGTTCTAGAGGCCTTGGCGGGAATGCCGAAGAGAGCGACTTGTCAATTTAACGCTTTGGCTTTTCCTTATATTCTGCGGATATGTGTTGCTATGTTGCGGCAGAAGATAGGGCTTTTGGGGACAAAGCCAAAGTGTTAGTATCGGCTGATGCCACTGTGTTTTGGTCAATGTTCTGGTCAACTTTGGTCAACGCATTTTTATAAAGACTTGTTTTGAAGATTGATGAGGTAGCGCTGTGTCGAACGGGTTGCGGGTTGCGGTTTTAGGGGCCACGGGGGCCGTTGGGGCAGAGCTTTTGGCGCTGCTAGAGCAGCGATCGTTTCCCCTCAAAGACCTGACTTTGCTGGCCTCGCCGCGATCGGCGGGCACAACGCTGACCTTTAAGGGTGAGCAAATTCCCGTTCAGGCGTTGAGCGAAAATTCTTTTGATGGCATCGATCTGGTGCTGGCGTCCGCAGGCGGTTCGGTTTCCCAGACGTGGCTGCCCAAAGCGGTAGCGGCAGGTGCTGTCTGCATCGACAACTCCAGCGCCTACCGAATGGATCCTACCGTGCCTCTAGTTGTTCCCGAGGTTAACCCTAGGGTGGCCCAAACCCACCAGGGCATTATCGCCAACCCCAACTGCACCACTATTCTGATGGCTCTAGCCGTGTGGCCGCTGCACCAGGTGCAGCCCGTGCGGCGGCTGGTGGTGGCTACCTACCAGTCGGCTAGCGGTGCGGGTGCCCGGGCTATGGAGGAGGTCAAGCAGCAGGCCCGCGCCATTTTGGCTGGCGAAGAGCCGGTGACAGAGGCGTTTCCCTATCCCCTGGCGTTCAACCTGTTTCCTCACAACTCGCCGCTCAATGAGCAGGGCTACTGCCAGGAAGAAATGAAGATGGTGAACGAGACCCGCAAGATTTTTGGTGCTGCCGACCTGAAGATTTCGGCCACCTGTGTGAGGGTTCCCGTACTGCGGGCCCACTCTGAAGCGGTTAATATTGAGTTTGAGGCTCCTTTTACGCCCCAGGATGCTAAGGCGTTACTGGCCAAAGCTCCGGGAGTTAAGGTGGTCGAAGACTGGGGTCGCAACTACTTCCCCATGCCCCTGGAGGCCAGTGGTCAAGATGATGTGCTGGTTGGCCGGATCCGCCAAGATATCTCCAACCCCAACGCGCTGGAGCTCTGGCTCAGCGGCGACCAAATTCGTAAGGGGGCAGCCCTCAACGCCGTTCAGATTGCAGAACTGCTGCTGGTACCCCAGACCGTAGGGGCGAGCCATTAATCTTTCCCAGGGTCAGCCCTACAGGGGCGAACTTGGTATAATCTCAGGGACGTTGGGTTTAACAACACTAGACTTCGTAGGATTTAAGGCATTCGGTGACGTATTTCGGCAAAGTGCTAACGGCAATGGTGACGCCATTTTCTCAAGATGGCTCCGTTGACTATGCCGTAGCCGAGCGCCTGGCTGACTACTTAGTTAGCAACGGTAGCGATGGACTGGTGGTATGTGGTACCACAGGTGAATCGCCCACCTTGAGTTGGCAGGAAGAGTACCAGCTTTACAAGGTCGTTAGAGAGGCCGTAGGGGGGCGTGCTCAGGTTGTTGCGGGCACTGGGTCTAACTCTACGTCCGAAGCTATTGAGGCTACTCGCCACGCGGCTGAGCTGGGGGTAGATGGTTCCCTCCAGGTCGTGCCCTACTACAACAAGCCCTCTCAGGAGGGTCTCTACCAGCATTTCAGTCAGATTGCCGCAGCGGTCCCTGATTTGCCCATCATGCTGTACAACGTTCCGGGACGCACTGGCTGTGCCCTGGCGGTAGAGACAACGGCCCGGTTAGCCGAAATATCGAATATAGTAGCCATTAAGGAGGCCAGTGGAAGTTTAGACTACGCCAGTCAGGTTCGCTATCATACCCCTGCTGAGTTTGGCATCTACTCTGGGGACGACTCACTAACGCTGCCAGTGCTTGCTGTGGGCGGCTGTGGAGTGGTGAGTGTAGCCAGTCACCTGGTTGGCCCTCAGCTCCAAGCCATGGTGCAGGCTTACGAGGCGGGAAAGACCCGTCTGGCCACTGAAATTCATTTGCAGCTGTTGCCTTTGTTTAAGGTATTGTTTTTGACCACTAACCCGGTACCGCTTAAAGTAGCGTTGGTCCAGCAGGGCTGGCCGGTGGGCGCGGTGCGATCGCCTCTGTGTATGCCCGATGAGTCTGTAAGTCTTGCGATCGCAGAGGTGCTGCAGCAGCTCTCTGCCCAGGGCATTCTCGTTAAAAGCCGCTAGGTTGGGCGACGACTGACTCGCCCCAGCGTGGACCGCTCGTCTCTAAAGCACACTTCGAGTGGCCACCTGCCAAAAAGCTCTGAAGCCAGGCCTGCAAAGGCGATCGCTCAATTTCCTATAGCTTTCAACAACTGAATAACCCGTTTGTTCTCTCTACCTGTGTGACCTTGAATTTATGGATTTATCTGTACTGTCTATGGCCCCCGCTGCTCTATCTGTCGATGTTGCGACATTGACCTGGGCCTCAACGGTTTCTATCGCGCCTACTACCAATACCTAGCGCCTCAACTGTGCGGTCTATCGGTGAAATAGCGGCTGCACCCAGTCGGGTGTTGCGCCCTTGCCGAAGGCTGTGCGCGGTTTAGCTTTAGCTACCACTTATTACTTGTTCACATTTTTCACAACGATTGTTTACTGACGAGATTGTTTATGACTTCAAATTCTGCCAATAACGCCCTGAAAATCATTCCCCTGGGAGGACTGCACGAGATCGGCAAGAACACCTGCGTCTTTGAGATCAACGACGAGATTATGCTGCTCGACGCAGGGCTGGCCTTCCCCACCGACGGAATGCACGGGGTCAATATTGTGCTGCCCGACGTCACCTACCTGCGGGAAAACCGCCACAAGATCAAGGGCATGATCGTGACCCACGGCCACGAAGACCACATCGGTGGCATTGCCTTTCACCTCAAGCAGTTTGATATTCCGGTGATCTATGGCCCCCGTCTAGCGATGGCGCTGCTGGAGGGCAAGCTTGAGGAGGCGGGCATGAGCGATCGCACCGAGCTACGGCAGGTGCGCCCCCGCGAAACCGTGCGGGTGGGCAACTCGTTCTTAGTCGAGTACATTCGCAACACCCACTCCATCGCCGACAGCTGCTCAGTGATTATCCACACCCCTGTGGGCATCGTGATTCACACGGGCGACTTCAAGTTTGACCACACCCCCGTTGACGGTGAAACCTTTGACATTCAAAAGCTCGCGGAGGCGGGTGAAAAGGGCGTACTGTGCCTGGTCAGTGACTCTACCAACTCAGAGGTGCCCGGCCACACGCCTTCCGAGCGATCGGTGTTTCCCAACCTCGATCGCGAATTTTCCAAGGCCGATGGTCGCCTGATTGTCACCACCTTCTCGTCGTCAGTGCATCGGGTCAATATGATTTTGGAGCTGGCCCAAAAGCACAACCGCAAGGTGTTTGTGGTGGGCCGTTCCATGCTCAACGTGATCGCTCACGCCCGCGACCTGGGCTATATCAAGTGCCCTGAGAGCCTGTTTGTGCCGCTCAAATCGCTGGGTCATACCGCCGATGAAAACGTGCTGATTTTGACTACCGGTTCCCAGGGCGAGCCGATGGCGGCCCTCACCCGCATTGCCGACGACTCTCACCGACAGATTAAGGTTAAGAAAGGTGACACCGTCGTGTTCTCCGCCAACCCCATCCCCGGCAACACCATCTCGGTGGTCAACACCATCGACAAGCTGATGATGCGCGGAGCCAAGGTGGTCTACGGCAAAGATAAGGGCATTCACGTCTCTGGCCACGGGGCTCAGGAAGACCAAAAGCTGATGCTGGCCCTCACCCGACCCAAGTACTTCCTACCCGTGCACGGCGAGCACCGCATGCTGGTCAAGCACTCTGAAACTGCCCAGAGCATGGGTGTACCCGCCGAAAATATGGTGATTATCAACAATGGCGACATTGTTGAAGTCAATCCAGCGGGCATTCGCATTGCCGGTCAGGTGCCCTCGGGCATCGAGTTGGTAGATGCCTCTCGGGTTGGGGTCGTGGGCCGCGACGTACTCAAGGAACGGCAGCAGCTGGCGGAAGATGGCGTCGTTACCATTGCCGCCACCGTAGGCAGCAACGGCAAGCTGGTGGCTGACCCCACCGTGCAAATTCGCGGCGTGGCCCAGTCGATCTCTCAGGAGCGCTTTCAGGGGCAGGTGAAGCAAATTATTGCCCAGGTGCTGTCCAATCGTGGTGCTGAGCTGGTGGTGTCTAACGGCAACGGCAAAGCGACTCTTGATCTGGATGCCCTTAAAGCCGCTCTCGATCAAGACCTGCGTCGCCTGGTCCGGCGCGAGCTAGACAAGCGTGACCCCATGCTGATTTTGCTGATTCAGGGCGCTGGTGTAGAGGGCTCAGTGCAATTGCAGCCCCAGGCCGAGCCTAGGCCCAAGGCCCAGTCGAAGCCCAAAGCAGAACCAAAGCCTAAAGTAGAACCTGAGCCTCAGGTGGTGACAACCGAGCGCCGTACCCGCACCCGAGCCACGGCGGTTTCGGCTTCCTAGGGCTTCACCCAACTTACGGATCTAAGCTTGACAGACCATTAAACTAATTCAGGATGAAAAGGGAGGGGCGATCGCCCCTCCCTTTTGCTTACTAGGGCGATTGCCTGCGCCGTATAGATCGACATTGCAGGTGCAGATTTAGCCTACTTGTGGTAAAAAGGTACGCAACATCATGTTGCTGCTTCTGCTTGACGCTATAATGCACTCAGCAGGAGCTGATGTACCTGAGCAAAGGTGCATAGCAAGTGTCTTAAGCAGCTACACATCCTTAGCGCTCAAGGCTTCTGTAAGAATTTTTGTTCAGCTTGTGCGGTTTACCCAAGCAGATCTAGCGCAAACGAGATCCAGTACGAACAAGAATTCCCAGAGTCGCCCAGCGAGTTAGGTGATCTGTGCATGCCCTTAGGAAGCAAAAGTTCATTGCGGTGTCGCAATGGTCTTGATTGCAAAGCCTTTGCAAACGAGTTTTCCGACGACCCGGTGGCGGTGTTGACGTGGCAGGTGAATGGCCAAATCACCCACTCAGGGCAGGAAAAGCAGACTTTATTCGCCCCGGTGAGCGTTGTATGAGGAATTTGAATGCCGAAGCAGATTGTTATTGCTGAGCAAAACCGAATCGCTGCGGTTTTTTCTGAAGATCAGATCCAAGAGCTGATTGTGGCCACAGGTAGCCACCAGGTTAGCGACATTTATTTAGGTACAGTAGAAAACGTGCTGCCCGGCATCGATGCCGCCTTCGTCAATATCGGCGACAGTGAGCGCAACGGCTTTATGCACGTCACTGACCTAGGCCCCCTGAAGCTCAAGCGCAGCGCTGGTTCCATTACCGAACTCGTGGTGCCCCAGCAAAAAGTGCTGGTGCAGATTATGAAAGAGCCTACGGGCAACAAGGGGCCTCGCCTGACGGGTAACATCAGTCTGCCAGGGCGCTACCTGGTGCTCATGCCCTCGGGACGAGGGGTTAATTTGTCACGGCGCATTCGCAGCGAGAGCGAGCGCAACCGCCTGCGCGCACTGGCCATTTTAGTGAAGCCCGCAGGTATGGGGCTGTTGGTGCGTACCGAGGCCGAGGGCATTAGCGAAAATGCCATTATTGAAGACTTGGAAACATTGCAGAAGCAGTGGGAGAGCATTCAGCAGCAGGCGCTAGCCACTCGGCCCCCTGCCCTGCTCAACCGCGATGATGACTTCATTCAGCGGGTGCTGCGCGACGCCTACAACGCAGACGTCAACCGCATTGTGACTGATTCCAGCACCGGTATGAAGCGGGTGAAGCAGCATCTGGCCAACTGGAGCGATGGCCAGGTTCCGGCTGGGGTACTGATTGATCATCACCGCGAGCGCACTCCCATTCTGGAGTACTTTCGGGTTAATGCGGCCATTCGTGAAGCCCTCAAGCCCAGGGTAGACCTGCCCTCCGGTGGTTATATCATCATCGAGCGCACTGAGGCGCTGACGGTTATTGACGTCAACTCGGGTTCATTTACACGCTCGGCTACCGCCCGCGAAACGGTGCTGTGGACCAACTGCGAAGCGGCGACCGAAATTGCTCGTCAGCTGCGTCTGCGCAACATTGCTGGGGTGATTGTGGTCGACTTCATCGACATGGACTCCCGGCGCGACAAGCTGCAGGTGCTGGAGCACTTCACCAAAGCGCTGCGTTCTGATAAGGCCCGGCCCCAAATTTCGCAGCTGTCTGAGTTAGGGCTGGTTGAGCTGACCCGTAAGCGCCAGGGCCAAAATATTTATGAGTTGTTTGGTCGTCCCTGTCCGACCTGCGGCGGGCTGGGACACCTGGTACATCTGCCCGGTGACAGTCTGAGCGAGAGCGGACAAGATGTCCCTCGGGCACTGGCCTCTGGCGGTGGGGCTGCTCCTCAGCTGGCACCGCCCCTAGGAGACACAGACAGTCTGGATGGTCGCCCCGATCTGCAGGAGCTTGACCTGGTTAACCACCCGAGCTACCAGGACCGCTCAGGGCGGGGCAACAATCGCCGCCGTCGCCGTCGTGACCCCCTACCCACCACGCGGAGCAATGGCAGAGATATGCCCGTGGTCAAAGAGGCAGGACCAGGGCCTAATCTTGAGGTGAAGGAGCCTGCTGAGTCGGTAGCACCGGTCGTGATTGGCAAGGCTGAGGACGATAAAGCGCCACCTCGCGGCCGAGGGCGAACTGGGGGCCGCAGCGATGCTCAAAGTGACCCATCCCGGAATCGTAAGACCGCTGCCGCACCTCAGGTGGTAACGGTAGAAATGACCCCCGACGAGCAGCGCATCTACGCGATGATGGGAATTTCGCCAATGGTGCTGTCAACGCAAGAGGTGTCTGACCCCCGCAATGTGGTGGTATCGGTGGTACTGCCAGGCCAGGCGCCGCCAGAAGCAGTTTTGCCTCCCGAAGAAGCGGCAGTCTCAATGGCGGCTCCTGTAACCCCCGCTGAGATGTCAATGGCGATCGCAGATTCTATCCCGTCGTCCAAACCATCCCCCAATCGTACAGTGCGCACCCGGGCGGCTCGCGCTAAAGCTCAGGAATCTGACAATTTACCCGATAATTTATCTGACAGCGGTGCCGCCCTGCCACAAACTGCACAACCAGAAGCGATCGCAGGTATTCCTGAGTCGGCCATTGAAACCCCGGCCGCCCCCAGCTCTGTCGAAGCGGCACCTGAACCCCAGATCGAAGCCACCAGCACCGTTCGCCGTCGTCGTCGCCGTCGGTCTTCCGCTGCGGATGGCGACGACGACGGCGGCGACGAGTAACTCCAAGTCAGGTGCTGGTGGAGTCCAATCATGATCCGGCAATCAGAGTAGCTGGGGTAGACGAGGTGGGTCGGGGGTGCCTGTTTGGCCCCGTGGTGGCGGCTGCGGTAGTGCTGCTACCCAGCGCCTGTGAGCAACTCCAGTCGCTGGGGGTGACTGACAGTAAGCGGCTAAGCCCAGCCCGGCGCGAGAGCCTGGTGGTACCGATCCAGACACTGGCTACCGATTATGCCCTAGGGTTAGCCACCGTCTACGACATTGAACGATTGAATATTCTTCACGCCAGTCTTTTGGCGATGACTCGGGCGCTACGTCGCCTGAGCGTGCAGCCCGACCTCTGCCTAGTAGACGGCAATCAGCCAATTCCTAGCCTGGGGCTACCGCAGCAAACGGTGGTGCAGGGCGATCGCCTGCATACCGAGATAGCCGCCGCCAGCATTCTGGCTAAGGTCTGGCGCGATCGCCTGATCGTGCGTCTCGATCGCCGCTACCCCGGCTATCATCTCGCTCGCAATAAAGGCTACGGTAGCGCCGCCCATCGACTGGCCCTGCAAACCCTGGGACCAACCCCCCAACACCGGCGATCTTTCAAGGGCTGTGGTTAACGCAATGCCGACGTGACAGGGCGACCTAGTCGGCAAACCTACTGGCCCGACCCAACCTTTCAGTCGCCATGGACACATAGAGCGAAAGCCACCGAAAGCGGTTAGCCGTTTCCGGAAGAATTGGCACCTTGCCAAATAAACCTACCGCAAATAGCCCTCCAGCCGATGTTAGCGCTAAAGTCCAGCGCTAACTCTGTCCTGTTATTAAATCAGCAATAGCGTTAAGGCATCTTATCTGATGCTTGGCAATACAACGTTTTGCAGCATCTTATTGGTTTTTTGGACTTTTATGCGTCGGTTTCGCTAGAGTTTTGCACTTCTTCAGCCTGCGATTGGTAGGAAAATCAGCCAAAGCAGCGGGTGAATAAAGAACCATCAAGTATCCAGAGTGCTTCAGAAGGCCCTGCCAAATTGATTCGTTAGCGCAGGATAGGCATCCTCTCCGAGAGATATTCTGCACCCTCTGCCCAGGCTGAACCAGCGTGGTACTAGGAATGCGTTTCAGGGCTGCCAACTTGGCAATGCTACAAAATGGGTTTCCACAGTCCTCATTTCTTTGCTATGCTAGGAGGCCGGAAGCGGATGTGGCGGAATTGGTAGACGCGCTAGATTTAGGTTCTAGTGTCTTCGGACGTGAAGGTTCAAGTCCTTTCATCCGCATATGATATCTCTCGCCAGAGGCGTAGAGCTTGATGGCGTGCCCTTGCGGCATCGGTCGCTTTCTGTCGTCAGCGCTTGGGGTTAATAAGGCGTTGTACCGAACGTGGTCCAACAACCTACGGCACCCCTAATCTTAGTCCTGACGCTGCGCTAGTGCCGCTCACGCGATCGCATCAAAGTCTACTGGTGAACGGTAGGCGAAGTTTTTGCGATCGCCCCGCAACGCGGTCTTCCAGTCGAGTGTATGGCCATAGCCCATTACGGGCCAGAGAAAATGGCTTCTTCTAAATCCTGGCGGCTGAGGGAATATTTGAATACCCGCTGGATATCTTTTTCGTCGGCCCCAGCGCTGATGTAGCGCACTACAATGCAGTCTGTTTCGAGCACAATCTCAGCTTCCCAGCGGGGACGTACTACGTGCCAGCTGTGGAGTTCGTCGCTGTCCTGGGTGCAGCCCTGCTGACGCAGCCAGACTTCTATGTCGGGCAGGGGATGGTTGTAGAGGGGCGTAGCGGCTGAGGGAAGTACCATAGGATGTTAAGGAACGAGTACAAAATTAGTGGGTTGGGCCAACAGCGATCGATGAGCTACAGCCATTTCGGTGGCGAAGCAGCCGAGGGATGTATATCTCTCCGCTCGGTAGGAAGCGCAGGCGCCGCTTCGGGGAGTAGTTCTGAATAGTGGGTCTGGGAAGCGGCGGACACTTCAACATTGGGAATGGACTGCTCAAGCGGAGTTTCTAAATTTGGGCCTAGGTCTGGCCCCACCAGCTTAGCCGCATACTCACCACGGGTGAGACTAACGGTGATAACGAGGGCCAGGCAGGCCACAAAGGTAAGCCCCAAAATAAAGAGAGCAAAAATCTCTCCCGCCGAGAGAGGGCGATCGGTGGGGTCGAGGTACATGTTGGCAGGCTCACGCCGCTGCGCAGCGACTGGAGATTGCCGCAGCGGCTCTAGGGGCTGCATAACCGAAATGCGGGAGTAGCCCACCTGCTGATCGTAGGCCCAGCGGCGATCGGGGCTGCTGAGAATAGCATAGGCATCGTTGAGCTGCTGAAATTTCTCGGTGGCTTCAGCGGCCGGTAGCTCAGTTGTATCGGGATGGTAGAGCTTGCTCAGGTCACGAAAGGCACGTCGAATCTGCTGGGGGCTAGCGGTTGGCTTGACCCCCAACTGGTCGTAGTGGGTTTTAGTCTTTGGGTTTGAATCAGGCATAGCATCCCACTGGCAGGGCGGTTGGCAAAGGGCAGGGGCCAGGAACCATTACCCTGGGGCCAGTTCCCACTCTTCAAAAGATTGAGCTTCAAGCGATCGGGTCAGGCGAATCTGGGCCAGGGTAAACACCACTGGAATAACCCGACCGTAGTTGGTGGCCACGGCCCGCCAGCCCAAATCAGCCAGAAACCAGCCCCACAGAGCCGGCCCCAGCACCGAAAAAACGGCCCGGGTAGCTCCGTAGCGAGCGGCGTTGACGGCCACCCCCCGGGATGCCATCTGCAGGGCGAACCGCTGGTGAATTTGAGCGATGACCGTACCGCCACCCCTTATCATCGCCTGACGAGCAACCTCGTAACGGGCCAGATGAAAGGCCATCTGTCGGGCAATTTGCTGCAGGAGCCAGGGCCGCAGCACGGCGCTGACGGCTACAGCACTGCTGCCCTTGGCCAGTAGCCCCAGAGGATTGGACTGCAGGGCAAGCGGCAGGGACTCAAACTGAGCCGAACCGGCTAAAGACTGCTTTAGAGACTGCTGAAGGCGATCGCGCTCAACCTGAGGCAGCTTCTTCCAGTTGCTGCGCAGCAGGTGCAGAAAGACCTCTGCCTCCAGGTCGTCAGTAGACCAGGCCTTGGCGTAGGGTAGCTTGAGGTAGTGGCAGACTTGAACCAGCGCCTGACGGTAGGTGACTCGCTGGCTATGGCCGTGGATGACCGTCAGCCCGTCGGCGGCTAAAAACCGAAAGCGCTGCTCTAGACGGTCGAGCCACTGCTGCCGGGTCCCGCTCTGAACGGTTAGCGGGTCGGCATTTTGCAAATAGTCTAACGGGTTAAATCGAGGCCGAAACAACATGTCTGTCAGGGCCAAGAGTTCGTCATCTGTCGCTAGCTCCAGGGCAGACCGCAGCTCATCCACCGGGGGTCACCGTTTTAAAAACTGTCTTACATTTTTACACAATTCCCCAAGATAGGATGTGGGGCAACGGCGACACGACAAAATTCCAGGAGAAACCGGTATGGAAGATGTGGTGGTGATTGGGGCAGGGCTAAGCGGGCTGACGGCGGCCCAGGTGCTGCACCAGGCGGGCTACCGGGTTGTGGTGGTCGATAAGTCGCGGGGGCTGGGGGGGCGGCTCGCAACCCGCCGGATTGGCAGTACGGCTATAGACCACGGCTGTCGCTACCTGCAGCTCTCTGAAGACTCAAATCATGCTCCCAGTCATCACTCAAACCTTGGCCTTATCGCTGACCTGGTAGCCGCAGGTATTCTTCAGCCCTGGCAGCCAGAGAGCTTTGAGCTTGGAGCCGATGGGGAGCTAAAAGCTACGGCAACAGCTAAGCTCTACACCGCTTCTCAGGGAATGAGTTCAATTGCTAAAGCTTTGGCACCAGGGTTGACTATTCACCGGCAGTGGCGAGCTACGGCTATAACCCCGCTATCTCAGGGCTGGCAGGTTGAGGGAGACGCTTTAGGAGCAGCCGGACAGCCCAGAGCATTCACCGCCAGGGGACTGGTCGTGGCTATTCCTGCACCTCAGGCGGCTGCGCTAGTGCACAGGGCCGCCCAGGCCAGTGCAGAGGTGCAAGCGCTACTGGGTCAGCTTTCATCGGTTGTCTACGACGCTGTGATCACGGTTATGGCAGTCTATGGCCCAGGGGCATTGGCTCGTTTGCCTGGGCAAACTGGCTCAGGCGGCTGGCTAGTTTCTAGTGATGCCCACCCAACCTGGCGGTGGGTAGCTTTAGACAGCAGCAAGCGCACCGATCCACAGGAACCGGTGGTTGTGATTCACAGTAGCCCGGCGTTCGCGGCTAATTCTCTAGATCAAAGCGACCTTGAACCCTTAGGGCAAGCGCTGCTGGCAGAGGCGGCAACCTTAGCGGCCTGGATGCTTTCCCCCCGGTGGAGGCAAGTCCATCGATGGCGCTACGGGTTTGTGCGCCAGGCTTTGGGTGCCTCACTCTTGAGCAATCCCGCATTGCCGAACTTGGTAGGCTGCGGCGACTGGTGCAACGGAGGAAATGTAGAAGGAGCGATCGCCTCCGGTCATGCCGCCGCGGCTGCCCTGGACAAAGCCCTGAGCGGATAAGCGTTCTTGGGCTGACTTAGCTGTTATTGCTGGAATAATCGCTACTCTCTTTATCTTCGCTACCCTCTTCATCGGTAGCGCCAGAGTTGTTGCGACGGAAGAACCGCTGATTGCCGGAGCGCTTCTTGCGAAACTTGCGGGCATAAGCCTGGTTACGTAGGGCTTTTTCTTTTTTAGGATTGCGACGCTTAGACATTCAATAACCTCAGACAACAGGGCAGGTGTGATCAGCAAACAAAGAATGGCAGTTACGTAGGGTTTTCCAACGTTGGGAGGCGCCATCTGCCCGAACCAAATCAGCAGATACGGCGGCACTTGCCCACCAGACACTCTGCCCGCACCGGCATTCGCCACTGACGACGTGCCATGACCAAAGATTAACTGTAGCACATGGGGATACCAGGCCCGAGCACTGAGAGGGTTTGGGTTCGAGAAAAAGAGCTATTCCTCCCGTTATTCTCGCTCCACCCCCTCAGGTTCCTTACCTGCTTGGCTCTATGCCTAATTCGGCTTAGCCCAGTCTGACTACGACTGACTGGAGCTTAGGATCTTCTCGGCGCTGGTCGTGTCGGGATTGGCCTCCGGCGTATCGGCCTCAGAGGGCGGTACTACCTGCCAGAACTTGGGCAGGTAGTCGCTCCAGTTGGCCAAGATTTGCTCAGCCTTAGGGCTACCCGTGTGGGCCAGGTGGGCCTCGATTAGAGCTTTCAGCTGGGCTTCTCCGGCGGGGGTGATGACCCGCTGAACCTTAACAATTTCGGGGTTGACCCGCACGGGGAACCGGCCGTCTTCGTCTAGGAAGTAGCCGAGGCCGCCGGTCATGCCAGCGCCCACGTTGCGCCCTACCGGCCCCAGCACCACGACTACGCCGCCAGTCATGTATTCGCAGCAGTGATCCCCGGCTCCTTCGATCACGGCCTGGCCCTTAGAGTTGCGAACCGCGAACCGCTCTCCAGCGGTGCCCAGCGCGTACAGGGTGCCGCCAGTTGCCCCATAGAGACAGGTGTTGCCCACAATGACATTGGTTGAAGGGTTATAGGTAACACCTGCCGGGGGCTTAACTACGATTTCGCCGCCGTGCATGCCTTTGCCGACGTAGTCATTCGACTCGCCGATGAGGGTCAGGGTCATACCGGGGAGGTTAAAAGCCCCAAAGCTTTGACCAGCGCTGCCTTCAAAGGTGAGGTTGAGCTGCCCCTCAAAGCCTGAGTTGCCGTACTTTTCGGCGATCGCCCCAGCGACTCGAGCGCCAATGGTGCGATCGGTGTTGACCACGGTATAGGTCTTAGTGGCACTGCCCTGGGTTTGAATGGCCTGTTGAATATCGGCATCAGCCAGGATGTCGTCGTCGAGTACGGGACCATTGCTATGGATGGCCTCGTGCTTGAGCCAGGCGCGATCGCCGCGCCCGTCGGGCAGAGCCATCAGGGTGGTCAAATCTAGTCCGCTGGTCTTGGCCAAAGATACTCCGGCGCGGGGCTTGAGCAGATCGGCTCGTCCGACGATATCGAGTAGCGAGGTATAGCCCAATCGGGCCAGCAGCGATCGCACCTCTTCGGCAATGTAATAGAAGAAGTTGACCACATGCTCGGGCACGCCGGTAAACCGCTGGCGCAGCTCTTCTTTTTGGGTGGCGACGCCCACCGGGCAGTTGTTGGTGTGGCAGACCCGCGCCATAATGCAGCCCTCGGCAATCATGGCGATGGAGCCAAAGCCAAATTCCTCGGCCCCCATTAGCGCGCCCATGACCACATCCCAGCCGGTTTTGAGGCCGCCGTCGACGCGCAGGGTGACGCGATCGCGCAGCTCGTTGTCCATCAGCACCTTGTGCACTTCAGTCAGGCCCAGTTCCCAGGGCACCCCGGCGTGCTTGATCGAACTGAGCGGCGAAGCCCCGGTGCCGCCATCGTGGCCCGACACCTGAATGACATCGGCGTTGGCTTTGGCCACCCCGGCGGCGATCGTGCCAATGCCAACTTCTGACACCAGCTTCACCGACACCCCCGCCCTGGGGTTGATCTGGTGCAAATCAAAGATCAGCTGGGCCAGGTCTTCAATGGAGTAGATGTCGTGGTGGGGCGGCGGCGAGATCAGGGCCACGCCGGGCTTGGAACGGCGCAGCATGGCAATGTAGGGGCTGACTTTCTTGCCGGGCAGCTGGCCCCCTTCCCCAGGCTTGGCCCCCTGGGCTAGCTTGATTTCAATCTGGTCGGCATGCATCAGGTACTCGGGAGTTACCCCAAAGCGGCCTGAGGCCACCTGCTTAATGGCCGAGCTGGCGGTATCGCCGTTTCTCAGCCCGCGCAGGTGCGGAAACGTAGGCGAGTTGCCGTTGCCATCGACATCGGAGAGCACCGTGAAGCGCACTGGGTCTTCACCGCCTTCTCCGGAGTTCGACTTGCCGCCGATCCGGTTCATGGCGATCGCCAGCACTTCGTGGGCTTCGCGCGACAGCGCCCCCAGCGACATGCCCCCGGTGCAGAAGCGGCGCATAATCGTTTCTACCGACTCGACCTCGTCCACAGAAATCGGCTCGCGATCGCTCTCAAAGTCGAGCAGATCCCGCAGGGCCGTGATCGGTCGATTTTCGAGCTGGGCGCGGTACAGCTCGTAGTGGTCGTACTGGCGATCGGCCACCGCCTTGTGCAGCAGCTTGGACATAGCGGGGTTGTTCATGTGGTACTCGCCGCTGGGCCGCGACTGCACAAAGCCCATGTTTTGCAGCCGCTTGGCCGACAACTCGGGGAAGGCCCGCTGATGGAAGCGAATGGTTTCCTGGGCTAGATCGCTTAGGGAAATGCCGCCCAAGCGCGAGGTTGTGCCTCTAAAGGCCAGATCGAGGAGGTCAGAGCCAATACCGATCGCCTCAAAGATCTGGGCTCCCCGGTAGCTGGTGATCAGTGAGATCCCCATCTTAGAAAGAATTTTCAGCAGGCCCGCATCTACGGCTTTGCGGAAGTTGTCCTGGGCGCCGTTGAGGGTGGTTACAGGCAGCTTGCCCGTCTCCATTAGCTTTTGGGTGCGGCTGTCATTCCACCAGTGGCGCACCGACTCCAGGGCCAGGTAGGGGCACACCGCACTGGCTCCGTAGCCAATCAGGCAGGCAAAATGGTGAGTGCTCCAGCACTGGGCCGTGTCGACGACCAGAGAGGTGCGCATGCGCAGCCCGTTGCGAATCAGGTGATGGTGCACAGCCCCAGTGGCCAGCAGCGGGGGAATGTAGCTGGTTTCGGCGGAGAGGGGCGCGGGGTTGCCCTGGTCGTCAACGCGATCGCTGAGCACCAGAATGGTCTTGCCCGCTTTAACCGCCTCGTCGGCGCGATCGCACAGGGCTTCCACTGCTTTTTTTAGCCCGGCTGGGCCATCGATAATGGAGTACAGCGTAGACAGGGTGACCGTTGCAAAGCCTGAGGCGTGCATCTGCTCCAGCTCAACCTCATTGATCACCGGGCTTTCTAGCTTTAGCAGTCGGGCATACTCGGGCTGCTCATCGAGCAGATTGCCCTGGGTACCAAGCTGAGTGGCCAGCGACATCACCAACCGCTCCCGCAGGGGATCGATCGCCGGGTTCGTCACCTGGGCAAAGCGCTGCTTGAAATAGTCGTAGAGCAGATGCGGCTTCTCTGAGAGCACCGCGTGGGGCGTATCGTCACCCATGCAGAAGGTGGGCTCTTTGCCCTGAGCCGCCATATCTTGAATGATCATGTCGACGTCTTCGAGCGTGTAGCCAAAGGCGCTCTGCTGGCGCAGCAGGTCATCAGATGGGTAGAGCGTCGCTTCTCTAAACAGCTGGGGCTGAAGCTCGGCCCGGTTCGCCTTTAGCCACTGGCCGTAGGGGTGCCGGGTGGCCACTCGCTGCTTAATGGCCCAGTTTTTGAGAATTTCCTGGCTGTGCAGGTCGACGGCAATCATCTGTCCGGGGCCAAGTCGACCTTTTTCGAGAATATCCTCGGGGGCAATATTCAGCACCCCGGCCTCCGACGACACCATCAGCAAGTCGTCTTTGGTGACCACGTAGCGGGCGGGGCGCAGACCGTTGCGATCGAGCGTTGCCCCCACCTGAGTACCATCGCTAAAGACAATCAGCGCTGGGCCGTCCCAGGGCTCCTGCAAACCGCTGTAGTACTCGTAGAAGTCGGTGATTTCGGGGTAGGTGTCCAGTTCGGGCTGGTTGTTGTAGGCCTCGGGCACCATCATCATCAGCGCTTCCTGAGGAGAACGCCCCGATCGCACCAGCAGCTCCATGACGTTGTCGAGGTTGGCTGAGTCGCTGTTGTCGGCGTTAACAATCGGCTTCAGCAGCTCAAAGCGATCGCCCCAGACCGGGTGGTACAGATCCGCCTGCCGCGCCACCATCCAGTTGATATTGCCCACCAGCGTATTAATTTCGCCGTTGTGGCCCAGCAGCCGCATGGGGTGCGCCAGGGGCCATTTAGGCATGGTGTTGGTGCTAAAGCGCCGGTGGTAGACCGCAAAGGAGCTGACATAGTCAGGATCGCGCAGGTCTGTGTAGAACGCCGCCAGCACCGCCGAGCGCACCATGCCTTTGTACACAATGGTGCGGCACGAGCACGAGCAGACGTAGAACTCCTGAAGCCCGGCCACCAGATCGGCCTCCAGGGTGCCGGGATTGGCTACAGCATTTGCCACCAGGTGCAGCACCTGGCGACGCACCAGATACAGACGCCGCTCCAGGTTGGCCCCGGTTTCGGTCGCCGCCGTCATAATGAGCTGCTCAATGCGAGGCTGGTACTGCTTCGCCAGCGCCCCCAGCACCTCGGGCCGCACGGGCACAATTCGCCAGCCGATGGCCTGCAACCCTTCTGCTTCAACAACCTGGTCAAAGGTATCGCGCACAAAGGCCGCTGCCCCCTCGTGGTTGGGCAGAAACATCATTGCCACCCCGGTGCAGTCGCTCTCCAGCGACCCATGCCCCTGAGCCTCTGCCCAGCGGTTGAGCACCGCCCAAGGAATCGCCGTCATCACCCCAGCTCCGTCGCCCGAGTCCTGGTCGGCGCAGCGGCCCCCTCGGTGCTCCATGCAGTCGAGGGCGGCTAGCGCCTTCAACACCAGGTCGTGGCTGGAACGATTCTGCCGATCGGCTAAAAAGCCTACACCGCAAGCATCCCGTTCTTCGACCAGTGACTTGGGTCCCCAGTTGGGCCATTCAGAACGGGTATGCTGCCGGGGTTGATAGGGTTGATTCACAGGGGTAAGTCCTACGGAAGAGCAAAATAATATATTGAGTAGCGAGCAAAAAACTGTGTCTGGGGGGCTAGCAGCGTCGCCCTACAGCAGCGACGCACCAGGGGTTGAACTAGGCTAGGGACCAAAGAACTCGGCCAGAAAAACTAACTGACCTCAACCTGATTTGAGCATGGTGTGGGCCATCCAGTTTGGGCCTGGGGCAGTGCCTACAGCTGGGCCAGCTCGCCGTGCCCTAAGTCGTGTTCCCGTCGGGGAGGCTGAAGACAACAGCCACTGACCAAGAACTAGTCAAGAAAGCATTAGCGCATGCCGCGCTTTATCTGTAATTTACAGACTTTATCAGTAGTTTACAAACCTTAGGCTCAGCATTTAGTCACAGCTTCTTAGAATTAAGCAATCGCAACGGTAGCCATTGTTTCAAAATTGCCTGCACTCGTTTCTAAACGGCTTGGGGCACAGCCAGCTATCTTCATAATACTCAGACATTTACCAGCCATTTACACAAATTTCCCATGGTTAAACTGTCAGGTTTTGCTTTGCTCCCAAACCTTCCCCGCCGAGGCGGTCGCTGGGTCTTGGGAGGGTGGGTTTCACTGAGCCTGCTGGGGGCGATCGCCCCGCTCGCCGCCACAGCTGCAGTGCCTGGCCCAGTACATGAGGCAACCCTGGCTGAAGCAGTCTCTGCCAATCCCACCGCCCAGGGCCAAGTTCTAATCGTCAACGGCACTCAGACCGCCGTTCCCTGGATAATCACCAACGGCCAGATCGGCCTTGCCGACTATGGCGTTACCGATCATCTGGGAGCTACTCTACTCAGCAGCAACCAGCCCGACCGTCAGCCGGTACAGTGGTTCACCGAGCCAGGTGGCGCTGTAGAACTGGCCGCCTGGGTTGACGGCGGTTACCGATATTTAGACATTGCTCCTCTGGCTCAGCGCCACGGCTGGCAGGTGCAGCCCCAGGGCAACGTCCTGCAAATTACTGCACCCCTGGCCCAGGTCACTGCCGTCCGCCGAGAGGCTCTGTCGGGTGGCGATCGCTTAATCCTAGATTTATCTGGCCCGGTACCCGCCACCCTCAGCGACAGCGCCGACGCGCTCACCCTGACGCTGGGGGCGACCGCCGCCGATCGCGCGCTGAGAGAGGCGATCGCCTCCCCCGCCGGAGCCTATTTGGGCTCACTCACGGTCACCCCTGTAGGCGGTGCCCTGCGCTTCCAGGCCAGCGCCAGCCAGCCGCCTCGCCTGTTTACCCGAACCAATCAAATCGTAATCGATATTCGTGCCGACACTCTCCAGCCCCACAGCATCGCCTGGGCGCCCGGCGTTCGCTGGCAGCAGCGGTACGTCTCCGTAGCTGGGCAGCCGTTTCCGGTCTACTGGCTGCAGCTTGACCCAGCCCAGGTCAGCCTGCGCCCCATCTGGACAGACCCCACCACGGCGATCGGCACGGCTCCCTTGGCCACCATTGCCCAGCGCTGGCAGGCTGCCGCCGCTATCAATGCCGGCTTCTTCAACCGCAACAATCAGTACCCTCTAGGGGCCGTACGCGCCAACAACGACTGGGTCTCGGGGCCCATCCTCAGCCGCGGCGTCGTAGGCTGGAACGACCAGGGTCAGGTGCGAATGGAACGTCTGGTGCTCAATCAAACCCTCACCACCGCCAGCGGGCAGAGGTTTCCGGTGCAGGTGATCAACAGCGGTTACGTGCAGGCCGGCATTGGCCTTTACACGCCCACCTGGGGGCCGACCTACCGCCCCGTCTTAGACGGCGAAACCATCGTTACGGTAGCGGATGGCGTGGTCGTCAGCCAACAGGCTGCCAGCACCCTAGGGGCAGCGGGGCTGTCGATTCCCAGCAACGGCTATCTTCTGGCTTTGCGCTCCTATGCCACCGCCGCTCAAGCGTTACCCCCCGGGCAGCGGGTCTCTCTGGCCTCTGAGCTTTTGCCAGCGACCCTGGACCCCTTCCCCAACCTGATTGGGGGCGGCCCGCTGCTGCTGCGCGATCGCACCCTCGTCCTGGATGCCGGCCTCGAGCAGTTCAGTCGGGCCTTTGCTACCCAAGCAGCGCCTCGCAGCGCGATCGGCACCACCCCTGACGGTGAAATTTTGCTGGTCGCTGTCCACAACAGCCCCGCCGGGCCTGGTCCCACCCTCAGCCAGTTGGCCCAGATCATGCTCCAGCTCGGTACTACTGATGCCCTCAATCTAGACGGCGGCAGTTCAGCCAGCCTCTACCTTGGTGGACGCTTGATTAACCGCTCCCCCCGTACCGCTGCCCGAGTCAACAACGGCATTGGCCTCTTTCTCCAGTAGCCGTCCACAGCGTGACCAGTAGCATCCATAGCGTGACACAGAGCGTGATACAGACCCGCTCCGCTTTCCATGGATTCCCAACTCATTCCTTTTCGTTGGGTACCGGCGTCACCTCAAAAGTTCTCCCACTTCCTTAACATGTCAAAGCAGGGTGTAAAGACTTCGTGTGGTTACTCCTTGTGATCCGCCAAAATTCCCTAGTCAACCAGTTGCCCTTGCTAAACTGTTGGCTGAGAAACGTGGCCCCATCCTTTGGGCCAGCAAGACATAAGCTGACGAAACCTTTGAGTTCAATTATCAGTCTCACAGGGATGGGCACCCTAAAGCAATGCGGTCCAGAGTCGCCATTCCCGGCGCAGTCTAATCTTTAGGTTCTAGGAGAACTATTTACTATGCCAAAACTGGAAGAGTCAATTCAGCCCTCAGCGTTGGCCCTGGCCACCAGCAACGGTAAAGAAATTGCCGAAACAGGCCTGCGTCCCTGGGGTTGCTACACGGTGCTCGAAGAGGGCCGTGGCTACAAAATTAAGCGTATAGAAGTAAAACCCGGCCATCGTCTCAGCCTTCAAATGCACCATCACCGCAGCGAGCACTGGATTGTAGTCTCCGGTACCGCGAAAGTAGTCTGCGGCGACAACGAAATTTTGCTCTCCAGCAACCAATCCACCTACGTACCTCCCTGCACCCAGCACCGCCTTGAGAACGTGGGGGTTATTCCCCTGGTGCTGATTGAAGTGCAAAATGGCGAGTATTTAGGTGAAGACGACATTGTTCGCTTTCAAGACGACTACTCTCGGGTCGAAACGGCTTGAGCTCTGGCCAACCCGTTTACCGAATTCCAAACCTATTCAATAACCCTAAATAGCCTGCGGCGATAGTGCTAAGCTCAGCGGTATCGCCGTTTTTTGTCGCTATCGTCCATGATTCACATTCGCCCTGCCGCTGCTCAGGAAGTCAAGCGATTGCTAGCTCAGCAGGTATCAAGCCACACTCACCAACAGCCCCAGGCTTGCCTAACACTTGAGCCAGGCGGCTGCGCTGAATGGACCTACCGCCTCACGGCCAAAGCCATGGGCCCCAATGCCGATACGGCAACAACTTTAGACTGTGACGGTATCAGCCTGACGGTGGCATCAGAGGATTTAGATCTCCTCCAAGATCTCACGATTGACTACGCCGAAGACCTTATGGGCGGAGGGTTTCGCTTTGTCAATCCTCTAGCCCAGCGCACCTGCGGCTGCGGAAACGCCTTCTCGCTCAGCGCTAACGCCCCCGTCAGCCAAGACTGCACCGGCGGGCTGCCAACCGGCTAGCCAAGAGCATCCCAACACAGGGTTTATCACATTTGACCAAAGCTAATTCACAGTGCTAGCATTAGATCTTGTGAAAACTTGAGTCCACCCGCCGTAGCACAACAAGCATCCTATGCCCACGATTCAGCAACTCATCCGGAGTGAGCGCCAAAAAGCCAATAAGAAAACAAAATCCCCTGCTCTAAAGAGCTGTCCTCAGCGGCGGGGGGTTTGTACCCGTGTCTATACCACCACACCCAAGAAGCCGAACTCAGCTCTACGGAAGGTAGCCCGGGTTCGTTTGACCTCTGGCTTTGAGGTGACGGCCTACATTCCCGGTATCGGCCACAACCTGCAAGAACACTCCGTAGTCATGATTCGTGGCGGTCGGGTTAAAGATCTGCCTGGGGTTCGCTACCACATCATTCGCGGCACCCTTGACACGGCTGGCGTCAAAGATCGGCGTCAAGGACGTTCCAAGTATGGGGCTAAGCGTCCTAAGCAAGCCTCTTAAGGAAACGTATCCTCAATACAATCTAGGGCAGAAGGTTAGAGTGGGTCGCTTCGCAAGCACCATGCTTTGGGTGCGTAACTGCCTTGGGCGCCCTACCCAATTGTCAACTCTGCCCGACAGAAATCAGCCCAAGCAGTCTCGTCTTTGTTAAGTAATTTTGTTGGTTCAGCTACGCAGCCTTATCGCTACTGGAATTTAGATCATGTCTCGCCGTACCGTCGTTCAAAAGCGTCCAATCCCGCCCGATTCTGTCTATAACAGTCGTCTCATCACCATGATGAGCCGTCGACTCATGACCAGCGGCAAAAAGTCTCTGGCTGACAAAATCATCTACAACTCCTTCGCCATTATTAAGGAGCGTAGCGGCGGCGATCCTCTGGATGTGTTTGAACGGGCTGTGCGCAATGCGTCGCCCCTGGTAGAGGTCAAGGCTCGTCGAGTCGGTGGTGCGACCTATCAGGTGCCCATGGAAGTCCGTTCTGAGCGCAGTGTGGCTCTGGCTCTACGCTGGCTGACCCAGTTCGCCCGCCAACGTCCGGGTAAGTCGATGGCTATCAGGCTGGCTAACGAACTCATGGATGCAGCCAACGAAACAGGTGGTGCTGTTCGTAAGCGAGAAGAAACCCATCGCATGGCAGAAGCAAACAAAGCATTTGCCCACTACCGCTACTAAGCCCGCACGGTTCTACGGCTCCAGAAGGTCGGGGTCACTGGCGATCGCTGTTTCTGCTTCCTACAATAAATTTGTTCCGGTGTCCGAAACGGCTGGCCATAGAATGACGAGGAGGTAACTGTGGCAAGAACAACGCCCCTAGAGCGGGTTAGAAATATTGGTATTGCGGCTCACATTGATGCTGGCAAAACCACCACCACAGAACGCATCCTGTTCTACTCAGGCATCGTGCACAAAATTGGTGAAGTGCACGATGGCACGGCCGTTACCGACTGGATGGAGCAAGAGCGAGAGCGTGGTATCACCATTACGGCTGCGGCTATCAGCACAACCTGGAACGACCACCAAATCAATATCCTAGATACTCCGGGCCACGTCGACTTCACCATCGAAGTCGAACGCTCCATGCGAGTTTTAGACGGGGTAATCGCCGTATTTGATTCGGTTGGCGGGGTACAGCCTCAGTCAGAAACCGTATGGCGTCAGGCCGATCGCTACCGTGTTCCTCGTATCGCCTTCGTCAACAAGATGGACCGCACCGGGGCCGATTTCTTCAAGGTGTGCGCCCAGTTGCGCGATCGATTAGGGGCCAATGCCGTACCCATTCAGGTTCCCATTGGGCGTGAGAATGACTTTCAGGGCGTGGTCGACTTGGTTGCGATGCGCGCCCGCATCTATCACGATGACCTTGGACAAAACTTTGAGGATACCGAGATCCCATCTGACATCCTGGGCGTCGCAGAAGACTATCGCGCCCAGTTAGTTGAAGCCGTGTCTGAGACGGACGATGCCCTGATGGAAAAATATTTTGAAGGGCAGCCCCTGTCGTCAGATGAGATTATGACGGCACTGCGCCGGGGTACCATTCAGGGCACTATTGTGCCGGTTCTATGTGGGTCCGCCTTCAAAAACAAGGGGGTGCAGATCCTGCTAGATGCGGTTGTAGATTATTTACCTTCTCCGCTTGAGGTGCCTCCCATTCAGGGCCATTTACCCGATGGCGAACTGGCGGAGCGCCCTGCCAATGACGATGCGCCCTTAGCCGCTCTGGCATTTAAAATCATGGCCGATCCCTACGGGCGGCTCACCTTTGTACGCGTCTACTCTGGTGTACTGGCAAAAGGTAGCTATATCTACAACGCCACTAAAGATAAGAAAGAACGTATTTCTCGGCTGATTGTCCTTAAAGCTGACGATCGCATCGAAGTTGATGAGCTGCGGGCTGGGGATCTAGGGGCCGCCATTGGGCTTAAAGATACCTTCACGGGCGATACCATCTGCGACCCGGCTAACCCTATCGTCCTGGAATCACTTTACGTTCCTGAGCCAGTAATTTCAGTGGCTGTAGAGCCCAAAACCAAGCAGGACATGGATAAACTGGCCAAGGCTTTGCAGTCTCTATCGGAAGAAGATCCCACCTTCCGAGTCAGTACCGATCCTGAAACCAATCAGACCGTGATTGCTGGTATGGGTGAGCTTCACCTCGATATTCTGGTCGACCGCATGCTGCGAGAGTTCAAGGTTGAGGCCAACATTGGGGCTCCCCAGGTGGCCTACCGAGAAACGATTCGCAAACCCATCAGCGCCGAGGGCAAGTTCATTCGGCAGAGCGGTGGCAAAGGTCAGTACGGTCACGTGGTCGTTGAGGTAGAACCTGCCGACGAGGGCAGTGGTTTCGAGTTTGTGTCTAAAATTGTGGGGGGTACAATTCCAAAAGAATATATTGCTCCCGCTGAACAGGGCATGAAAGAGGCCTGCGAATCTGGTATCCTAGCTGGGTACCCGGTAATTGATTTAAAGGTTATTCTGGTTGATGGGTCGTATCACGATGTAGACTCATCAGAGATGGCTTTTAAAATCGCTGGGTCAATGGCGATGAAGGAAGCCGTCTTGAAGGCGTCCCCTGTCCTTCTAGAGCCGATCATGAAGGTCGAGGTTGAAGTTCCAGAAGATTTTCTGGGCGACGTCATGGGAGATTTGAACTCCCGCCGGGGCCAGATCGAGGGTATGGGAACAGAAGTTGGCGTTGCAAAAGTTACAGCCCATGTTCCCCTAGCTGAGATGTTTGGTTATGCTACCGACATCCGCTCAAAAACGCAGGGTCGGGGCATTTTTTCGATGGAATTTAGTCACTATGGCGAGGTTCCTCGAAACGTGGCTGAGGCCATTATCTCTAAAAACACTGGGAACGCTTAGAAAGGAAAGGACAAGTAACGTAAATGGCACGCGAAAAGTTTACACGCAACAAACCCCACGTCAACATCGGCACCATCGGTCACGTTGACCACGGTAAGACCACTCTGACGGCTGCTATCACCATGACGCTAGCAGCGGCTGGTGGCGCTAAGGCTCGTAAATACGACGAGATCGATGCGGCTCCTGAAGAGAAGGCCCGTGGTATTACCATCAACACGGCCCACGTGGAGTATGAGACCGAAAATCGCCACTATGCCCACGTTGATTGCCCTGGCCACGCTGACTATGTGAAAAACATGATCACTGGTGCAGCTCAGATGGACGGTGCCATTCTGGTGTGTTCGGCTGCCGATGGCCCCATGCCCCAGACCCGGGAGCACATTCTGCTGGCTAAGCAGGTAGGCGTACCGAGTATTGTTGTCTTCTTGAACAAGCAAGACCAAGTTGACGACGAAGAGCTGCTGGAACTGGTGGAGCTGGAAGTTCGCGAGCTGCTCAGCTCCTACGATTTCCCCGGTGACGATATTCCGATTACCTCTGGCTCTGCTCTGCTGGCTGTAGAAGCGCTGACCGCGACCCCGGCTATCAGCCGTGGTGACAACGAGTGGGTCGACAAGATCCTGGCGCTGATGGACAGCGTTGACGACTACATCCCCACGCCCGAGCGTGATGTCGACAAGCCCTTCTTGATGGCCGTTGAGGACGTATTTTCGATTACCGGTCGGGGTACGGTAGCCACCGGGCGGATTGAGCGCGGCAAGGTCAAGGTTGGCGAAACTGTAGAGCTTGTCGGTATTCGTGACACCCGTAACACCACCGTAACTGGTGTGGAGATGTTCCAGAAGACCCTTGACGAAGGGATGGCTGGAGACAACGTTGGTCTGCTGCTGCGCGGTGTGCAGAAGGAAGACATCGAGCGTGGTATGGTGCTGGCTAAGCCCGGCAGCATTACCCCTCATACTCAGTTTGAGTCTGAGGTGTACATCCTCAAAAAAGAAGAGGGTGGCCGTCACACTCCTTTCTTCCCCGGCTACAAGCCTCAGTTCTACGTGCGCACCACCGACGTGACCGGTAGCATCGTCGCTTTCACCGCTGACGATGGCAGCGATGCTGAGATGGTGATGCCCGGCGATCGCATCAAGATGACCGTAGAACTCATCAACCCCATCGCCATTGAGCAGGGAATGCGCTTCGCCATTCGTGAGGGTGGCCGCACCGTGGGAGCGGGCGTGGTCTCCAAAATCCTGAAGTAGTCTAGCGCTATCTTCTTAAAGGCAGGAGTGATCGCTCAATGGGTTCACTCCTGCCTTTTGTCTCTAAAGATTTCGGTTTCTTTTTGCACCTCGACAATTTATTTTTTTCAGACCTATGGCTACTATCCAGCAACAGAAGATTCGCATTCGCTTGAAAGCTTTTGACCGCAGACTGCTTGATACTTCCTGCGAAAAGATCGTTGACACCGCCAATCGTACCAACGCTACAGCAATTGGCCCCATTCCTCTGCCGACCAAGCGTCGTATTTACTGTGTGCTACGCTCTCCCCATGTCGACAAGGACTCCCGTGAGCATTTTGAGAGCCGCACCCATCGCAGAATTATTGACATCTATCAGCCCTCATCTAAAACGATTGATGCCCTGATGAAGCTGGATTTACCCGCTGGGGTTGACATTGAAGTGAAGCTTTAGAGCAGACCTGCTTTACCCGCTAGGTAGCCGTATTTAGCGGGTTCTTTGGGGTCTGTCGCAGGGATCAGCTGGGGAAGTAGCGCCTTGAGGCCCGGCATTTCGCCGGGGAGTTGGGTTAGAATACACCTATGTAAACAAGTGTTACGGCCTGCCTTGCCCTGGCACGGCGCGCTTGAAACCTGCAAGAGGCGATAATGGCATTCTCTGAGTCCATATCCGTGCGAGAGCTCCCGCTTTTCCCATTACCTGAGCTGGTTCTGTTTCCGGGAAGGCACCTGCCGCTTCATGTGTTCGAGCCCCGTTACCGAATCATGATGAACACTATTCTGCAAAGCGATCGCCGATTTGGAGTGCTGATGCTCGACCCGGCGTCGGGTCAGCCAGCGCAGGTGGGCTGCTGTGCCGAAGTTCTTCACTACCAGCGGCTGCCTGACGATCGCCTCAAGATTCTCACCATTGGTCAGCAGCGGTTCCGCGTACTCAGCTACGTGCGCGAAAAGCCCTACCGGGTGGGTCTGGTAGAGTGGGTGGAAGACAAACCCACCAGCGAAGACCTGAACCCCCTCGCCTCCGATGTCGATCGCCTGTTGCGCGATGTAGTGCACCTGTCGGCCAAGCTGACCAACCAGGATATTGACCTGCCAGACAATATCCCCGACATTCCTATCGAGCTGTCCTACTGGGTGGCGAGCAACTTGCACGGGGTTGCTCTCGAACAGCAAGCTCTGCTAGAAATGGATGACACCAGCATTCGCCTAGAGCGTGAGGCCGAAATTCTAACTTCTACCCGCAATCATCTGGCGGCCCGCACGGCCCTTAAGGAAGTGCTTGAATAGATTGCGCCTTAGCTTTGGTCGCCGCCAGACTAGGGTCTACGGTCACGAGATTGTAGGTGCCGAAGTTAAGCAGGGTTTCGGTACAGGCCAAGAGTTCTTCGATAGCCTGTTGTCCGGTGGGAGTGGTTCCACTAATTTCTAAGTCGACAAAGAAGAGATACTCTCCCAGCGATCGCTTGGTAGGGCGAGATTCAATGCGGCTGAGGTTGATGCCGTAGCGGGCAAACACCTCCAGGGCTTTGAGCAGGGCACCGGGGCCGTTGACGGGCAGGCTGAACGCCAGGGACGTATATTGACCACTAGAGCGTTGCTCCTCAGCGTTGCCCTTGAGCACCCAGAACTTAGTGCAGTTGTCGGTGTGGTCGTTGATGTTGTGGGCCAGAATAGGCAGGCTGTAGAGTTGTGCTGCCCACTCCGAAGAAACGGCGGCTACGGCCTTGTCGTCGGCCAGGTGCTCCAGGGCTTCTGTGGTTGAACGGGTCGCCACCAGTTTGGCCTGGGGCAGATGGCGCTCCAGCCAGACCTGACACTGAGAAAGCGCTTGGGGATGAGAGTAAACCATTCTGATCAGCGCTGGATCTTGGGCGTGAGACAGCAGGCCATGGCGAATGGGCATGACCATCGCGTGGTGAATGCTGAGCTGCTGAAGCCGCCAGAGGGTGTCAAGGGTGGTTGTGACTCCGCCCTCGGTTGAGTTTTCGACCGGCACGATGGTGAGGTTGGTTAGCCCCTCAGCGGTCGCCTGCATTGCCTTTGGAATGCTGGGCATAGCCCTAAGCTCGACCGCTTGGCCCGTGCGCTGTTCTAAGTCGAGGCTATAGGCCAGAGCAGCCAGTTGGGAATAGGTGCCCTCAGGCCCCAGATAGGCAATGGTGAGCATCATGGACAGAGCGATCGCACGATAGGTTTGTTCCATACTACGTCTTAGCCTAGGGTAAGCAACAACTCCGCCCCCAGGGTTGGAATTAACGGTTCCTTAACTGAAAACTCGGCCACTTTAATCGAACAAAGACAGCGTTCCCCAGTAATATGTAATGGGTTTTCGCCAGGGCTAAGGTTCTGGTGGTGGGGAGAGAGTGATGGGCAAGAGCGCTAAGACCAGATCTGGAATAAAGCCATCCAGGGCACGGACGCTGCTGACGATGGGATCAGCTGCGTTCGTATTGGGAGCTGCCGTGCCTCTGGCAGGAGCGCTGAGCACTGGGGCGATCACGATGGGGGATGTGGTTGGGGCTGCACCAGGTCCCGCTGCTCAACCCCAGGCTTTAAATACCCAGCTGTTTGCCCTAATCGATGCGCCTGGGGTAGATGCTTTTCCCACCAGGGTCAGCAGCGAGCGGCTGTGCAGGCGTCCGCTGGGGCTAGTCGAAGCCGAGGCCACTGGCGACCGCGGTGAACGACTGTTTCAGGGCGCAGGCCTAGAGGCCGCTGCAAAAACCCTCGGAACAGAGGCGATCGCGCAGCTGGGAGCAGCGCCCTGGCCCAGCATTCACCCCCAGGCAGCAGAGGCGCGGGTGCCCGTCTTGATGTACCACGACGTGCTCGAACCACCCGAGGTCTTTTTTGACCTCACCCCTGCCGACTTTGAAGCTCATCTGCAAATTATTTTGGACAACGGCCTGACTCCCATCAGCCCTGACCAGCTTGTGCAGCACCTGCGCACTGGTGCCCCGCTGCCCGAGAAGCCGGTGCTAATTACCTTTGATGACGGCTACGTCGGCCACTACGAGCATGTCTATCCGCTCCTGCAAAAGTATCAGGTACCGGCTACGTTTTTTGTGTTTCCGGGCAAGGTAGACGGGGATGTGGCGGGGCGATCGACCTTAACCTGGGACCAGCTCAAGACCATGGCGGCCGATCCCCTGGTTACTATCGCGTCCCATAGTGTCACCCATCCCGCCGATCTCCGCACCCTCAGCGACGACGACCTGGCCTACGAAGTAACGGAGTCAAAGCGGCGGCTTGAGAGCGAGCTGGGCGTGCCCATGCGCTACTTTAGCTACCCCACAGGCTACTACGATGAGCGGGTAGCGCAGGCTGTGGCCAATGCTGGCTACCTGGCTGCATTCACGATGCGTGAGCAAAATGAGCAGTTTGCCGGGGCCTCAGAGTCGCTGCTAGCAATCGAGCGCTTTGGTCAGTCAAGTCTTGCCTCCCTGGTCGAGGTGGCCTGGGGGGGGGCTCCTGCTGCCAGCGCTGCGCTGGTTGCTGTGGCCAATTCAGAGTTTAACTTTACGGCCCCCGTAGATGTTCAGAAACTGGACCTGGAGAATCAGTCGTTCTCACTCATTACAGGTGGTCAGCCGGTGACCATCCACGCCAACAGCCGCTATCAGCTGACAGACATCATGGCGGGGACCAACATTGCCGGAGCGGTTGACGGCGGATTTTTCTCCTTAGAGTATCTGGACTCTAACGTGATGATTGGCCCAGTCCTGAGCCAAAGCACTCGACAGTTTGTGCCAGGCTATGGCGGCGAGACCCCCAGACTCAACGGTCGTCCTCTGGTGCTGATTTCGCCTGAACGGGTGCTGTTTGTACCCTTTGATGCCGATCGCCACAATGCTCTGGCTGGCCTCACTCATGAGTTGACCGGTGTAACCGATGCTTTTGTAGCCGCAGCCTGGCTGGTGAAAAATGGTCTGCCCCAGCCTGCCAGCAGCTTTGGCAGCCTGTTTGACTATGACGCCCGCCGCCATCGTGCGTTTTGGGGCATCAATACGGCTGGGCAGCCGGTGGTAGGGGTGACCCACACTATGGTGGACTCGGTACAACTGGGGGAAATGCTGCATCAGGCAGGTCTGCGCGATGCGGTGATGCTCGACTCAGGGGCCAGTACATCCCTGGCCTACCAGGGCGATTCTCTGGTGGGGTATATTCCTCGCCCGGTGCCCCACATCGTTGGTCTGGTGCCCCCTGATGCCAACAGCGGTGCCCCCTGCCCTCTAGTCGTAGACGAGCAAAATATAACCACGGTGAGCCGCTAGAGCGGCGCTTGGCCCAGCTAGATCAGATTTCAGATTGAAGCCAGGGCGAATGCGGGTTTAGTTGCCAAACCCCGCGTACCAAAAATAGGTCGCCATAGGGATAACCGTGGCCAGAACCAGCAGCACAACCACAATAATGGTGTTGTTGCCGCGATTCTCGGCGGTCTCTTCGGCGCTGGCAAAGGTGCTTTCGCTATCAAAGGAGTCGTCGAAGGCCGGTGGGCCTGGGTCTTCTTGGCCGCTGAGTACGGCCACCAGGCGATCGCTGGCTGCCAAAAACGACTGATTGTACTTGTCGCCCTCGAGAAGAGGGTAAAGCACAGTTTCTTGAGCAACGCTGGTGGCGATGTCGGGGGCTAGCCGTGTAGCTGACTGTTCGCCCACGCGAATGCCGACGGTCTTTGTAACCTCATCTAGCACAAGCAGGGTTTGGTTGGCCTGGTCTGCTGGAGTTGGGTACCAGCGTTCAAACAGCTTGTCGGTAAAGGTTTGAATCGTTTCGCCATAGTCGAAATGGTGAATAGTCACCAGGCGCACTTCATTACCTGTGGCGGTTGCCAGGTCGCCAAAACGGTTCGAAATTTTAGTCTCGTTGATGCGGCTGATGATGCCGGCCTCGTCAACAATCCAGGTGGAGTCGCCAGCGGCTACGGTCGGTATCTGAAAAACGGCCACCGCTTCGGCGGCGGAAACCCCTAGCCCCAGCACCAAACACAACGGCAACACCAGGCCTAAAAAGCTCCGCCAGCCCAGCCGAACTGAGCGAGCAAGCGTTCGTTGGGGAATGTAACTGTTCATGGGCTTAGGCTACAGCGACTACAAGGCCTAGGAGACTATAGGGTCTAGGGAATACCGAGCTTGGCCTAAAACCCTATTAATTAATATACGGGCCTGAGAGCTCTGAGGGAACTAGATCGACTAGGTTCCTGATGACATGCCTTTGTATGTAGGGCATGGCCCAAAATGGAATGCAGGAGTGACTCTGGACACGCTCTAGGCCGCAGGCAAATTGCGGAGCCGCATCAACTGCCGCCGCATCAGCGGCGAAGCAGCTATTTCTGAGACCTCGTTGACATCTACCTGAGACTCTAGCTGCTCGACGAACTCGTCACTACCGTAAGAATAGGCGTCGATCAGTAACTCTAGCAGGTGGTCGCGATTGGCAATGACAGCATCTTCCTCCAAAATTCTAAATTTGAGAGTGACAGTGCACTCGTAGACGCCAACTTGAGCCTCAGCGGACGGATGGGGTGCAGACGTAGCCATGGTCGAAGGTGTACTCCCTAGTTAAATCATTACAAGGAGTCATCAGAGAAGACGGGGGCTAGAGAAAGGGGCCTGCTGGAGGCTGGCAGGGCATCAGATAACGATATGGATCGATCACGCCGGTCCATAACGGTGATGCAACCTCTATGATGACGATGGTTTGGGTACTCAGGCGCTAAAGTGCCGCATCTGGGCCATGGGCAGCACGGTATGCCTGGGTCTCTAACGCCATCAAATCAAAAAAAATAGCCAGAGCCAGATTTTAGCGATCGCTTTTACAAGATTGATACAGTTTTATGAGGCCAGGATTAATAGGGTTGAATTCTGTACGTATTATCCCAAGCCAGAGCAATCTTTTTATACTTGGTGCCCGTTTAAAACCGATGATTTAGCTTGTTTTAGATGCTACTTGAAATTTGATACCGCTCTGAAAACCCCTGCAATCAGGCCTGACTAGGGTTTGGTAAAGGCTTAAGGCTATGAGATTGCGGTCGGCAAAATGGCTGATTCAAGGCAGTAACATCCCGTTGTTGTTGAGGGCTGAAATTGCGCTAGGAGCGGTGGTGCGATTGCAATAAGCTGAGGCTCTATTCACAAAACCTCCGTAGAATACTGACTAGGCTAGGTGCTATAACGAACGGTCAAAATGCGTGATTCTCTGATTCAAGCCTACTTGCCGCTGGTGATCTGGACGGGACTAGGCATGGTATTGGGCCAGTTTGCGCCTCTAGCTTTGCCGCGATGGCTGGGGCGGGCGCTGTACTGGGT